>DKKK01000090.1:210-6998 GCA_002455215.1 Anaerolineales bacterium UBA6668 | reverse complement strand
CTTTTTCATGCGGTTGCCCTGGAGTAGGGAATGGGTGTACTTTTTCAAATTTTGGATTGGAGTTAGAATGGTATTTTTGACGTTTTGAATCCGCAAATTTTAAGCGCAAAAACGCTCATCCAGACAGGCGAATATCAAATGTTGTCCTTCTTTGAAAAAATCCTTCCGACTATTATCTCCATTATCCTGCTTTTGACCATTACCCTGCTCAAAGATCGCTCAAAGGCAATTGCCGCTGTGCTTGCCATTGCGCCGGTTAACATTGTGCTGGCTCTCATCATTCTATACGGCAAATACAACGGTGATTCTAGTGCGCTCGCTCCGGTTTTGCGCAATATGGCAATCGGCATCTTTGGAACTTTGCTGTGGCTGGTGACAGCTTTTCTCATCTTGCGAGCCGGGATTACCCTGTGGTTTGCCATCCCAGCCGGATACACCATGTTTGCCTGNNCCGACTTATCCAGAGATTAATCTCACTTTCCGTAAAATAATGAAGTTGAATTTTGCGCTTGCACGGGACCTTTGCGAAATTCATTTTCCCAAATGCTGGGCGGAACTACAAACATTTGACTGAGTGTGACCAGCAACGTGTCGTAATTTACCCGCCACCCGGCAAAGTCTTTCCACGCTTGTTCCAAATCCGCTTTCAACGGTACGCCTTCCTTGCGTAGTTCTTCGCACAACAGGTCAAATTGATAGCGTTGAATGCTGATTGGGTCATTTGGCTTGGGGTCGGCGTTATAAGGAATGCGGAAAAAATCCCCCATGCTACGCAAACAAACCGTACCGGCGCGTATAGTCAGAGCGGCGCGAACATCGTTGGGCTTGTCTAGCAGGGAAAGTTCTAACGCGGCAGTGTCCAGCACACACCCGCCGGCAGTGATCCACGACAAATTTGGTTTCTGCGAGCGAAAGAATGCCACTGCCACCAAAGACGTGTGAGATTCTTCCACCTCCGAGAACCACATTTCCCAGCGCTCCCACAATTCGCCAAAATGCTCAAAACGGTTCAAGCGGTGTGCCCGTAAAATCATTTCCAACGGAGAAATACGGCTACCAGCCCGCACTTCTAGCAAATTGACCAATGCCTCCCGCTTGGAAAAGGCGCTATAGATGGTCGGGATATAACCGATGAGAATGGCTGTAAAAAATGTGCCAAGCATGGCTTCACTAAAAATGATGGGTGAAAATAGCCAGCTTTTGGCATCATCAAAGCCCAACGTCAGCAAAGAGGACCCGCTCAGGTGAAATGCGGCATACAATGGGCGAATTCCCAATCCCCAGTAAATGAAGGTGTAGCCCACTAATAACAACGCCAAGAGCGCTAGCGCGGCCATCACCAAAGCGATAGGGGCAAAGAAAGCCATCACCATATCTTTGCGCTGATAATCGTTCAAATTGCGAATGTATAGCCCCAAAAGTTTTCGTAGGCGATAATAGATGAAGCGAATCAGCCAATGGTTAATACCGCGCGGGACAATGTAAGTGCTGACGGCGGCAATGAGTGTTTGCCCCACCAGCCAGACTCCAAATATAACAGAAGCGGCGGCTATCAGCCAATTAAGAAGTGGTGAAATGTCCATAGAGTTATCATAAGTTTGAAAGAATCCGGTTGGTACTATCGCATACGATATTCGACACGCATGGGAAGTGCGCTTTTATGACTAAAGGGAAAGGCATAGCCTGATAGTGGGTACGGGTGTCGAATATAACCCATACTAGCTATAACAGCTCCGTTGAGTATAAATTTACCATGATAATAAAGTGGCAACAAATCATAGGTGTGTTTTTCTTTTGTCATATTTGCACAAAGTTACACTTGCCAGATTATGCACTTCGCTGTACACTAGCTCCGTAACCATTACGAACACAAACAAGAGTTCCCCCGTTTGCTCTTGCTTGCACATTATTTCCAAAAAAGGAGAGAATATCTTGTCCTCTACAACTGCCGATTTATACAAATTTCGCAATAGCGTAAACCGCATGGTGGACCGTGCGATGTCCCTGATGGATTTGCCGGTGGGCATTCAGAACCATGTCAAATATTGTAGCTCGGTGCTTCAAGTTCACTTTGTTGTCAAATTATCGGACGGTCAATTCCATACCTTCAAAGGCTGGCTGGCTTTGCATAGCGACCACCGTTTACCCGCCAAAGGGGGTATTCGCTACAGCTTAAGCGTTGACCAAGACGAAGTGGAAGCATTGGCGTCTTTAATGACCTACAAATGCGCAATTGTGGATGTCCCCTACGGCGGCTCAAAAGGCGGACTGCGTATCAACCCGAAGGCGTACAATGAAGAAGACTTGGAACGCATTACCCGCCGCTTTGCACGTACCCTTATTGACCGTGGTTTTATTAGCCCATCGGAAAATGTGCCTGCCCCGGATATGGGTACGGGACCGCGTGAAATGGCATGGATCGCCGATACCTACAAAGCCTTACGCCCCGACGATATCAACTACATGGCGTGTGTCGCCGGCAAACCGGTCACCAGCAACGGTATTTGGGGGCGTGAAGAAGCCACCGGTCGTGGCGTGCAGTACGCCATTCGTGAGTTTTTCCGCCACCCTGAAGACCTAAAAGCCGCTGGTTTGACCGGCGCATTGGAAGGGCAACGGGTGGTTGTGCAAGGGCTGGGCAATGTCGGTTATCACGCCGCCAAATTCCTATCCGAAGAAGACGGGTGCAAAGTAGTCGCCTTAATTGAACGCTCTGGCGCACTCATTAATGACAACGGTTTAAATATCGAAGCCATCAAACAATGGATGTTAACGAATAAAGGGCAATTACAAGGTTTCCCCGATGCTCGTTATGTTGCAGATGGTACTTCCGTATTGGAATATCCCTGCGATTTGCTCATACCCGCCGCGCTCGAAAGCCAAATCACCGCAGAGAATGCCGGGCGCGTGCAATGTAAAGTGGTAGTGGAAGCCGCCAACGGTCCGGTTACTGCCGATGCGGATGAAATTTTGCGCAAACGCGGTATCACCGTCCTGCCAGATATGTATGTCAATGCGGGCGGCGTCACCGTTAGCTACTTTGAATGGATTAAGAATTTGCAACACATTCGTTTTGGACGGATGCAACGTCGCAATGAAGAATATCGCGGGCGAGCCGTGGTGGAAGCCATTGAGTCGACGACCGGGCAAAAAGTGCCAGCTATCATCAAGGAAAATATCATCAAAGGTGCGGACGAGCTAGACTTGGTGCGCTCCGGCTTGGATGACACCATGCGCACCGCCTACCAACAAATCCGCAGTATTTATTGGGAAAACGACAACATAGACGACTATCGTACTGCCGCCTATTACTTGTCTATCCAAAAAATTGTGCGGGCTTATTACGAGCTAGGGCTATAGGATAGCCCACTTTACCTAAATCAGCTTTGCCAATCCCGCTGGGGAATCCTACCCGGCGGGATTTTTTTATTGGGTGGGTACTGCTAGGGAGCAAAAATTAGCTCACTTGTGCGAATTACTTGGCAAGCGGGCAAAAATGTCGTATAGTCTAGGGTATGTCACGTAAGCATGACCCATCTCCCACCCAAACACGCGCCTTGAGCAAACTCTCGCGCCCGGTCTCTGCCAATGGCAAGCCGCGTCGCCTGTCTGCCAAAGCAGATTCTGCCCCTACTAGCGCCGAACCCGCCCGCCGTGCATCCGCCCCCAACAAAAAACCCGACACCAAAGTCGTTACCGAACCGTTTACCCCGTTGTGGGTGCGTACCGCCTGGTGGTTGGGCGACCTGTGGCGGGCAATGACACGCCGCTTTGACGAAATCTTTGCCATCCTGATGATTGGCTTTGGCATTGTCGGTTTGCTGGCACTCCTGCGCCTGTCTAACGGCAATTGGTTGGTTAGTGTCCGCCAGTTTCTGAATGTGTGGCTAGGTTGGGGGGCAATCCTAGCGCCAGTTTCAGCCCTGACCATTGGGGTACTCATTCTTTGGAAGAATTTTTATCGCGCCTTGCAAATCCCGTGGAAGCAAATTCTGCTCAGCGAAATTTGTGCCCTGACCGCCTTGGGCTTTTCACATGCCATGCTAGGGCAAGGGTTAGCCTGGTCAAACCAGCTGAACTTTATGGATTTAATGCTGGATGGAAGCTTGCTAACCAGCGCGGCGGCTGGAGAAGGGGGGGGCTATATTGGCTGGGCGCTCGCTTGGGCGGTTAGCCAACTCCTGCAAGGCTGGACAACCTTCGGGCTGGGTGTTTTACTGGTGCTTGCTCTTGCCACCTTGTTTGGCGTTAGCTGGCAATTACCGTTTGATGCGCTCATCGCCTTGCAAGCCCGCATGGGTGGCGAAATCCCACTCGAAGCTGAAGAACTGGCACGCCCTGCGCCTAGCGCCCCCGCCCGCCAAACCAAAGCACCCACTGCGCCGACCCCCTCACGTTTACTGCGCAAGCCAGCCCCGGCGTTTGCTTCATCCCCCATCGAAGCGGCACAGGAAAAAGCCATCACCGTGCAACGTTCTGATTGGTTACCTTCTGTCAACTTACTGAACAAAACTGAATTTGTGAAAGCATCCAAAGCGGAACTCGAATCCGCCGCCAGCACCATTATTCGCACATTAGGCGATTTTGGCGTTCATGCCACCTATGAAGGATGTCGCACCGGTCCGTCTGTCACCCAATATCTGGTCAGTCCTGGCATTTCCGAAAAGCCGGGACCAGATGGCACCATGCGCCCAACCAAAGTACGCGTCTCGCAAATTGCCAACCTAAATAACGACTTAGCACTAGCGCTGAACGCCACGCGTGTACGCATTGAAGCGCCCGTGCCCGGCACGACCTTTGTCGGCATTGAAGTGCCCAACGCCCGTAAAGGGGTAATTGGACTGCGCTTGGTGGTGGAGAGTGAGCAATTTCAAAAGCTCAACACGCCAGTGGCTTTCCCGCTAGGGGCGGATGTTTCCGGCAAAGCGGTAGCGGCTGACCTAGCCAAAATGCCCCATCTGCTGGTGGCAGGCACGACGGGTTCGGGTAAGTCGGTATGTGTCACTAGTATTATCTCATGCTTGGTTTTTAACAATACACCGGAACAATTACGCTTGGTTTTGATTGACCCGAAAAAGGTGGAACTCATCCGCTTTAATGGCTTGGNNATTGGGGCATGTTGAAGTGGAACTGCAACGGATTATCGGCACACTACGTTGGATGGTGCGTGAGATGGAACGCCGCTATCGCCTGTTTGAAGTGGCGCAAACGCGCGACCTAAAAACCTACAATGCCAAAATGCGGGCAACCCAGGACAACAATCCCTTACCCCATATTGTGGTGGTAGTAGATGAACTCGCCGACCTGATGATGCAAGCACCGGACGAGACTGAACGCATGATTGCCCGCCTTGCCCAAATGGCACGTGCCACGGGTATCCATTTGGTGGTTGCCACGCAACGCCCCAGCACCGATGTTGTCACCGGCTTAATTAAAGCGAACTTCCCCGCCCGTATTGCCTTCATGGTGGCGTCTGGCATGGACTCGCGCGTGATTTTGGATACACCGGGTGCAGAAAATCTGCTAGGCAAGGGGGATATGCTCTTCCTAAGCCCTGAAGCGGCAACCCCACGGCGTATGCAAGGGGTATTTGTACGGGAAGATGAGATGGACCGCATTGTCAAGTTTTGTCAAGACAAGTGGGAAACCCCTATGGAAGAGATCGCGCTAGAAGATGTGCCCAGTGCGCCGCCCGGCGGCAATGTGTTGGTTCCAGCCAGCGCTGGCACTGCCAAAAAGGTTGCCCCCTGGGAAGATTTGCTGGCTCGTCAGCAGGTAGTCGCCGATAAGGATGACCTGATTACCCGTGCGATTGAACTGGTGAAAAAGGAAGGCAATGCCTCTGCCAGCCTTCTACAGCGTAAGTTAAAGATTGGCTATCCGCGTGCCGCCCGTTTGATGGATGAGCTCAAAGAGATGGGTCTGGTGGGGGATGAACGGCAGGGCGGCAAAACCCGGGAAGTGTTTATAGAAGNNTTTCCAATGAAGAAGAAAAAGCTTAGCTCTCATAGAGAGCAGATTTCTATGAAAAGCAGATTTTTATGAAAAGCAGGTTTCTATGAGAAAAAATAGAATTGTCGTACTGTTCTGGTTTGCGCTGTGTTTAGCGCTACTACCGTTGGAGTGGGGTGTCCAAGCCCAAATCCCCACCGATACACCCCTGCCACTTGCCCCCACCGAAACCCCCAGCGGGCCGATGGTGTATGCCCCGGATGTCGCCAACCTGCGGCTTTACCCCAACAAAGATTCTGAGCAAGTGGGTAGCTTCGCGCCTGGGCAAACCGCAATTGTGCTAGGCAAAACTGAAATTGGCGATTGGCTATTGGTGGAATATTTCGGCGCCCCCAACAATCAAGCTTGGGTTTTCCGCGAATTGGTACAATTGCGTAATGTAACGATTGATGCGATTCCGGTAGTGGAAGTACCAGAATTTGTGACGGGAACGGAGACGCCTACATTGGAGCCAGGTGTCGGAGCGGGTGGCACACCCTTGCCGGAACGCTTACCTACCTATACACCTGCCCCACCAGTGGAAGTGCCGCAATTTGAGCAAACAACCGGCACACAAACATCGGGTATCCCACCTGCGCTGTACATTATTGGCTTATTTATGTTGAGTTTGCTAGCTGGTTTGCTCTCGCTCATTCGCCGCCGTATCGGATAGGGCAATTTTTCATATTTCATCAAAAAGCAAACAGGCTGGATTTCCAGCCTGTTTGCTTTTGTCTGCGAAGCAGACCGCTTATTTATTAGCGAATAAGCGTTTATTTTAGTGCGAACAGCAGGAA
>DKKK01000090.1:0-167 GCA_002455215.1 Anaerolineales bacterium UBA6668 | reverse complement strand
GCGTTCGGCGGCTTCGAGCGCCATGCCATACTGCATACCGGAGCATCCACCCCCGCTGACAAACACGCGCAAGCCGTGGTTAGGTAGGTTGCGTTCTTGTAGAAGGGTACGGATTTTGTTGGCGGCGCCTGCGGTCAAGATGATCGGGCTATCAACTGTCTCACTTG
>DKKK01000116.1 GCA_002455215.1 Anaerolineales bacterium UBA6668 | reverse complement strand
TGAACGAAGCCAACGGCAAGTAATTTGCTGTGACCCATGAAGTAGCAGGGAGAGTTTCTCTCTGCTACTTCAATCTTGCGACACAAGATTGGCTCAACCATACTGCAAAGCGAAGTTGTCCAAAGGAATCTATCAACTATTTTGAATTGCTCTTTTACAGGGTAACTGCAAAAATTTTTCTAAGCTGGTTCCGCGTTGCTTTTTCAACTCTTTTGCGGTACGCATCTCATCTAATGTCTTTTTTAGTCCCGCAGTTGGATAACTGCCCCACTTGTTTGTAATTTGGAGAGGACTTTTTATGACAGCTACAAACATGACGAACAACGAAGGCTTTGATTTTGGTAAATGGTGGTACCGCACAAGCCGCACCCGCTTAATAACCTTGTATTTATTACCGGCATTCCTGGTAATGGGTTTTATTACGTTTTACCCGCTTTTTTTCCAAATTTGGATGTCTTTTACTGATTATGGCATCTCAAATTTAAAAATCGGTAGCGAAGCGCCCACCAATGTTGTATTGTGTAACTATGTCAATATCTTTGCAGAAGATACTGCTGAAGGTGTCCCAAATTGGCTTTGTCCAAATGAGCTATTGAAGGACAGAACGAAAAATGCACCGGTTTCTACAGATTTGTCCAACTTTAATATGGGCAAATTGTTGTTTTTCAATCTTTGGTGGACTTTCTCAAACGTAATTTTTCATGTCAGTCTAGGTATCTTAATTGCGGTTTTGCTCAACCAACCCGGTATCTGGGGCAAGGGTGTATATCGCGCTATTTACGTAGTGCCAATGCTCTTACCAACGCTGGTTATTGCCACTGTTTGGCGTAATATGTTTGACCCCACCAACGGCGTTATCAATAACACTCTGGCGGGGATTGGCTCTTGGTTTGGTGCAGATCCAGCGAATTTTGCGATACGTTGGATGGAAGACACAAAGGCACCCTTCTCTTGGTTCTTTCCGTGGCAACCATTGCCCCTATCCTACTTTGCCCTGCTGATTACCAATATTTGGTTGGGTTGGCCCTTTATGACCATTGTGGCAACCGGTGCGTTACAATCCATTCCTTCGGATTTGTACGAAGCCGCTTCAATTGACGGCGCAACCGGACAGCAACAATTCTGGAACATCACGCTACCGTTGTTGCGCCCGGCGATGGTGCCTGCCGCTATGTTGGGTATTATCACTACTTTCAACCTGTTCAACTTAATCTTCTTTACTTCTGCGGGTGGACCGTTACGCCAAACCGAAATTATGGTCACAACGGCTTACCGCTTGGTAAACGAAAAACGCTTGTATGGCAAAGCCGCCGCCTTTAGCGTAATTATTTTCTTTGTTCTCTTGATTTTGACCTTGCTGACAAACCAAGTCACCAAAGCTACGGAGAGTTACGATGCATAGCGATACCAAAAAAATCAGTTTGCCACAACAATTGATTTACCAAGTCTTATTGTTGTTCATCGCCTTCACTGTTTTGTACCCGGTATTTTGGGTGATAGGCATGTCATTCAACGGAAAGGATGAAGCTCGCCCGAAAGATATTATCCCCACTGTATTTTCGGTAGAAGCTTATCAACGCGTATTAGACCAACCGACTAATAACCCGGTTTCCTTTGTGGAACTCGTGCGCAACTCTTTGTTGTTGGCTGTGAGTACTGCGGGACTCTCGGTATTGATTGGCGTCAGTGCGGCGTACATTTTTTCACGTTTTGATTTCAGTGGACGCAAAATGCTAATGATGATCGTCATTACGGTGCTGATGTTACCGTCTATTGCCACCATCGCGCCATTGTTCGTTTTGCTGAATGGTATCCAAATCCCGCTCACACCGTGGTTTAAGGAAGCTTGCAAAGCGGGTGGTTTTGTTGGGACTGCAATGCAAATTGTCAATGCCTGTGAAAAGACTTGGAACCTGCGTAACAGTTTGCCCGGTGTAGGTATGGCTATGCTCTCCGGTATGTTGCCGTTTGCCATTTGGAATCTGAAGGGCTATCTCGATACCATTCCGAAGGACCTTTCCGAAGCCGCCTTCATTGACGGTGCGAGCTTTAACCAAGTGTTCTTGCGCATTATTTTGCCACTTTCCATGCCAGCCCTGGCGGTTACTTTCTTCATGGGCTTTTTGGGTGGCTGGACAGAATTTGCCTTGTCCTGGCAATTCCTGACCAATCCCAAAAACTTCACGTTGGCAATGTCCTTGTATAATATGACTGGACAATTCTCTGGCGATACCCCGTGGTCTGCTTTCGCGGCGATGTCGCTGATGATTGCCACACCGGTTGCTATTATCTACTTGTTCTTGCAACGCTACATTGTCGGTGGTTTGACTGTCGGTAGTGTGAAGTAACTCTTTTGTATACATATTTAGCGCGTATGTATTCGACCGCGCCGAATATACGGATAAAAAGCCCGGTGACCACTCGCTGGGCTTTTTAATATTAAAGATAGCCTGACAAACTTATGAAAAATTCAAACTTTCTGAAAAAAATGCCTGTTTTTGTAGGGCTGTTTTGTGCCCTTGGGTTGGTGGCTTGTGGCGGTGTGGTGGTTACGCCCGTGCCTAGCGTTGCGCCTACTCAAGCACCCACCGCCCTGCCCACGCTCCCACCCACAGAAACCGCCCTGCCCGTCACGGAAACTCCAGCGCCTGCCGTTTCCGAGTATCGCACGCCGGATTGGTTCAAAAACGCTGTGTTGTATGAGATTTATGTCCGTTCTTATGCCGATTCGGATGGAAACGGCATTGGGGATTTTACTGGTATTCAAAATAGATTAGACTACATTCAAGCGCTAGGGGTGGATGTAATTTGGCTAATGCCGATTCACCCATCGGTGAGCGTGCATGGCTATGATGTGACTGATTATTTTGCCGTTCATGCCGATTATGGCACACTGGCAGATTTTCAGGCTTTGGTGCAAGCGGTGCATGAGAAGGGCATGCGCATCATCATTGATTTTGTGCCATCTCATTTGTCTAACCAAAACCCGATTTTTTTGGATGCGTATGCTAACCCGCAGTCAAAGTATAGCAAGTGGTTTGCTTGGCTAAATGATGCCCATACCGAATACACCGGCTTTAATGGGCAACGAGATATGCCCCGCTTTTACCACAAGAATCCGGAAGCGGCACAATACCTGATTGATTCTGCGCTATTTTGGCTCGATTTGGATGCAGATGGCGATTATCAAGATGGTATTGACGGTTTTCGGGTGGATAACATCACCTTCCCACCCCACGAATTTCATCAGGCACTACGGCAAGCGGTTAAACAAGCCAATCCAGATGCGCTCTTGCTAGGGGAAGCTTGGACCAACGTTTCCGGCGATTTGGCAACGTTTATGAAAGATGAATACGATTCTGTCTTCAACTTTCCGCTTTATGGTACGCTTTCGGGTGGAGTGGATTTGAATGGGGACGGTATTTTGGCAGGGGCTGGCACAGTCAGTGTGCTGAAGCTGGCGCTAAACGACCAAAAGCGCATGTTCCCCGCCGAGGGTATTCCACTCACTTTTTATTCCAACCACGACACGAACCGCACTGCCAGCGAGATGGATGGCAATTGGGAACGGCAAAAATTGGTGATTTCGTTTGTCAATAGCCTGCCGGGTGCATATATGATTTATTATGGCGAAGAAATTGGCATGCTCGGCGAAAAGGGGCGTGCGCCGTTTTACGATGCTTACCGCCGTGAACCGATGGATTGGTATGCCGCTGAAAAGGGCACTGACCAGGCTTTTTGGTTTTTGGAAGCCGACCGTTGGAACGCTCCCAATGACGGCATTTCGGTGGAGGAGCAAACTGCCGATGAAAATTCATTGCTGAATTACTATCGTAAAATCATTGCTTTGCGCAAGAGTTTGCCTGTTTTGCAAAGTGGCACGATTGAATTTGTTACGGTGACCGACCCAAACAAGCGCAGTGTGGCATTTTTGCGCCAATCGGAAGGGCAAACGGTTTTGGTGGTGTTTAACTTGGGGGATAGCGAAACCACGCTTAGCCTAAAGAACGATGCGCTCAGCGGTACTGCTACTGATTTATTGAGCGGCGAGACGGTTGCGACCTTAACCGCCGGGCAAGATTTGCAACTGACCATTCCCGCCGTCACGGGTTATTGGTTGGAAATTTCAACACCTTAAGGAGTTACATACTATGACAAACTTGCATCCCTTACTGGTTCGTGCTCAAACTGAAAGTGTGCCGTTGATTGATGGCACGACTGCCACATTTATCTGGCAGGGCGAAACAGCCCCCCACTTGGCAGGTGATTTCACCTACTGGGGTGAGCCCAACGCACCTGTAAAGCCTGTCTTTGAGCAGGTTGCCCCCCAATTATGGAAATTTTCGCTTGAATTGCCGCTTGCCAGCCATTGGGAATATTGCTATTTTGCGGATAGCCAGCTGAATGGGCGAACGCTGGACCCACTCAACCCACGTTTGCTGACGAATGGGATGCAGTTAGATTTATCCAGCNNCTTTTCCATGCCCGGTTACCAGCCCACTCGTTGGGTAAATACCCCGCCGTTGCCATTGCACGGTCGGTTGAGCCAACACACGCTCGAAGTGCCCGGCGCATTGCCTTCCGCCCCCCGCCCTTTGTGGCTGTATCAACCCGCCACCGACCAATCTGTGCCACTGTTGGTGGTGTTGGATGGGCGCGATTATCTTGAACGCGGCAGAATTGTGGAAATTGTGGATGGGCTGATTGCCGCCGGTAAAATGCGCCCGATAGCACTGGCACTGCTGGAAAATGCCGATGAATCTCGCACAATGGAGTATGCCGCCAATCCGTTATTGGTGGGAATTTTGGCATTGGCGGTGATTCCGCTTGCCGAACAGCATCTGAATTTGCTGGATTATCGGCAACAGCCGGGCACACATGCTATTTTGGGCACTTCAATGGGCGGTTTGATGGCACTCTTTTCTGGTTTGTATGCTCCCCAATTGTTTGGCAAAGTGTTTGCCAGTGCCGGGGCGTATGTCATCAATGGCTTTGATATGCCGACTTTGGACATGGTGCGTTATTATCCGCACCGCCCAATTGAGATTTGGATGGAGTGTGGAAGCCACGACTTTTTGCTCTCTGCCAATCGCAAGATGCTGGCGGAACTGCAGGCGCACGGCTACACCCCATCCTACCGCGAATATCCCGGTGCGCACAACTACACCTGCTGGCGCGACCAACTTGCCAATGGCTTGATGGCACTGTTTCCACCCGAATAAAGTTTCTATCTGGCAGTAGGATGGCATGTTTTTTCGTAACGGCTTAGGTGTCGTCACGCATTCGTTGGCACAAAAATAGCTCGGAATTTGGCTGGGTTGTTGCGAAAAAAACGGGGATGGGTGAATAA
>DKKK01000222.1 GCA_002455215.1 Anaerolineales bacterium UBA6668 | reverse complement strand
GGTGCGGTTCAGTTTTTCGGAGAATACGAACCTCAATTTTGTCGCTATACAATACCTTCGCCAAAATTCGTGAGTGTCCAAAACCCGCTGTACGTAGGGGGGCGATTTCTTTTTAACCGCCATTTATGGCGGTTAAAAAGTGTAATTTCAAAATTGGCAAAGGTGTTGGCTATAGACTCTGCTCCTTTTTTGCGTTGCAGATGGCTTCCATCGTTAACCCGCTTATCATTTTGAACGTTACGGACGGAGAGCGTAGCGAGAAATTTGTACACGCTATGTCAAGATTTTTCTGTCACTTCGCTCTATGAAAATGACAAACCCGTGACTGTGGCGATGTTTTGCTCGTGGGTTCGTTGCTGACGAGAATGCTTTTCGAAACTTTGAACCGCACCCACAAATCAGAATTTTAATGATAAATTAATTATGGCGTTGTATACTTATTCAAGTGGTTTAGGCTAGTTATTACAAAAGTATTTATGAGGAATTTACTAAATGAAACTCACTCACTCACTCACTCACTAATTGTATAAATTTCGCATTATTAATTGTTGCTTTACTTAGTTTTTGGGGAATATCTGGAGTTAATGCAACTTCTAATACCCCTATTCAGGGCGATAAGGAGCAACGAAGGGTGTGTAAAACCCAAAAATGCTTAAAACGGTTGGCAAAAGATATTGTTAATGGGGAAGTAGATTTAAACGCCGCATTTTCTCAATTAAATAATGCTGAACAAGAAATTGTTCTAGAAGAAATTAATATTTTAAGTGATTATGCAACATTTATGTCCAGGCACTTAGTGAATATTAAAGTTCTTAGTCCCGGCTACAATGTTCAGATGCCTTATGGTGGACAGTACTTATCTTTAGTAAACAATGTCAGAGTAAGCAGTTATACCGCGAGCCAAACTTGCGATAATGACCCGACTGATTGGGATTGGTTATTTTTTGCTAATACATCTCAAACTGTTTCCCCCAGTGTTATGAGATGGAGTGCCGATAGTCGGATGGGTTATAGTGCAAACCAAGTAATTTCAAACTTTATGGCGTTTTATAATGGACAACTGAGTACTTACGGCTATAGTTTGTATTCTATAAATGTTTGTTTAGGAGAATGGGGTGTACGAGCGGCTGGTGGGCCAGAAGCAGTACGTCAAACACTTCGTATCAAATATCGTTAGACCTAATAACCCAAAAAACCATTTCAAGGCAATTTGTATTATAGTGAATTGGACTCACAAACAATTTTCCCGTCCTAAGAATACAAATTGAACTTTTTTAACAAATTATTGTTAAGCTAGCCTAATACCACTTAACTTCTGACCTAACAACTACTAAATTCAATACCCACACCAAATCTAAATCACAAACATCTACTGCTTAGGTTTTCGGTTGGTTGAAAATATCTTATGCCATGGATGGTAAATGAGATTTCAAAATCGGCAAGTGGTGTAAGTTGAAGTAAATTTGATTTAGGTAAATCCAATGAAAACCTTACTCTCTTATTATCGTACAATCCAGTTTCCCACCCAAGTGGGTATTTATGTGCTTGTTTGTTCTTGGCTGTGTATAGGGATATTGATTCCAATAACGGCTCTGGGTGTTCAAGAAAAAATATATGAGTACCCAGAAATTTATGGCGCTTTTCCAAACTTGTATCATTTGTATCGTTTTGTGCCGGGTACATTGTTTTTTTTCTTATTCGTCTCCATTGTGCTCACAACATTGGCACTTCGGCAGGCAAATGAAAACTACGAATCATTAGCGATTACGTTTACAATTTACAATCTCATCTGGCTATTTGCAGGTTTTGGCATGTTCGACATGCTTGCACAGCTACTTTTTCCCTTTCAACTTGAATTCGCGACTATTTTTCGTTATCTCGGTTGGATCATTTTTTGGTTGGCAGGGCATTGGTTGGCACAAAAAGTGTGGCAAGCTCGCCAGATGCCATTAAGATAATCAGCAATCCCACACAGTTCACAACTGTTCGCTCATAGTTGCGAGCATTTGACGTACCAAACAGGTAGAAATAGTGGATGTTTGTATTCGTTAAAGTGCGGATGATTGTGAGCCGCACCAGTGGCAACAATCCGATACGCTTCAAAATGGGCTTGTCGCAATCGCAGTTGTACCCGCCCCAGATGAAAATTCCGCTTTTTTCCTTAAGAAAAAAGCGGAATTTTTACCCATACTGAGTATATAATTGTTTACTTACCACTACTTTTTCACAGTTTTCAAAGGCAATTTTTCGGAATTAAATTGTCAGTGCCCTTGTGTGTCATTGGCGTGCGCAGTATAAATGTTCACCATCTGGAACCCGCCGAACCCACCTTGGAAGATGTGTTTATGGCACTAGCGGGAGGCTGATGGCGGGGCAGGCTCGTTTTTTGGGGCGGATGTGGGGGATATTCCGTAAGGCGGTTTGAAGTGGGGCAAGATGTGATTGCTCCATTTTCATTAATAAGTCAAACTGCCCTATCTCAAAAATCTGCCCTTGCCAGAGCGCCAAGCACCTTGTAAAATAAGTTAGCATGTGTGGGGTCATCTCCCAAAAAACGCGCTCAAAAATTGATTTGGGCTTTTTTCATTGGCTGTACCACACGCATTACAGGTAACTATGGAATTTGGTACGTTTCACATATCGCTTCCCGGGCAACCCGCTACCCATTATGAGCCAGATACGGCAAGCTTCACCGCGGGAAGCACGCCATCGAACCGTTTGCAATTGCAACACCCTTCCATCGCCCGGCGTCATGCGCGGTTCACCTTTGCGCAAAACCGCCTACTGATCGAAGATTTGGGCAGTGCGGAAGGTACGTTTATCAACGGGCAACGCCTGGCAATTGCTACTCCAACTGTCGTTTTGTCCGGCACTCGTCTTCGTCTTGGGCAGGTCAATCTGGTCTATCACTCGCAGAGCAAGGGCAATGAAGCGCCGGAAACATTCGCACGCCCGGCGGGTAGCGCTTATTCGCCAGCCTCGGCATTGGTCGGGCAAATGGTGCTCGAACTGCCAATCGAATCGCTGATTCCGGGCAATCAATATTTGGGGAAGCTCACGATACGCAATACGGGTTTGCGTGCCGGAGAATTTACCCTACGGGTTGCCGGGCATCTCAGCCATTGGGTAACGCTCTCTACCCAGACGGTCTACCTGCAATCGCAAGAATCACAACAACTTGCGGTACAAATCAACTTACCCCAGTCACATCAGGTGGCGGCAGGGCGGCATCGGGTACAAGCGGTGGCACTCAATTCTGCCAATGATGTGGTGGCACGGGTGGAGACGGTGCTGAAAGTTGCAAATGTACAAAAAGTAAGTATGGAATTGGAAGGTGGTGAGTCTGAAAAACCTACTGTCATCATCCAAAATCTGGGTAACGCGCCGGTATCCTATCGCTTGGTAGGGCAGGACGATGGTGAGCATTTACACTTCCACTTTGCTCAAGATACAGTCTCAATCCCCGCTGGCGAAAGCTTCTCCTGTGAAGTGGGAATCTCAGCGCGGGAAAGTAAACTGTTTGGCAGTAGCCAGATAGTGCCCTATAGCATCATCGCCACACCATTGAGCCACACCAGCAGTGAAGTGCTAGCACGCGGGAGCTACCTACTGCAAGCATCGGCGCCAATTTGGTTACCGATGGTCGGCATCGTTGCAAGTTTGGTACTCTGTTTGGCGGTTGTGCTATTGGTAATGAACAGTTGCCGCGCCAATCAGTGGGGCTTTTGTGGCAATTTTGCACGCCCGGAAATCACCAGCTTTTCAGTTTACCCGGACCGCCCATTACAGCCCGGCGAGCAGGTGATGGTGTCGTGGAGCGTGAGCAATGCCGATATTGTGGAGATCCGCCCCAGCATTGGGCAAGTGCCTAACCACACCAGCCATCAATTCATCACCGTACAAACCAACACAGAGTTGGAACTGGTTGCCCGCAATAGCGTGGGCGAAGTGCGCAAAAGTGCCAATATTGTTGTTCAGGGCGCCCCCCCTACCATCGCTGAGTTTAAAATTGAGCCGAGTACCCTAATAGTCAACCAACCGAAAAATATCAGGCTGACCTGGAATGTCATTGGAGCAGATATAGTCACTTTGGAAGGTGCTGATTTTCCCGTCAGACCGGTCGCCAGTGTGGGGGAACAGATTATAGAAAATGTAAATGCCCCACTTTCCTTCAAGCTAGTTGCTCGCACCAACAATAATCAAGTGGTGGAGCAGGTGGCTCAAGTGCAAGTGTTACAATCCAACTGCTTGATTCAAAACCTACCGGCGGGTCAGTCTTCGTTGGTATTGCGTGAAGGTCCAGACGATGCCTACAAAGCCATTGCCTCCTTACCGAACAACTCACCCGTGCTACCGATTGGGCGAATTGCCACAGGCACATGGTTGCGCGTGCAGGCAGGGACGCAAGTGGCTTGGGTGCAAGCCGCGTATATCAAGTGCGAAGTGAATACCGAGTTGTTTCCCACTGTCAGTGCGGGCGATATTCCGCTTCTGCCGGTCTTGCCTAGCCAAACTGCCACCGCTACTGCCACGTGGACTTCAACTCCCTCCGCCACTCTCCTGCCACCTACTAGCCTACCGACTACGGCAATACCTACCACCGCCGTTCCGATTGTACCTACCACCCAAGCGCCGCTGGTGACGGAGACTTCCACAGCCACGCTTATTCCCACCATTTCGGCAACACCCACTTTGGCAACCCCGGTAGTCAGCACAGTCACGAGCGCCCCCCCTGCGCCTTTGGCGATTGATGGCACTGCCCAGCCCGCCGAATGGCAAAATGCCGTTTCACTTGCCGCACTGCCGCACGGTGTGGTGCGCTGGCGCAATGACAACCAATTTTTATACTTGTTGATTGACCAAGTGCAAGATACGCAGGCAGACACTTTGCTTGGCTCTGATTTGGTGGGTGACGATTTTTACCTGATTTTTGATGTCAATCGCAATGGTGTGCAGGATATTAATCAAGACGTGGTGTATGCCCGTGATGGCAAAGTGCGCTTTCTCCATGCCGGAAACACACTCAGCGTACCTTCCGCAACCCAATCCATTGTGGTTGCCGGATTTGGTAGCACGTTTAGCAATGCAGTTGCGCACCGCTATTGGGAGATAGCCATTCGCTTGACAGAGATTCAGGCAACAGTTGGGCAGGTGGTCAAGTTGGGGCTGAAGGTGGTTTCACAGAATCCGGCTTACGTGGATGAAGTCCCTGCCACACCGATCACCAACTTCGGCGAATTTCTCACCATTACCTTGCCTGTTCAACCCTAGCGAATACGATATTCAACCCGAATCGAATGTAGGATCTTTTCCTTAAGAATCAAGGCGTAATTTCCAGCCGTGTCGCATATAATAGGCAAGCATTTGGTTTGCGAACGCCGTGTGTTTGGCTGTATCGAAAATCTCCTTAATTCTGGGAACTCTTGAAGGGTGGCTGGCGTTTTTAATCAAACCAAATTATACTAAAAGAGTACGGGCGCAGAACTCTGTTTTGCCTCCGCGATTTTTTGAGCGATATTCGGCAAGGTTAAGAATTTCGCTTTTCTCAAGAGAAAGGCAAAATTTCAATCAGGCTGAATTTATCTGAAGAATATACCGCCTAAAAGTAAGGAAAGACCCTGTGGAAAAAATTGACCGCTATAAAATTATATCTGAGTTGGGTAGGGGTGGCATGGCAACCGTTTACAAAGCACATGACCCACTCTTTGACCGTGATGTCGCGGTAAAAATTCTGCCCAGAGAGTTTTTGCACGACCCATTGTTCCGCCAACGATTTGAGCGGGAAGCACGCACCATTGCCGCATTGGAGCACCATGCCATTGTACCGGTGTATGATGTCGGCGAATCCGAAGGTCAACCATTCTTGGTGATGCGCTATATGCCCGGTGGCTCGCTGGCAGAAAAAATTCGCGTGGGCGCATTGCCCCGTAATGAAGTATTAGAAATTATGGATCGCATCGGTTCGGCGGTTGATTATGCCCACAAAAAAGGCGTTATCCATCGTGACCTTAAGCCTGCCAATATTTTATTCGACAATAATGGTCAATCTTACCTTTCCGATTTTGGTATCGCCAAGATTAGCCAAGCCCAAAGCGGTCTAACCGGCGATAACTTGATAGGCACACCCGCTTATATGAGCCCCGAACAAGTAACCGGTATCGCAGAGTTGGATGGACGCAGTGATATCTATGCGCTTGGTGCAATTTTGTTCGAAGCACTGACGGGTACAACCCCATTTTATGCGCCCACCCCCATTGCGCTTGCTCTCAAACAAGTGCAAGAACCGGTGCCAAACGTGCGTGCGCTCAACGCTAGCTTACCGGAAAGCTACAACAACGTCATTCAAAAAGCTATGGCGAAGAACCGCGATGACCGGTTTTCCACTGGCTCTGCTTTGGCAGTTGCCCTGCGGCAAACGGTGAACGCATCACGCCCTTTGATGGATTCTTCTGCCTACGAAGCCACACTGATTGAGCCACTAACACCTGCCACCACCAGCCAGGCACGCCCGGCTACCATTTCACAGCCGTCCAATCCGGCAATCTCCCAGCCCGGAACTGCGTCAATTGGTGCAAGTGGGCGAGCGCAAGGTCATGTGGATCCCTACACGCCTACGCGGAAAGGCATCCCGATGTGGGTGTGGGCGGTGGCAGGCTTTTTGTTTTTGTGTGTGGTAGGGGTGTTGGGTATTGGCGGGCTCAGCGCGATGCGTGCAGTGAACAACGCCAATTCAACCAGCACTGCCGAAGCCATCGCACGGGTAGAAGCGGCAACTCAGCAAGCCAGTTCCGCGACCCAAGCCGCCGCCGAAGCCGAAGCAACAGCCACCGCCAAAGCCGAAATTCGCAAAGCAACCGAAGCCGCCTTTGCAACCGAAGCTGTCGCAACCCAACAAGCCATTAATGACCGTTTAGCAACTCGCCAGGCAGAAGCCACTGCCCAAGCGCAAGTGCTTNNCGCCCGCACTTGGAACACCATCGTTTGGGATGATTTTTCTGATAACGCAAACCCCAATGAGTGGTACATCGGCGAAGATGCTGGCGAATTTGCCAATATCAATCGCTATATTCGTGGCGGCGCACTCGTTTGGCAAGTGGAATCCTTGCAAGGGGTGAACTCCAAAGACTACCCCGGCTCTATTGATGGCGTGTATGGCGATTTTTACCTGCGGGTAGACACGGATGTAACCACTGATGACGCCTATAACACCGGGGTCGGCTTGATGTTGCGCCGGTTTGATGCCGATAACTTTGTCATCTGGCTGGTTGGGGCGGAAGGTTATTGGATTTCCATCATGCGTGATAACGAATGGCAAGACAACCTGATTGATTTTACCGAATCATCTGCTATCAATAGCAGTGGCGTAAACACCCTTGAAGTGCTCTATCAAGGTGGAACATACCGCTTGTATATTAATGGCGAAAATGTGAATGAAATCTATTTTGACGAATGGAGCAGTGGTAATATTGGCATTACTGTAGATTTGGGTAGCGGGCTAAATGCTACCTATCGCTTTGATAATTTTGAGTTGCGCCAACAATAGGCTGTACCCGCACAACGCCAGTAGTGTGCTTGTTGCTGGTTTCGATTCGGGTCCAATATAGTACGAAAAGGTGTAACCCTTATCTATGCCGAGCATCCATCATTGGAGTAACGTGTTAATCTTTTGATAACCTTATTTTTGTTATAATCGTGCGTAATGGCAAGTCGCACCGTTCTACTCACAGGGCGACTTTGCCAAACCCATTAAGTCAACGGCACAGCCATTCAAGGCTTGTACCTTCACCGGACAAGACCGGCATTTGCCATCATAACAACCTATCCCATCGGGAGGCAACGGAGGTACTGCCATGTCTACCCAACCTGCACCGCGCAACAAAGTTACCGTTTTAACCTTACAACAGAAAAAGCGTAGTGGTGAACCCATCACCATGCTCACTTGCTACGATTACAGCTCTGCCGTCATGCTAGAACAAGCTGGCTTAGACATGCTCTTGGTCGGCGATTCGCTCGGAATGGTCGTGCTGGGGCACGAAAACACCCTGTCTGTCACTATGGACGATATGCTACGGCATTGCAAAGCGGTGGCTCGCGGGGCAAAAACACCCTTCTTGGTCGGGGATATGCCTTTTATGAGCTATCAGGTGGATGATAAAGAAGCTGTGCGCAATGCCGGGCGTTTGCTGGCGGAAGGGGGCATGGACGCAGTGAAGCTGGAAGGGGGCATGGAATACCTGACCACCGTGCGGGCAATTGTGCGGGCAGGTATCCCGGTGATGGGGCATATCGGCTTGATGCCACAGTCTGCCAATCAGGTGGGGGGGTTTAAAGTGCAGGGACGCACTGCGCTTGCCGCCAAAAAATTGCTCGATGAAGCGCTTGCTTTGCAATCGGCGGGCTGTTTTGCCATCGTCTTGGAAGCAGTGCCGAGTCGTGTGGCAGAGCTAATCGCCGACCGTTTGACTATCCCGACCATCGGCATTGGCGCTGGGGCGGATACAGATGGGCAAGTGTTGGTTTTGCACGATATGTTGGGCATGTTTGACCGCTTTACCCCACGCTTTGTCAAGCAATATGCCCACCTGCACCAAGAGTTACAAAGCGCTTTGCAAAACTACATCCAAGAAGTACGTACCCATCAATTTCCGAGTGGCGACCATTCTTTTACCATGAAAGAAGAAGAGTGGCAAGCTTTGCTTGATTTGTTGGATAGCGAATTGCAGATGGGAAACGAAATGTAAGGTGCGTGGCTAAGCCGGGCACAATTCCGCAAGCCTTAAGGATTTTGCTAATCAGCCCTTAATATCTCGCTAAGGCTGTTCTTATCAAATTCCCACATAATACTATCCATAGCCTCCTTACGTTTAGCAAGCCAGCGCAAAATCTCCCAGCGCTGGCTTGCTGGGTTTAAAGGACAGGGTGGCTTTAATTGTCTAGCTCTTTGACGCGCCACACCCCTTTTAGTGCCCATTTGCGCACCCCGTGAATTTCTGCCCAATGTGCCACCGACACGTCAAACTGCACCAGACAAGCGGTGGGCATAAGAATTTCCTTGCCGCTCAGTTGGCTGGCAAGCTGTTCAATGCCGTTGTTATGCCCAACCAGCAGGACACAATTTTCTTCGGCGGCGTTTAATGCCAAAACTTCGAGGTAGGTTTGTGGGTCTGCCAGATACAGCCNNATCACAAGCCGCTAACACTTTTTCAGCGGTTTGACGGGCACGCACCGCGGCGGAGACTAGCGCTCGCTCCGGGACAATGCCTAGCTCGGTTAGCAAGCGCCCCACACGGGGAGCGCTCCGTTCTCCCCGTTCGTTCAGCGGGCGCTCAAAGTCATTCAGGCTGGGGTGATTCCAGCTCGATTTGGCATGGCGGAGTAGAAGCAGGGTTTTGCTCATATCAATACACTCACTCAGTGGAAAAGTCTAGCAAGTTGGCAGACGAATCAGCATTCGATTACGCATTTATATCAATATTAGTATATTCTGTTCTGCAATTGATAGGCAATGGTAAAATAGGCTTATTCAAACACAGGAGTTTTTGTATGCGTATTGCCTTCTCTGGTTCAATTGCTTTTGACTATCTGATGCGCTTTCCGGGTAGCTTTCGAGACAATATTTTACAACATAACCTAGAAGCTTTGAGCTTGAGCTTTTTGGTGGACAGTATGACCAAGCATCGTGGCGGCACTGCGCCAAACATTGCCTATACCCACGCTTTGTTGGGTGGAAACGCTACCGTGGTAGGTGCAGTCGGGGAAGATTTTACTGACTATCAACACTGGCTTACCAAGCACAATGTCCGCACAGATGGCGTGCGCAAAATAGATGGTTTATTTACCGCATCCTTTTTCTGCACCACCGACCAACACAACAACCAGATTGCCAGTTTTTCGCCGGGTGCAATGGCACATTCCAGCCAACTGCGTTTGGCAGACTTACCGTACCGCCCAGATTTGGTGGTCATTAGCCCAGACGACCCGGTTGCCATGCGCGAGCGGGTGCGTGAGTGTAAGGCTTTGGGTATTCCCTACTTATACGACGTGGGACAGCAAATTGTTCGGCTGGATGTGGCGGATATTGCTGAAGGGGTGGCTGGCGCTCATATTTTGATTGTTAATAATTATGAATTTAGCTTGTTACACGACAAACTAGGCTTGACTCCCGAGAAAGTGGCGGCGCAAAACACAATATTGGGTATCACACATGGAGAAATTGGTTCTACTCTGTACGTGGGTGGGCAAGAATTCCAAATTGGTATTTTTCCGGCTACCCNNCCGTGGGGCATTTTTACGCGGTTACGCGCTTGGTTTGCCCTGGGAATTGTGTGGCAAAATGGGTGCGCTCGCCAGTACGTACAGTTTAGAAAACCTAGGTCCGACCAACCATCACTATACACCTAGTCAATTTATTGCTCGTTTTCGCACCTATTGGGACGATAATGGGCAACTTAACCCTTTATCTTAATTAATAGGAGAGACCGCAGTGACAAAACACAAATTTATTCTTAATGAAAACCATATTCCCAAAGCTTGGTACAACATCAATGCGGATATGCCTGTGCCGCCCCAGCCGGTTTTGCACCCGGGCACACTGGAACCGGTCACGCCGGATTTTCTGAGTGTGCTGTTTCCGATGAATCTCATCCTGCAAGAGATTAGCGCTGACCGTTGGATAGAAATTCCTGAACCGGTGCGTGAAGTATATCGCTTGTGGCGTCCTACCCCGCTCATTCGGGCGATCAATCTGGAAAAAGTACTCGATACCCCGGCACACATCTACTTCAAATATGAAGGGGTGAGCCCCACCGGTAGCCACAAACCCAACACTGCCGTGCCCCAAGCGTTCTTTAAGNNAAAGCGCTCACCACCGAAACGGGTGCCGGACAGTGGGGAAGCTCGTTGGCAATGGCAGGCAATTTCTTTGGTTTGGATATTGAAGTGTACATGGTCAAAGTCAGTTACGACCAAAAACCCTACCGGCGTTACATTATGGAAACCTACGGGGCGCAAGTTTATGCCAGCCCGACCGACCGCACACAATATGGACGCTCTTTGTTGGCGCAAAACCCCAACAATCCCGGTTCATTGGGCATTGCCATCAGCGAAGCGGTGGAAGCCGCCGCTACCAGCAATGGCAAAAAGAAATACGCGCTAGGCTCGGTGTTAAACCATGTTGCCCTGCACCAAACGGTGATTGGCATTGAAGCGTTGGAACAAATGGAAATGGCAGGGGAATATCCCGATGTGGTGATTGCCTGTGCGGGTGGGGGCTCCAACTTTGCGGGCTTTACCTTCGCATTCTTGCACCAAAATTTCACCAATGGCAAGAAAACCCGTGTGATTGCCGCCGAACCTGCCAGTTGCCCATCGCTCACACAGGGCAAATATACGTTTGACTATGGCGATACCGCGCAAATGGCACCGGTCGTCAAGATGCACACGCTAGGGCATACCTTCATGCCACCCGGCATTCACGCGGGCGGCTTGCGCTATCATGGCATGTCCCCCCAAGTGAGTGCCCTGGTGAATGCCGGGCATGTCGAAGCGCGGGCAGTGCGCCAATTGGCAACTTTTGAAGCAGGCGTGTTGTTTGCCCGCACCGAAGGCATTTTTCCCGCCCCCGAAAGCAACCACGCCATTCGGGTTGCCATTGACGAAGCACTTGCCGCCAAACGCGATGGCGTGCAAAAAGTCATTGCCTTTAACTTAAGCGGGCATGGACACTTCGACATGGCGGCGTATCACGCTTACCATGATGGACAACTAGAAGATTTTGATTATCCGGTAGAAGCAGTCGAACAGGCTATGCAGGATTTACCAAAAGTGGCTTTGTAAAAACCGCATATTTTTTGACCGTGCTAAGTAGCTTTAGGGTACTGAAGCAAAAACAGAAGGGATATTCCCTTCTGTTTTTCTTTTCGTTACACCCACCCCAACAGCCGTGCAAGGGTAGCGGTTAGGAAACACACGCCAAAAGCCAAGCTCAGCGGCATGAATGTTCCCAACAGTGTCCACTTCCAACTGCGGGTTTCCTTCCACATCGTCATAATGGTAGTGGCGCATGGGTTGTGAAGCAAGGAGAACAGCATTAGGTTAATGGCGGTCAGCATACTCCAGCCGTGCGTACCCACCAGCAGGTTGTGTAGCTCCTGTGTGCCGGGCACATCGGTCATCATTCCAACTCCCATATACATCATCAGCATGGTGGGCACGACAATTTCGTTGGCAGGAATGGCAATGATGTAGGTGAGCAAAATGACCCCATCTAGCCCAATCAATACGCCCAACGGGTTAAGCCAACCGGCAATGTGCCATGCCAGCGATTGCCCACCCACGACAATGTTTCCCAACAGCCAAATAACAGCCCCAGCCGGAGCCGCCGTTTGAATCGCCCGCCACAACACAAACAAGGTACGGTCAATCAGCGACGTATAAAGAATGCGCCCGATGTTGGGCTGGCGGTAGGGGGGCAGTTCCAGCGTAAAGGCGGAGGCTTCGCCCTTCAGCACCGTGCGCGACAAAATGGCAGATGTGACTACGGTGAAGAGCACCCCTAGCAAGACAATAAACACCACCGAGCCTGCCGCCACCACCGATGTCAGCGCGGCAGGGAACGCCGATGCCACAAAGACGGTTGCCAGCAAGATTAGAGTGGGAAAACGCCCATTGCAAGGGGCGAAGTTGTTGGTGAGAATGGCAATCAGCCGCTCTCGTGGGCTGTCAATGATGCGGGTAGCAATGATGCCTGCCGCATTGCACCCCCAACCCATGCTCATGGTCAAAGACTGTTTGCCGTGTGCGCCTGCTTTTTTAAACAGCCAATCGAGATTGAATGCCACCCGCGGCAGGTAGCCCAAATCTTCCAAGATGGTAAAACACGGAAAAAAGATTGCCATAGGCGGAAGCATGACACTCACCACCCACGCCAAGCCACGAAATACGCCATGCCAAATGAAGCCTGTCAGCCACCACGGGAGCCCCCATGCCGTGAACAGGTTGGCGGCTTGTTCTTCCACCCAAAACAGAGCTGTGGCTAACAGTTGGGAGGGTACATTTGCCCCTGTGACGGTTAACCAAAAAATGATTGACAGCAGAAGGAGCATGATGGGCAAGCCAAAGATGGGGGAGGTGACCAAGCGGTCGAGCTGTTGGTCCCAATCCCAGCGGCGGGTGCCCGCTGGCTTCACGGTGCGCTGGGCAATGCTTTCGGCTTCGTTGTATAGGCTTTGCACCAATTGGTCGCGGAATTGCCCCGACAAATCGCGCCGTAGTGCTTCGGCGCGGGCAAATAACACATCGGTTGGGTTTGAATTTTCACTCATTGCACACCTTCAATTGCCATTTTTCGGCTAAAACGGCGTACCGCTTGGCGTTGACGCTCGGCAATGGAGAGTAGTTCGCCATTTTGTAGGGCTTGGCGCACACGTTGGTCGCCATCTAGCAGGCGCAAAGCCACCCAGCGGGTATTGGGCAAACCGGGTGCAATGCGTTCCACCAGCGGGACCAATTCGGCAATAGCATTTTGTAGCGCACTGTTGGGTTGCACACGGCGGGNNATGCTCCCATCTACCACACCCGAAACCGCTTGTAAGAGTTCGGTCAAACCTTCGCCGGTGCGGGCGGTGGTAGCAACTGCCGGCACGCCCAAATCGCGCGAAAGGCTACGCACATCCACCTCCAACCCTTTGCGGCGGGCTTCATCCATCAGGTTAACACACACCACTGCTTTTTCGGTAATTTCCAGCACTTGCAAAACCAAGTTTAGGTTGCGTTCTAGCACAGTGGCATCACAAACCACGATGGTGCAGTCCGGTTGCCCAAACAAAATAAAGTCGCGGGCGATTTCTTCATCTTGCGAGGTAGAGAGCAAGGAATAGGTGCCGGGTAAATCTACCAGTTTGTAGCGCACATTGTTAAACTGAAAACCACCTTCGGCACGCGAGACAGTTTTGCCGGGCCAGTTGCCCGTGTGTTGCTTCAACCCGGTGAGCGCATTAAAGACGGTGGATTTGCCGGTGTTCGGGTTGCCAGCCAAAGCGACTACATAGTCAAATTTGCTGGTGTCAATGCCCATCTGTGCCAATTGGGCGTGGGCGGGGCAGGTTTCGCAGTTTTCTGTCATAATTTATTACTCTTTTTCAATATATACCCATTCGGCTTGCTCTTTGCGTAGGGCAATCAACGTACCCCGCACCCGATATGCCAGCGGGTCACGGAACATGCTGGGCAGTTCGAGTTGGATGCGTGTGCCGGGGGTTAGCCCTAAATCGAGCAAGCGGCGGCGGGTGAAGCCTTGCAAAGCTGGGTCAAGCGCGGCAACAATAGCACTTTCGCCCATTTGCAGGCTGGTGAGCTGGGTGGCGGCGGTTGGCGCATTGGGGGCAAGCTCTGCCGAGATGTTGGCGGCAACAATGGGGGCAAGGGCGGGCGTGTCATCCCCATTGGAAATAACCATACGTTCCGCAGTGCTGGTTAGGATGCGAATGACATGACCGGGTCGCAAACCTGCCGCCACAATTTGGGCAAAGATGGCAGGCGGTTCATCTTCAATGTGGGTGATGCGCAAGGGGGCATTGGTCTGCCAGGCAGTCAGCGGTTGGTCGGCGCGGTTTTCAATTTTTCCTGCCGCCGTGGGAATCGGGTCGCCATGCGGGTCGGTCCACGGGTGTCCGAGTTCGGCTTCAAATTTTGCCAAAATTTCGGGCGAGCTTTGATGTTCGCGGCGCTCGGCTTCGGCGTGAATTTGGGCAAGTGGCATTCGCGCTTCATCGGCAAGGTAACGCTCCCACAGGCGATGCGCCCGAATCACAGCCACTGCTTGTTGTTCGCCATCTGGGGTCAGGCGCAAACCTTGGGGCGTGGTGACGAGCCAGCCTTGCGTTTCCATCTGCTCAATTAGGCGCACGACTTCCCGCGCTGAAAGGTGGAGCGCACCGGCTAGCGAATCGGCACTGGCTGTTTGTCCACGCCATTCGCAAGCATGGATGTGTTTGAGAGCGTCTTCGGCGTGTTCACGCTGGCGGCGTTGGCGGTAGGTTTGCCAAAAGTTAAGGGGTTGCAGGAAGGACATGGGGTTTCCTATGACTAAAATAATATTTAGGTATGCCTAAATTATAGTCAGCCTGCAAAAATTGTCAAGGGGGAGTCCAGCTAGTCAGCCAAACTGGCGACCAGTTGGCAAGCCTAAAAGCCGATGCCAGTGATGTAATAGAGAATTTCGGTAAATAACTTGCGCATGAGAAAAAATGAAACTTAAAACAAAAAACCCGCTGAAAGAGTCATTCCAGCGGGTTGGGTGGGTGAAAACGGGAAATTTGGGAGAACGAATGCTAACAGTTAACCCATGCGTTGCCACACANNGGGTGTGTACAACAACACAAACAGGAAAGCTTAATTGCAGTGTTCATTCTGTCAAAATCATACCAGAAAATGAGAAATTCGCAATAGGCAGTTTTCACAAATCCTACTCACCTTTTCGGTTCAGTATCGCCAATATGTCGCTCTACCCGCACCCTGCGCGGCGTTTCCCCCTGCCACCACACCACCCAAGCAGTAGCCACTGCCCCAAATAGCAAAAAACTAGCCATTCCTAAACACAAAAACCCACCCAACACACCCGCATCAAAAATCCCCCCTGCATTTGCCGGCGTGACAGACGGCTGATGCGTGATGGGGAGTGGCAAAATGGGGGTAACTGTGGCAGGGTTGGAATCCTGTTGCGGGGCAAGGGGTGCTTCCCCAGTGAAGGCAGTGATGGATTGGAGGTTGTTGGAATCTGCCGCGATATACGCCAAAAATTGTGTGAAGTACACCAACTCCCAGCCCCCCGCATTTTGACGTAAAAAGAAGATTGTGGGTTGAGGGGGTGGCACTTCTGCCAAACACAAACCACCAAAGCCAAAACCACTCACCCGTAAATGAGCACCCCCACTGCCTTTTAGGTACTGACTGACTGTAATTTCGGCAGTTTCATAGGGCGAATCGGTGGGCTCATGGTAGCGAGTCGCCACTGTCCCCACCACAATTGTTTGCGCCATGCCCACATGCTTACCTAAATCATAGGGTGGCAACCCTTGGGCAGGGGCAGTGCAGGCTTGGGTCAGGTGTGATGGGCTAACCCACTGCCCACAGCACAACCCCACCAGCAGGATGCCGCAAATGCCCGCACGCCACAGCCAATGCTTCATGGTTGGGCAGACCGCATGGATAGTAAATTTTGCCACCAGCTTGCAGATAGCACATCCAAACCTTCCCACGCGTAAAAACTGGCATTGCACAGCGATTCCGCACAGGCAGTGGGGTCATTGGCATAGGCAAGCAAGGCTGTGGCAACTGCCGATTGCACAGCGGCAGGCACATCTGCACCAAAAACCAGCACATCATTGGGAATGGGTGGGCTAATGGCAACAATGCGCGTTTGGCTAAAGACATTGCTGGCACTGGACAGCCACTGCACCCGCTCATCCCGCGCCACTTCTGCCCCGCATTGCACACCCTGCAAATTGGGCAAAAGCCCACTCGGCAGGCACGTTCCCCCGGTGGTGGGTTCGGCAGATTGCAAGTTGTCGGGATTGGGCAGGGTTGCATCCCATTCTGTTGCACCATCAGCCAGCAGTGGGGGCACAAAATAGCCACTGGTAAAATCAAATTCGCCCCGAAAAACCGCCTGCAGAGCCAAAATTGAGTCGCCAAAATCATAGAGCGCGGCAGGTTGCAGGTGCGCTTGCTGGAACATGCCTTGCACAAGTGCCACACTCACATAAGCATTTGCATCACTCACAGCCCACTTTTTGTCTTGCAAATCGGATAGGCTGACAATCGGGCTAAACTTGCTCACCAGCACCATTCCGGCACGATAAGGCACACCCAATTGACGGGCACTGTGGGTGGCAGTCAGTGGGCAAGTGGAGTTGATTTGTGCGGCAACTTCGGCGGGCAAAATGGCAAAGGTCTTATCGGGAGCGGCGCACAGCTCTTGGCTGGGCTGTGCGGAGAGTGCCTGCATTTGCACACTCAGCCCGGCGGTTTGCAACTGTGCTTGCAGGGCTGTCACAAACCCTGCATCTTGGCTGGGATTTACCGGATAATAAATGAAAAGGAGCGGATTTTCTGGCGCACCCAGCGGAATAGGCGTGGCGGTTGGTTCTGGGGTAGCTGTGGTTGTGGGCAGGGGGGTGACGCTTGGCGGAGGTAGGGTGGGCGTGTGGGTGGGGGGCTGGGTGGCAGTGGGCGTAGCCGCTGGCGATAGAACACTGCACGCCGATAGCCACAGGGCAGTAATGGTTAAGCAAAAAAGGCGAAACATTGGAATACGGAAGATGGAATACGGAAGATGGAATACGGGATACGGAATACGGGATATGGGATNNTTGCGGCTCATGGGTTTCGATAAACCAGACATCCTGGGTCGGTAATAGTTGTGATTTCTGCCCGCTTTTGATTCTACCGAATATGGAATACGGGATATGGATGATAGGCTTTGCAGTTATGCGGGTATGCAAGTCTGTTTAACTTTTTAACTACGTTAACTTTCTTCACGGCTATTCGTTTTTGGGCACAATTTTCACATAAAACGGGTCCACGCGGTTGTTGACACTGGAGACTTCGACATCTTCGTGAATCAAACCTGCCCAAAAGTAAAGCGGGTTGCGCGATGGAATTTCGGTCAGGTCAATGCAACCACGCACCACCGAGCGTTCGCCGGGCATTAGGTAATAGTAATCGCCAATTTTGGTTAAGTCAGCCTGCTCACCCACAGCCCAACGCCACGGATAATCGCGAATGCAGGTGTCGCAGTCAATGCCGACCCGCCAAGCGCCGGATTCTTCGTAAAATTGGTGCGTGTTGCTGGTTTCACTGTCCACATAATTGAAGCCGGGTTCTGGAGCGGTGGTGCGGATGGGCGCGCGCCCATAGTTTTCAACAGTCAATTCAAAGCACAAGGGTTCGCCCTGCAAAATGGTGGAACTGTTGTATTCCACTGTGGCATTGACAATTTCGGCACGCGGCACACCGCCATTTTGCACCTGCAAATTGCCCACTTGCCGGACTTTTTGCCCGAGCGCATCTTGCGCCAGTGCCACAATTTGGTGCGTGCCATCACTGGGTGGCTCCACCCCAAAGTCCACGTCCCCTTCATACTCAAAGACGTGCAACCCTTTTTTTCCGGGCTCCACATTGGTTTCTTTCTCTCCAATGGGGCGCGGGATGGCATTGTCAAATTCCACCAAATGCACTGTCAGGTGGGCGTCTTTGGTCAGGTAGAGATTAATCCAAGTGCGGTCATCGATTCCATCGCGGTTGGGGGTGAAAATTTCTGGGCTAATGGAGAAACCGCGAATTTCGGGCAGGAGTGTGTCGGCAGAAACGATGCTCAAATGACCGCTCAACTGGGCGCTTTCAGTGGTATTTGCGGCTGACACAACCCAAGTGTACTCACCATCCGGCAAAACCCGGTTCAGCACTTCTCCTTCAATGCTTTCGTTGGGCAGGGTGAAGCCATCTACAACACCAGAAAATAGCAAATTGTACTCACCGGCTTCACGCGGGTTGTCTGTGCGGAAATTGTAGCGCGTGTTGTCACTGGCAAGAAAATAAATGCTGACATTGGCAGGGCGTTCCAACTGATAAGTGATGCGGGTTAGGTCGTCCACGCCATCGGCATTGGGAGAGATGTTATTGTGGCTAAATTGGGCTGATGTGAGCAATTCCCCTTTTGGGCGAAGAACCAGCCAGCCAATGCCCAGCAAACCAGCACTAAACAGCAAGACCAACAGTGTGACAGAAATGGGGCGTAAACGCATAGTCATTAAAGAAGTAAGTGAATTAAAGAAGTTAAGGGAGTGGCTNNCTTTGGGTGATGAACAAGTGCCATTATTTCAGAGTCACCGTTCCCAGCACCACGAACTCTGTGCTGTCTTGCGTTGGAATGCGCTGTCCGCTGGCTGGGTCATACAAACCCAAATGCAGGGTGTAGGTGCCAGATGGTAGGTTGGCGGGCAAGAGCAAGGCACGGTAGTCGGCTTGGGCGGGTAGCCCGGACAGGTCTTGCCAAGATGTGGCGTTGTTGTGTGGCAGACCATCCTGTTGAGCTACCACCTCCCCGGCGGCGTTGACCAGATGTAAGAAGATGTGGGGCTCTAGGGCGAGCGTTTCGGGAACTTGCCAGAATACCTGCACTGCGATGGCATCGCCGGCTTNNGGGCACTTGCACGCCGTTCAAAAATTGGCTGGTGGCAGATGGTGGCGTGGACTGATAATTGAGCGCAAAGCTCGGCGCAAGAAACAAGCCCACATGGGCGCTATTTTCACGCACATCCATTGCCAAAGCACTGTTTTGCATTAGGTAATGAGCATTGCTGGCGTGCGGGTCGCGGATAGCCACTTGATATTGCAGGAGCCACAAGCGCGGATATTTTTGCAAAAGCTGGTCAATTTGCGCGGCGCGTTCAGCTTGGTGGAAGTGCGCCAGCGTGGCATGGGTGGTGGACTGCCAGTAGGCATGGGCATAACCTGCCGCCCACACATACTCATGCAACACACCATCGCCATTNNGTGCACCCACGGGGCAGTTTGTGCCAGTGCGGGACGCCAATCTTCGGTGGCGGTGGTGGGAGTGGTGTAAAAGCGTTGCAGTACCGGCACACAAGCCAGTGCATACAGCCCCACCACGGCTAGCCCAATCCAGCGCCAACCCCTGCCGGGCAGTCGGGCTAGGGTATTTAGCCCACCGGCGACCAAGATGAGCAAAAAGGGCACGCTGTAGAGCAGGAAGCGTGGGAAGAAGAAGGTTTGCACTTCATTGAAGAAGTAGCCCAATAGCAGTGGCAAAAAAACAGCCAAGCTTAATACCACACTGCGGCGTTTGCGCCAAAACCACAACTGCACCGCCACACAAACCAACATGAGCGCGAAAACGGCTATGCCGGGTAGCCAATGCGAGCCGTACACCAAAGCGCAGAGTTGATTTTGCAGTTGGGGCGTGCAATTGGCAGGGAAACCGGCAAAGGGTCCAAAGGCAAATTCTACCGCGTGTCTGCCAAAAAATTCCAGTGCCCCATTGAGATAGTTGGCGGGGTCGCCAATGTCGCCACTCAGAACCGTGCGGGTTTTGGAATAGGTGAACCAGAAAAACGGCACTAGCACCAACCCAGCCGCCACTTGTGCCAAAATTTGCCACAGCACATGCTGGATTGCCTTGGGGCGTGCTGTGGCGGTTTGCCATTCCTGGCGCAACATCCAGAGCGAGTAGAGATTGAGCACGATGAGCAAAAAGACAAACAGGTAATGGGCGCCAATACCAAGTAAGACCAGCACCGCAAATAGCAACCAGCGCAGGATATTTTGTTGGTGCAGGGTTTGGTGATAACGCCACCATAGGGTAAACAAGCCCATTGCCGCCATGCTCTCTTGCATGTAGCCTTTGGCTTCTTGGCTGTAATAAATGAGTATAGGGGAGAACACAGCCAGCAAGATTGCCAGCAAGGCGGTGTGTGTGCCCATGCGCAGGGTGCGCACCAAGCGGTAAGTTCCGGCAGTCACCAGCAAGCCACAAAAGACACTGTACAAACGCGTAGTAAAGGCACTACTGCCGACCAGGGCACTCCAAGCCCCAATCATTAGCCGATAGATAGGCGGGTTAATATCGGTGGAAGCAACGGCTAGGCGGGCGTTTTCTAAGTAATTGAGCGGTGCAAAAGCGAGCGTTAGTCCTTCGTCCCACCACAGCGGGTGGAAGGTTAGGTGGTAGGAACGCAGTAGAAAGGCAATCCACAGCAGGCTGATGACCAGAAACAGATGCAATGCGCGTTCGGGGCGTGAGTCGTTGGTGTTCATTTCCCCCATTTTATCAGGCTATTTTGTAGAATGGGGTGTTTTGGAGTAAAATTTAGGGTATGCACATTCAAGATAACCCTGAACCAGATTTGTATGAGCCGATTCGGCAGTTGCGGCAAGAGTCTACCGATGCGTTGGAAAATTTATTGAGCGAAGAGTCCCCTGCTGTGCCACTTTCTAAACCTGTGGCGGTGGAAACGCAAACGTTGGAGCAATTTTTGGCAGGTGAACCTGGCACACCCGTGCCACCACCCGTGCCGGAGTGGCAGTCTGCACCCGCAATGCCAGAAACACCTGCCGAGCCAGCACCCACCCCTGAGCCGGAAAATTCCCCCCATTCGCTCGCGGCAGAATCAGATACACCGAGTCGCCCGCCATTTGAAATGGAGTTCCGCCCCCGCTATACAGGCTGGTTCTTGCGCTTGTTGTTGTGGAGCATTGTGACCGGTATTGGCGTTTTTACTTTTTGGACAGTCTATCGCAATCAAGACTTAGCGTTTTTGGAACGCTACCGCTGGTTTTTGGCAATCGGACCGGTGGTGGCATTGATTGGGTTCAATGGCTTGTGGGCAACGTTGCAGTGGGCGGGTGCATGGGCAAAGATTGACGAGCGCGGTATAGACTATCGGGTGCTGTGGAATCGCTACCGTTATGCTTGGCAAGATCTGAAAGAAGTGTGGCAACAAGGCGAACAAAGCCACCAGTCGGCACGTTTTTTGTTTAGTGTTTTGTCAAACGATGAACGGCGCTTTACGCTTGCGCCGATTTTGCAGGATGACCAACGGTTGGGACGCATATTGCAAGACCGCGTTTTGCGCCACCGCTATCCGGCGGCAGTTCAGGCGCTGGAACAAGGCGAAGAAGTGAGCTTTGGGCTGTTAAAACTCTCAAAGGATGCGGTAAGTTGGTCGAAAAAACGAATCTCGTGGCAAGAGTTGGCCTTTGTGGAACTGAAGGAGGCGTATTTGAAATTTTGGCGGAAAGGGGAGAAAAAGCCAGTTTGGGTGTTGCATATTGTGGATGTGCCCAATGTGTTTGTATTGCTTTCTTTGTTGGAGCAACTGCTCGCAGATGGGGTGCGGGTGGAACGCCTTGCTTAAAGTAAAAAGAGCCGGAAACGGCTCTTTTTAGATTCGACTAGGATGAAAAGGGGCTGGCACAAGGCAGACTTATGGTGAATTTAGTTGTTGAGCCACTGATGGGATTCGAACCCATGACCTAACGATTACGAATCGTTTGCTCTACCAGCTGAGCTACAGTGGCGCAAATGTAACTGGAATTTTACCTGAAAATACCAGTTTTTCAAGTGGGAATTTTCGCTACTACCTCCCCAAAAAAACAACAAACTGGATTCCGTATGCCTGAAAATTCTGCTGGTTTCTGCTGGCAAAAAGCGCATTTCTTGACTGTGCCGGGTATAATTCTCTTATGCGAATTGCAATGCTCTCTGTCCATACCTGCCCACTTGCCACCCTGGGCGGTAAAGAAACCGGTGGCATGAATGTCTATGTGCGCGATTTAGCCCGTGAGTTGGGTCGGCAAGGGATTGGTGTGGATGTGTTTACCCGCTCACAAGACGAGCACGAGCCGCACCTGAAGCATGATTTGGGTTTTGGTAATCGCGTGTTCCACATTCCCGCTGGACCGGAACGTCCCTTGCCCCGCTTGGAGCTTTTCCAATACTTGCCCGAATTTGTGGGCGGGGTGCGTCTTGCCGCCGCCTTGTTGGATACCCATTACGATGTGATTCATTCTCACTATTGGATGTCGGGTTGGGTGGCACACGAATTACAACGCTGGTGGAAAGTGCCAATGGTTCACATGGCGCATACGCTTGGGGTGATGAAAAATCGCATTGCCTTACGCCCTGAAGAACACGACCCACAACTGCGCTTAGATGTGGAGCAGGAGATTTTGGGTTGGGCAGACCGTTTGATTGCCGCCACGCCCGCTGAAGAAGCGCAACTGCAATGGCTGATGCGGGCAGACCCGAAAAAGATTGAGATTATCCCGCCCGGCGTAGATTTGTCCATCTTTCACCCGGAAGACCGCACTACTGATTTGCGTGCGCTCGGTTTAGACCCCCACGCCACCTTACTGCTGTTTGTTGGGCGCATTGAGCCATTGAAAGGTGCGGACACCCTGCTGAAGGCGATTAAAATTTTGTGCGACCAACACCAACTGCCCGCCAATACGCAAGTGGCGCTGATAGGCGGAGAGCCCAACGAGCCAGAAGAAAACCGTACAGCGGAAATGAATCGCTTGTTAGAGTTACGCAAATCGCTAAATCTGGATTATGTGGTCACTTTTTTGGGCAAACGCGCCCAAGAATCACTCCATTATTATTACAACGCCGCTTCGGCTGTGGTCATGCCTTCTCACTACGAATCGTTTGGCATGGTTGCGCTGGAAGCGATGGCATGTGGTACGCCGGTCATTGCTAGTAATGTCGGTGGCTTGGCGTATTTAGTGCGCGATGGCGAAACTGGCTTTTTGGTGCCAGACCGTGACCCGCAGGCGCTAGCAGAGCGTTTGCGCTGTTTGTTAAATGACCCAGCATTGGCAGACCGTTTGGGCAAGCAAGCGGCGCAGTATGCACAACAGTATCGCTGGTCAGCCATTGCCCAGCAAATGCAAGATGTGTACACCGCTGTTCTTGCTACCAAACCAGTTCTTGCCTAGTATTTCTTTCCTTTCCCATGAAATTTTCTGTTTTACAACTTAACCCCATTGTCGGTGACTTGGCGGGCAATGCCGAAGCCATCTTCCAAGCGGTCACCCAAGCCAGCCAAGCGCAACCCGCACCCGATTTGTGTATCACATCGGAGTTGTGCCTGACCGGCTACGCCCCACGTGATTTGTTGATGCAACCTACCTTCGTGCGCAACACTTGGCAGGCACTCAATCGCCTAGCCGAGCGTTTAAACGGGTTGCCTGCGGTGTTGGTGGGCGTGCCAACGGACAACTCCGACCGGGTAGGCAGACCGCTGTTCAATTCCGCCGCTTTACTGCAGGGTGGGCAGGTGCAAGAAGTCTTTCACAAGAGTCTTTTGCCCACGTACGATGTGTTTGACGAAGACCGCTATTTTCAACGCGCTGATGTCCCGCATGTCTTGAGTATCAATGGCGTGCGCATTGGCATTACCATTTGCGAAGATATTTGGAATGACGCCGATTTTTGGCTCAAGCGTGGTAGCCGCTTGCGCTATCACCGCGACCCCATTGCCCACCTAGTCGCCAATCAGGTGCAGGTGATTCTCAACTTGTCCGCATCGCCCTACGAACTGGGCAAACAACACTTGCGGCAAGCCATGTTGAGTAGCATGGCAAGCAAATATCGCGTGCCGATTGTATATGTCAATCAAGTGGGGGCAAATGATGACGTGATTTTTGATGGAGCAAGTTTGGCGTTCTCGGCAGATGGACGCTTGGCAGGGCGCGGGCGAGCATTTGCCACCGATAGGCTCGACCTAAGTTTTACCCCTGCCAGCGGTGAACTGCAAGGCGAGATAGCACCCAGCCCGGAGGAGGATAGCGACCCACACTCGCCCCCCGCGCTATGGCAGGCGTTGGTACTTGGCGTGAAAGATTATTTTGCCAAGACGGGATTCAAACGTGCAGTGTTGGGGCTTTCGGGCGGGATAGATAGCGCCTTGGTTGCCACCCTTGCCGCCGATGCGCTTGGCGCACAAAACGTCACGGGCATTTTAATGCCTTCTCCCTATTCGAGCGACCATAGCATCCGCGATGCGGAGATTTTGGCGCAAAATTTAGGTATTGCCACTCACACCGTAGCGATTGGCGACCTGATGCGCGATTTTGATACGGGTTTAGCGCCAATATTTGCGGGCATGCCTGCCGATGTGACCGAAGAGAACATTCAAGCCCGCATTCGCGGCACGCTGTTAATGGCATATTCAAACAAAATGGGCGCATTGCTCATCACAACGGGCAATAAATCGGAGATGGCAGTCGGTTACTGCACGCTGTATGGCGATATGTGCGGCGCAATTGCCCCGATTGCCGATGTGTACAAAACGATGGTGTATCGTCTGGCGAATTGGTACAACCAACAAGCCGAGCGTGAAGTAATCCCGCTCAATAGTATCCGCAAAGCGCCCTCCGCCGAATTACGCCCCGGACAAACCGACCAAGACTCACTGCCCCCCTACGATTTACTCGACCAAATTCTGTACCTGCACATCGAACGTTTTCACGCCGCCCCCGACTTGGTGGAAAAAGGCTACGATGCCAACACGGTGCAAAAAGTATTGCGCTTGGTGCGTATTAGCGAATTTAAACGGCGACAAGCGGCAATTGTGTTGAAGGTTTCGCCCAGAGCCTTTAGCACCGGTTGGCGCGTGCCCATTGCTCAACGAGCGGGTTGGTAGCAAAATCTGCAAAGCTGGTGCGTTCTTTGTTTACCCCAATCCTTCACTACTTTGCCGCGCAATGGCGTTGGCGTTCCTTGCAGGGTGAAAACCTGCTCACGTATCAAAACCGGCGAGCATGGCGAGTGGTTGCACACGCGCAAAAGTTTTCACCATTTTATCGGCAGTGGTGGCAGGGGTATGATCACCAAGCTTGGCAAACACTGCCACCGATAGACAAAGCCCTGATGATGGCGAATTTTAGCCAATTAAACACGGTGGGGATTGAGAAAGAATCCGCTTTGCAGACCGCCTTACAAGCAGAACGCTCGCGGGATTTTACCCCCACTTTGCAATCCGCCACCGGTAAACGCTTCACGGTGGGGCTTTCCAGTGGCACAAGTGGAAACCGTGGGCTGTTTTTGGTGGGGGAGCAAGAACAAGCGGGTTGGAGCGGGGTGATACTAGCGCGGGCGCTACCCAATTGGCGCGATTTATTGCGCCGCCCCCCTTTGCGCGTGGCGTTTTTTCTGCGTGCCAATAGCAATTTATACCAGTCTACGGATAAACGGGGCATTCAGTTCCGCTATTTTGACCTAATGACCCCTTTGGCACAAGCCGAGCGTGCGCTGACGGATTTTCAACCGCAGGTGGTGATAGCCCCGCCTAGCCTGTTGGCACTATTGGCAAAAGCCCAGCAAGTGGGCACGCTTCGCATCCAGCCGGAGCGTTTGATTTCGGTGGCAGAAGTGTTAGAGCCTCAAGACCAAGCCCACCTGCAAACAGCATTTCAGTGTGTTGTGCATCAAATTTACCAATGTACTGAAGGGTTGTTGGCAGTCAGTTGCCCACAGGGTAGTTTGCACTGGCAAGCAGATTTGGTGGCAGTGCAATGGCAAGCGCTCGGGCAGGGGCGGTTTAGCCCGATAATCACGGACTTGTGGCGTACTACCCAACCCATCATTCGCTATCGGCTGAATGACGTCATTCAACTATCCACATCTGTTTGTTCATGTGGCAATGACTGGCAAGTGCTACAGGCAATTGAAGGGCGCAGTGACGATATTTGCTACTTTGCCGATGAATCGGGTGAATGGCGGGTGGTTTTTCCCGATGTGATTCGGCGCATGGTATTGTTGGCAGATGCGCCCGTGCTGGAGTATCAAGCAGTGCAAAGCGAACGCGGACAGTTGCGCTTGGCAGTGCAAGTGGCAGAAGGGGCAGATTTTGGGGTGGTAGAGCGAACTTTGCAGGAAAGTGTGTTACGCGAGTTGGCGCGTTACCGCTGTGTGGTGGCAAGGCTGGAGGTGGTGGAGGGGATTGCGCCTGTGCCAGCGGGTGTGAAGCGGCGGCGGGTGGTAGCAAAAAGTATTTAGGCGAGCTACCAAGCAATTTTAGCACGCTGTGGATGTGTGTCGAAAATATCCCCCCTTCTCCGCATTTGGCGCTTGCGGTAAAATAGAATGAGTTCATTGCGAATTCAATAGTCGGCAAGCCAAGAATTTCTCCCTTTTCTTAATGAGAATGCCAACCGTTCAACCGTGCCGAATGGATTCTAAACTCAATCAACCATGCTGTATTTTCGCCAGACCCACCTGATAACCTACCTAGCCTTAGCCTTACTTTGCCTGAGTCTATCTGCCTGTCTACGCAAACCAGACCCGCTCCCCACACGAACCCCTGCTTTTCAAGTACAAATCAACACGGCGATTCCAATTCAGCCCCCCACTCCCTTGCCCACCTACGCAGAACCGACTGCCACGTCCATCCCAACTGCCACCACAACCGCGGAGCCGGGAAAACTCCCTATGCCGACTCTTATTGCAGTGGAGCAGATAAAAATAGTGGCGGATGACCAGCGTGCCGAGCATCCGTGGGTACTTTCCGACCTTATTAAGAAATTTGAAGACCCCAAGCTCTCTGCGCCCTTGCAGTATGAAGTGACCCTTAGTGGTACGGGGCTAATTTGGGACAACTGGTGGTGTGCAATTGACGAGAATACGCTCAATACGAACTTGTCCAGTATGCGCTTTGAATACCAAGTGAATGGGCAGGCTTTGTCGCCCACTCAAGCACACCGCTACTTTCAAAAACTGACCGGTACTTCTATGTGCCAAGTGACGATGTTCGCTTTTGATGGCTTGGCGGCGGGGCAACATATTCTGAATTACGCCTTTTTGCTGGATGCTCCCCTTTCAGATGGGTTGACTCAATTCTCTGCCGGGCGCTATGAAACGCAGATTTTGGTAAATGTAGGCAGTGGGCAATAACGGGGAATTTACCCGAAATTTCCACCCAGAGTATCCCCAGTTTGCTCAGTAGATTTACCTGCCGATGTTCACGTTCTATATTCGACACGCATGGAAATTGTACTTTTCCCCGTAAGAAAAAGCACTGCTCAAACTTCAGCACACACGCTGAAGATAACCCGTGTCGAATATATTTGCTAGCCTGAAGCGTGCCGAACAACCATTTTAATTTATGACGATTATTTCCCTCCAACAACTTTCCAAAACGTACCGAGTACCTGAACGCGAAGCAGGCTTAAAGGCATCTGTGGTCAGCTTGTTTAAACGCAAATATAAGGAAGTCAAAGCCGTTGAGCAAATTTCCTTTGAAATCAAATCTGGCGAAGTGGTTGGCTTTCTGGGACCTAACGGCGCGGGTAAAACCACCACGCTAAAAATGTTGTCCGGGCTACTGCACCCATCCAGTGGCGCAGTTCAAGTGCTGGGACACACGCCTTCCAAGCGCGAACCCGCCTTCCTAAAGCAAATTGCCCTGGTCATGGGCAATCGCAACCAGCTTAACTGGGACATTCCCGCACTCGACTCGTTCAAACTCAATCAAGCCATCTTTGATGTGCCTGCCGAACAATACGATAAAACCATCAAAGAACTTATCGAATTGATGGAGTTGGGCGACTTAGTCAAAAAGCCGGTGCGCAACCTATCTTTGGGCGAGCGCATGAAAATGGAATTTGTCGGAGCGTTGATCCATCGCCCACGCGTATTGTTCTTGGATGAGCCGACCATCGGGCTAGATGTAACCATGCAACGCCGCTTGCGCGACTTCGTGGCGGATTACAACAAACGCACGGATGCAACCATCTTGCTTACCAGCCACTACATGGCGGATGTCGAAGCCTTGTGCAAGCGGGTGATTGTCATTCATCACGGCAAATTGCTCTATGATGGCGATTTGAGCGGGTTAGTGACGCGCTTTTCTGCCAGCAAAACCATTGGGGTGACACTCAGCCAGCCGGCTGGGCAATCCCTTGCCAGCTATGGCGAAGTCATTGCCCAAGCGGATGATAAATTTACCTTGCGCGTAGCCAAAAGCGATGCCCCCAAGGTTGCGGCACGCCTGCTTACCGACCTACAAGTAGCTGACCTGACAATGGAAGACCCGCCCATCGAAGACGTGATTGCCCAAGTATTTGCACAGGGCAAGGAGTCCGCATGAACCCACTCAAGCGTTTTTGGCAAATCTACCAAAGTTTGGCACAAATGGCGATATTGAACCAGTTTCAGTATCGTGTAGCGCATTATTTTTATACCATTGGCATGATTACCGAGCCAGTGGTGTATCTGGTGGTGTGGACAACCATCGCCAATGCGCGGGGTTCGGCAGTGGGGGGCTATACTGCCGCCCAGTTTGCCGCATACTACATCATTTGGACACTGGTACGGAGCATGAACATCACCTTCACGCCCTACGGCTGGGAGTGGCGTATCCGGCAAGGTGCGCTCAATGGTATGCTCACTCGCCCGTTCCACCCGTTGCATGAAGATGTCGCCTACTTCATGGGCATGAAGATACCCACCATCATCATGTGGCTACCCATTGCGGCAGTACTCACCTGGGCATTTAAGCCCGAATTTTATCTGAGTTGGTGGCAGGTGCTTGGTTTTTTCATCACCATTTGGGGCGCTTTTCTGATTCGTACCATGTGGATGTGGGCGCTGGGGCTGATCACCTTTTGGACCACGCGAGTTGGGGCGATCTTCGAAATGTATTTTATGATAGAACTGCTCTTTTCCGGGCGGCTCGTGCCTTTGTCGCTTTTTCCGCCGTGGGTGCAAACAGTTGCCATCTATTTGCCGTTTCAGTGGGCGTTTCAATTCCCCATTGAGATTTTGGTCAAGCCGATTACACCCCAATACCTATTGTGGGGTTTGGGTATGCAATTGCTCTGGATTTTGCTGGGCTTGCTGGCGGTACGTCTCACTTGGAACACAGCCATTCGGCGTTACTCGGCAGTAGGGGGATAAACGCCACGCCATTGGCAACGCTCCACCCGATTTTACAGGCGGCGCTTCGGGCAGTTCATCCCACGCAAGCGGTTTTGCGCCACGTACAGCGGGATGGCAATTGGTTGCTGGCAGGGGAAGAACGCTACAACCTGAAAGCCTATCGGCGGGTGGTTGTGCTTGGCGCGGGCAAAGCCAGCCCGGCAATGGCACAAGCCATCGAGCAATTATTGCCAGACCTGCCATTGCAGGGCTTCATCGTCACCAAAGATGGGCATACCCGCCCACTCCGCCACATTTCCCAAGCCACTGCCGCCCACCCCATTCCGGATTCCCGTTCCCAATATGCCGCCAACCACCTGCTCGCGCTCGCAGATACCTGCACCGCCCAAGATTTGGTCATATTCCTGCTGAGTGGCGGCGGTTCGGCATTACTGAGCGCTCCCCCCAGCGGCATAGCGCTTGCCGATATGCAAACCACCCAACAAATTTTGCTTAAAAGTGGCTTGGCAATCACCGAAGTCAACGCCGTGCGCAAACACCTGTCTCGGCTGGCGGGTGGGCAATTGGCGGCAAGACTCTTCCCGGCTCGCACCCTTTGCCTGACCCTTTCCGATGTGGTGGGCAATGCCTTAGACGTGATTGCCAGCGGTCCACTAGTCGCTGACGCCAGCACATTTGCCAGCGCCAAACAAGCCTTGTGGGCTGGGCAGTGTTGGCAATTGCTCCCGCCTGCCGTGCAAGCCCACCTGCAAGCGGGCTGTGACGGACACATCCCTGAAACGCTCAAGCCCGGAAATTCGGCATTACAAAATGTCTATACCCAGATTGTGGGGGATGGTGTGCAAGCACGCTGGGCGGCTGGGGAAAAAGCCCGCGAGTTGGGCTATCTGGTTCGGGATGTGCCTCAGCCACTGGTGGGAGAAGCCCGCGCTGTTGGGGTGCGGCTGGTGCAAGCGGGGCTGGCTCTGGCGTTGCCATCTGCGCCCACCTGTTGGCTATATAGCGGCGAGACAACTGTCACCGTGCGCGGTAACGGGCTGGGCGGGCGCAACCAAGAGCTTGCCCTTGCCGCCGCCCTGCAGATGTCTGCTCAGCGTGTGCAGAATCCGGCGCTCAACACCCTGCGCGTCATCGCCTTTGCCACCGATGGTGGAGACGGTCCAACCGATGCCGCCGGAGCCATTGCGACTGCGGATAGTGTGCAGATTGGGCAAAGCCTCGGGCTTTCGGCACAGGAACACTTGGCGGAAAATAACGCCTACCCGTTTTGGCAGGCAGTGGGCGGGCTGATTCACAGCGGTCCCACCGGTACAAATGTGAACGACCTGGTACTGGTGATATTGGGCGATTAAAATAAAAAAGGGCAGTCCATCTCGGACTGCCCTTCACACATTGGCACTGCACAAATCTACTGGCTGGGAGTTGCCACCGCATTGCCACCGGGCGTGTACTCTTCGGCATCAGTATCAGGGACGACCGGGGTATAGCCGGGCAAAGCGCTCAGATTGTCGTCATAAGTTTCCACCAGAGATTTTAATTCTTCAAATGGTTGATTGAGTTGCGTTTGGTTAACTGGAATTTTCACATCCACCATCAAATTTACGGGGACACTGTCTTGCACGGGGATATTCATATCCATAGCGACTGGCAATTGCATCCCTTGTGGCAATGAAAGCGTGACACGCCCATTGATAGTACCTGCCGCACCCAAATCCATGATGGCAGGTACGTTTTCTAGCTTGACCGGCGCAACCAAGACAACTGTGGTATTTTGGCGCACGGGTACATTGAAGGATATCGGCAATTCCTGATTAACTGGAATTTGCGCTTCAATCACTGCCGCATTTAGGTCATTAAAGCCTTTATAAAGCCCACCAATTAGCGGTTGTACCTGCGTTTGTTGCAATTTGGCATATTGCGTGGCAAACCACACCACCAGCAGTAACAGCAAGATATTGATTAAGAACGAGAAAATGATGGCAAAGGTCTTAAAGGATTCCCAAAAACGATTTTTCTTAGGTTCAGATTCTTCGGAACGATAATTGCTCATGGTAGGCTTTTCCTCGTAGGAGATGGGGGTGGTAGGGCTTGGTTCGGTAGCAATGGGCATGGCGGCTGTTTCCGCATCGGGTGCGTCAGCGTCTGATGTGTCAGCGTCTGATGCGTCAGCGTCTGACGCGTCAGTTGTCGGCGTGCCTATTGGCACATCTTCGGCAGATGCGGGTTCGGCAGGCACAGGCTCTTCTTCAATGGGCACAGGCAACAGCCCACCGGGAGTCTCGTTGACTGGGGGCAAATTTCCCCCACGACTGCTACCCACGCGGGTGCCACGATTTTCATGGTTGTCAATTCTCCGCAAGATGTCGGAAAAAATTTCGCCGTTATCAGTAGATTCAGGATTGTTCATATAACCTCCAGTATAAACCAATTTTACGAATCTTGCGCGTGTTTTTTGCGCAATTCCAGCGCCGCAGTTAATTCCGCCTTAATCACTTGGGGATTGGCTTGCCCCTTCAGTTGCTTCATCACCTGCCCAAAAAACCATTGTGCCAGTGATTCCTTACCTGCCAAATAATTTTGCAGTTCATTGGGATTGTCGGCGATTAGCTGGTCAATCGTGCGTGCAATCAAACTGCTGTCGCTCACCTGTGCCAAGCCATCGCGTGCCACAATGGCTTGGGCAGATTCGCCAGTTTCAAACATTTTCTTTAGCACATCGCGCCCGCTATTGATGTTGATTGTACCCCCTTCTACCAAGCCAATCAGCTCCACCAGTTGCGCCGGGGTCACTTTCAAGTTGGCAAGGTTCTGACCGCTGGCATTCAGCAGGGCAAACACCTGCCCGGTCAGCCAATTTGCCACCGACTTTGCCGAAACGCGGGTGGAAGCCAGGGCAGACAACGCTTGGTCAAAATAGTGCGCGGTTTCAGGCTCTGCCACCAACACCCCCGCATCGTAAGCCGAAAGCCCCAACTGTTGGTAACGGTCCTGCTTGACGGCGGGAAGCTCTGGCAATTGGGCGCGAATTTCTGTCACCCATGCCGGGTCAATCTGCACTGGGGGTAAATCGGGCTCAGGGAAGTAACGGTAGTCATGGGCATTTTCTTTGCTTCGCTGGGCAAAGGTTTGCTGGCGCATTTCATTCCAGCCCATCGTTTGTTGGCGTACCGTGCCAGCCTGGTCGTAAATAGCACTCTGCCGCGCAATTTCATACTCAGTGCCACGGGTGAGTGCCCGGAACGAGTTTAGATTCTTAATTTCAGTGCGTGGGTTAAGCACATCGCTCCCAATTGGGCGCACTGAGACATTGGACTCAAAGCGAATGACACCTTTTTCCATATCGCCCGAATTCACTTTGAGATAGCGCAAGATGGCGTGTAACTGCTCGGCAAAGGCTTTTAACACTTCCACTGAGTGGATATCCGGCTCGCTGACAATTTCGAGCAAAGGCACACCAGCGCGGTTTAAATCTACCAGTGATGCGTTTTCACCAGCGTATCCGCCAGCGTATCCGCCATCTACGTGTGTCAGTTTGCCAGTATCTTCTTCCAAATGCACCCGGCGAATGCGTATCCGTTGTGTGCCCGCGCTCGTCTCCACATCCAGCCAGCCATGTAATGCCAGCGGGTATTCGTATTGCGAAATTTGATAGCCTTTGGGCAGGTCAGGGTAAAAGTAGTTTTTGCGGGCAAAGACGTTGAAGGGTTGTACTTCACAATTGAGTGCCAGTGCCACGCGCGTGCCGTACTCTATGGCTTTGGCGTTAATGGTGGGCAACATGCCGGGCATGCCCAAGCAGACCGGACAAACATGGCGGTTTGGTTCTGCCATTGTGCTATCCACAACGGCACAGCCACAAAACATTTTAGATGCAGTTTCTAGCTCAGCATGGACTTCTAAGCCGATTACGGGTTGGTATTGGCGCTTCATTGTTTAGATAATAACCGTCTCTTTAAGTAAGGTATCGTGATGGCTGGTATGAGCAGAATGAGCCACAGCCACTTGATTTCAACCGTCTCTGTTCGTAGCTCCACATTGGATAGGTGAACTGAATTAACTTTGCAATTGGCCGGCTGGCAAATAAAGATTTGATGGTGACGATAGGCTGGCCAATAATTGCTGACGTGCGAGAATGTCATGTTGCGCAAACTGTAAAATGGGTGAGTGCTGGGCATGTTATCTTTAACAAACATATCAATGACTAGTTTATACGTGCCAGTTTCTCCGTCTCGAATAGCACCCATGGGTAGCGTAACTGTAACATCTTTTCCCACTGCAATGGTTTGAGTAGGATTTGCGAGTACCTTTCTAATTTGGGGTGTGCCCAGAGGCGGACCCACTATTTTTTCCCAATTTGCCCATACTTCAAGCGTGCCTGGCGGCCNNTTTGGATTTGGAGCAAAAATTCATAACTTCGCCCTGAACTGATTTCGCCAGGTGGCAATCCGTTAATACGAAAAATGTTGAAGCGTGCTTTGGGGCTGACGATTTGACGGTTATCGGCATTTAATAAGTGCGCCCCGGTGTAGTAATGAAACAAAATTTGTTCGTGCCGTTCCCAACGAACACTCCAGTCGTTTGTATTACCATCTACCGCACATTGATTTCCGCGTGCCCACCGGTTTGCTCCGTTTTGGCTCATGCCAAAGGGATTGCCCGGCACATTTGTCGCGCTACAAGCACCTAGCCCTGCTCGTGAAATGGGATCTTCCACTGCTTGTAAGTAGGTTTTGTTGGTGGGNNGTGCTTCTGGGCTTTGCTGGGAACGTTCCACAAAATCGGCGATGTAAGCCGCATCGGCGGGGAGTATGCTATCTGCTCGCGCCAGATAGGTGCGGTTGACTACCGCATTGCATAAGCGAATTTGATCGGTATTGAGCAAGGTGCCAGATGCTCCCACACAAGGCGTGTAACCAATGGTTGGGTAAGTACTGGGATTTCGGCTGTTGTTATGGCTTTCAAAACGGTAGGGAATAAATGCGTGGTCATCCACCGAGTTGTCCAACTTATCGGGTGGGGTGCCATCCTGCTTGTTGTTTAGGTGGTTCCAGGTGTAGGAGCGTGCGGCAATGGCTTGAGCGGTTAGGGCTTGCAGGCTAAAGCGGGGACTCATCTCTTGCCCCACCAGGTCCAGCAGGTAATCT
>DKKK01000058.1 GCA_002455215.1 Anaerolineales bacterium UBA6668 | reverse complement strand
GTATTCCCCTTTCCTCCCCCTTCCCCCTTCTCGTCTTTTTTGATACAATCGTAGCAACGAATTCACCACAAAAGGAATTTTCACCGCGCAAAAACCACCCCCCACCCTGAGAAAAGATAGCAACGTTGTCCATGTTTACAAGGTTGCTTGAGCACAGCCCTTTTTCGCAAGAGAAGGGCTGTTTTTTTACCCTTACCTACCATGACCAGCCAACTACCCACCACCCCCAGCGAGTTTATNNTAGTCAACACTTTATTGAACTTGATGAAACCTACAGCGCCCACAACTACCACCCGCTTGACGTGGTGATTTCCCGTGCAGAAGGGATTTGGCTCTACGATGTCAACGGCAAACGCTATCTGGACTGCCTAAGCGCGTACTCTGCCGTCAACCAAGGACATTGCCACCCCGCCATTGTGCAGGCGTTGGTAGCACAAGCCCATAAAGTCACCATCACTTCGCGTGCGTTTCGCAATGACCAAATGGGCTTGTTTTTGCAAAAATTGTGTAACCTAATTGGGTACGAGATGGCATTGCCAATGAATAGCGGGGCAGAAGCCGTGGAAACTGCCATCAAAGCCGTGCGCAAGTGGGGGTATCAGCACAAGGGTATCCCAACCGACCAAGCAGAAATTATCGTGTGTGATGGCAACTTTCACGGGCGTACCACCACCATTATCGGTTTTTCAAGCGAAGCCCAATACCGCGCCGACTTCGGACCGTTCGCACCCGGCTTTGTACGCATCCCCTACGGCGATCTGAACGCCTTGCAATCTGCCATCAACCCGCGTACTGCCGGATTTTTGGTTGAACCCATCCAAGGTGAAGGAGGGGTCATCGTACCCTCGGCTGGCTATCTAAGCCAAGCGGCGGCGCTTTGCCGTGCCAATCAGGTACTTTTGGTGGCAGATGAGATTCAAACCGGTTTGGGTAGAACCGGCAAGTGGCTGGCGAGTGCGCATGAAGGGGTGCGCCCTGATGTCGTTATTTTGGGCAAGGCACTAGGTGGCGGTGTGTATCCGGTCTCGGCAGTCCTGGCAGACCGTGCGGTGCTGGGGCTGTTCCGCCCAGGCGACCACGGTAGCACTTTCGGCGGCAATCCATTAGCGGCGGCAGTCGGGCAAGCCGCATTACAAGTTTTGCAGGATGAACACTTGGTGGAACGCTCCGCCGAGCTAGGTGAGTATCTGCGGGTAGGTTTGCAACGCATTGAAAGCGATTTAATCCGTGAGATTCGTGGCAAGGGCTTAATGATTGGCATGGAATTGAGCGAACGCGCCCGCCCCTATTGCGAAGCCCTGCGCGACAAAGGTTTGCTGTGCAAAGAAACGCACGAAAACGTCATCCGCTTCGCCCCGCCCTTGATTATCGGAAAAACTGAACTCGATTGGGTGATTGAGCAGGTTGAGCAAGTGCTTGTGGGCAACGGTTCGTGATGGAGTAATGTCCCGCACGAACTGTTACCCCATCATTAGCCGCTTCATGCCGATTAATTCGTTTAAGTTCTTAATTTCCTTAATGACTCTCTGGGTCAATTTTGCCCGTTTAGCGGTAGATTGCTTCGCAAAAATCGCCCGCAATGACATGCCAACAGTTATTACCCATAAAGTCTAATGAATGAAGCCCCTGCCAAATCGGAAATTCACCCCGCTTCGCCAGCTTAATGGGTTTTACACAAGACCAAGTAGTTACCATTCGTCATTATCGCTCACCATTCATCACTCTCATCAAGGTTGTGTTGGGAATTCGAGTGGAAATTCAAAATGGACCAACTGATTCGGCGCAACACCCGCCATTGTCCATGCTAAAGCTGTTTGTAGGGACATCGACTCAGGATAAGAAACCACCCGCAGTTCCCAGCCATCTTCACTTTGCCCTTCTACGCGGATAGCCTGGCAGATGACTTCCAAACCGGGCACTTGTTTTGCGAGCGCTTGCTGATACCGTTCAAAAAACGCTCCACAACCTTCCGCATAAGTTAATATCACTGGACTGATGCGATAAATCGCTAAAGTTAGATTGTCCAACTTGGGAAGGACACTCTCAGAGATTTGGTATTGATTGCAAATACGCCCGGCTGAATTCAACTCAGGGCGAAAGTGCAAAGGTTCGGCAGAATATTCCATCAATCCTTGTAGAAACACCACGTCTGAAATTTCCCACATCTGCTGGTCAGGAGCAGTGAAACAAGCTTCCACTTGCACCAAGCCTTCCCGTGTCAAAATAGGTTGACCTACTTCAAGTTGAAAATCAAGGGGCTGTTGGTCTATCGGGGAATCCAGCAGTACGATTTTTGGGGTTTGCTGGATGATTTTTTCAGCAGGAAAATGTTCCTGCCAGTTTTTTTTCGGGTAGCTTTCGTTCCGTGCCAATTGCAGGGCTTGCTGAATGGCTTCATCAGCGGCAATTTGTGACAGTGTTTCAGGAAAAGTAATAGCCGAAATGAGCAACGTGCCATCAGACACTGCACACCCGACTTGGATACCACTACCTTGCTCGTCTAACACGCCCTGCACCTGTTCAAAATAATAGGCACAGCCCAAATCTAAGATTGACGGAGGGGCTGACTCATACAGGTCAACTTGCAGTGAAAAATCACCGCGTGGTAGGGGGTTGGGCGCATAAAAAATTAGCCACTGGCAATTTGAGTCAGTTTCCATCTCTTTATACGCGAATGGCAAATCGGTCGAACCTATTTTTGCCAAATTCCTACCATACGGTGTTTCTAGGTAAAAGCTCGTACACACTTCAACTTGCACCTGCCCACGGTTTGCGCGATGGGGTAAATATTCTACCGACTGGATAAATCCTTCATTTGATTCAGCATTTAGGGCGGCTGAAATGGGTTGGGGGAGTATCTGGGTTGAAATACTGGCAATGGAAGCGTCTTCTGCCGGAGAAATACTGGCGGGTGTGGTCGCCAGCGGCTTCGTGGGTTGGCAAGCAGACAGCAAACAGAACAGAATCGGTATGAGATACTTTGGCATGTGCCCTCCATTGATTGAATGCGAAAAAATGAAAATAAAAAATGACCGTCCATCACTGGCGACAAGGCACATCATAACCGCTTTGAATGAATGAAAGCTAAACAAGGGGTAAGTCCATTATTAACGAGTTAAGGTTTTTCGATTCTGCCTATACTCGACACAGATGGAAACTGCGTTTTTCCATAAAAAAACGCCCACATTCGACATGGGCAAATATGAGTTGGTGGGAGAATATGGCTTTTTCAAGCCGTTTGGTGCAAAAGCGATGGGCTAGTACGAGACCTGCCCCGCACTAGCCCATTACCCCATCATTAGCCGCTTCATGCCAATTAATGCCTTTAATTCCCTTAAGTTCTGAATCTTTACGCCCTGCCCGCTATACTACCCAAATACACATCCAACAAATCCCCATCCACCGCATGACAGACCACGCCGGAGTCTTGCAAATCACGCTGGGTGTTCGTGCAGTCAAATTTTGGCATATACACCTGCGCCACATCCACTTCTTCAATCAAGGGCAAGTAGGCAAGCGCGTCACTGCCCCCCACCTGCAAAAGCAATTCCGTCAAGCGGGTTCGCCAATCATTAAAGGCTAACGTTTCTACCTTCTGAGGCAAGCCGCCCAACCACTCCACCAACGCCCGATATGCCAGCGGGTGCGGGTTGGCAAGGTGATACACCGGGGCGGGGTTCGAGCGCAGAGAGAGTGCCACTATCGCGCGGCTGACAAAATCCACCGGCACCAAATCCACCTGAATATCCAAGTCCGGCACTGCCCCCATCAGCAAACACGCCCGCGCCATTGCCGTCATCATATCGCCACTATTCCAAGCGCCACTTTGGCTGTGCCCACTCACCAAACCCGGTCGGTACAGCGTAATGCGAAAACCGCGTGCTTGTGCGGCAAAAGCCAACTGCTCTGCCACCCACTTACTTTGGGCATAGCCGCCAAAGGGTACGCCCACTTGGCGTAAATCCTCATCTTCGCGGTGAGTGATACCGTGATTCGGACTGCCCGTATGGAATACCGAAAGCGTACTCACCAAATGTACCGGCAGATTGCGCGGCGCGGCAAGCCGCAAAATTTCCAGCGTGCCGCCGACATTAGAAGCGCGGTGTTGTTCGTAGGTGTAAACAAAATTGACCAATGCGCCATTGTGATAGATAGCGGTTAGTTCGCCAGCCAAGCGCTCGCGCTGTTCGGGCGATAAACCCAAACCCACCAAGCCCAAATCGCCACACAGCACATCCACCCGCCCAGCAAAGCCTGCCTGCCACAGCCCATACTTTTGCAAATTGGCTTGCACCCGCGCCAGCCCTTGCTCGGCAGAATTTGCCCGCACCAAGCACGCCACCCGCGCCGCTGTTTGAGCGAGCAACTCGGCAAGCAAGAACGCCCCAACAAAGCCAGTCGCACCTGTCAGCAGGAAATACGGCTGGGCGGGTAGCGTGGGCGCTTGCAGGTTTGGCTGTAAGGTGGCAGGCAGTTCGGCATCTGCCAGCAAATCGCTCAGCGAAATATCGGCAAACAGTGGCTTTTTCTCCGATTCGGCGCGTGTGGCAGATTGCAAGGTTTGAATCGCTTGTGCCAGCCCCACCACGCTCGGATTGGCAAACAAAGTACGCAAGGGCACTTGCACCCCCAGCGTTTGCCGTACCTGATAGGCAAGTTTGGTTGCCATCAGCGAATTTGCCCCCCACTCAAAGAAATTATCCGTCACGCCCAAGCCGCTCACCCCTAGCACAGCTTGCGCCAACTCGCTCAACTGCACTTCCAATGCGGTGCTGGGTGCAACAGGATTTCTGTCGGCTTTAATGGCGGACTCTGCGCTGGCAGTTGGGAGCGCCTTACGGTCAATTTTGCCATNNGAAGGCAGGCAGGATATTCAGCACAGCCGGGAGCATATAGGCGGGCAGGTGTTGGCTGAGCCAGCCACGCACTTCACCCAATGTTGGGGCAGTTGCCCCCGCTCGCAACACCACACTTGCCACCAGCCGCCCAGCCTGCGGCGTAGGCATCACCACCGCTTGGGCAACAGCAGGGTGGCGGGTCAGTGTGCTTTCGATATCACCCAATTCAATGCGAAAGCCGTTGACCTTCACTTGGTGGTCACTGCGCCCCAGAAAGAGCAAGCGCCCATCTGGCAAATAACGTGCCAAATCGCCGGTGTGGTACATGCGCCCACCCGCTCGGAATGGATTGTCGAGAAAACGCTCGGCGGTTAGGTCAGGGCGGTTGTGGTAGCCATGCGCCACCCCCGCCCCAGCGATGTACAATCGCCCCACTGCGCCGGTCGGTACAGGTTGCAGGGTTTCCGAGAGCAAGTAAATTTGTGTATTGGCAATGGGTCGCCCAATCGAAACGGTAGGCGCGGCGAAAGTGTTTTTGCCATACAAGTCGGCACGTGTCACCGGACAGACCGTGCTCCAAACGCACGTCTCGGTGGGACCGTATAAGTTCCAGAGTTCAGCCACCCGCCCCAGCAAGCCTTGCGCCAACTTGCGCGGCAGGGCTTCTCCCCCACACAAAACTTTCAAGCGCGGCGCACCCTGCCAGCCGCTCTCCAACAAAACCTGCCAAGTTGCAGGCGTAGCTTGCATAACGGTCGCGCCACTGCGCTCAATTAAGCGTTGCAGTTCCATGCCGTCCATCGCCACTTCACGCGGACAAAGCTCAATTCTAGCGCCCACCCACAAAGGTAGGAGCAATTCCAACACGGCGATATCAAAAGACAAAGTGGTGACTGCCAACAAGCAATCATCCGCGTGCAAGCCCGGCTGTTGGCGCATACTCTCCAAAAAGTTCACGACTGCCCGGCGCGGCACTTCCACCCCTTTGGGTTTGCCAGTCGAGCCACTGGTGTACAAAATATACGCCAGGTCTTCGGCAGTGGCGGGGCATTCTGGCAGATGTGTGGGTTGTTCGGCAATTTCGGTGCTGTCTTCATCTAGCCACACCAGTTCACAGCCCAGTGCAGGAAGCACATCTGCCAATGAGCGGTGACTCACCACCACCAGCGGGTCAGCATCTTCCAACATCCATGCCAAACGCTGTTCGGGAAAAGCCGGGTCGAGTGGCACATAGCACCCACCCGCCTTCAGCACAGCCAAAACCGCCACCAGCAAATCGGCGGTACGTGGCAAGCACAACCCAACCGGCACATTGCGTGAAACGCCCAATCCCTGCAGATGGTGCGCCAATCGGTTGGCACGCGCCTCCAACTCAGCATAGGTGAGTGACTCGCCAGTCAGTGAAAACTGCAATGCGGTGCGCTCGGCAGGTTGCACGACACTGGCGCTCAGCCGGTCGGCTAGATTGCTGGTGTGGGGAAAGTCCTGCTCGGTTTGATTCCAGCCCTGCAAAAGTTGTTCGCGCTCGGCGGCGGGCAAAAGTGGCAGGTCACGGATCGCCATTTGCGGGTTGTCACAAATGCCAGCCAAGAGTGTGCCCAACTGCGCCACCCAACGTGCCATCGTTTCCGCACGGAAAAGTGCAGTGTTATAGTGCAGATTGACCCCTAAGCCCGCAGGCACTTCTGCCAACATCAGTGTCAGGTCAAATTGCGCGGGCAAACCGCCCAATGCCAGCGGTTGCAGGGACAGATCGCCCACCTGCAAAGTTGATGTAGGTAAGCCCAGGGCAAAAGCGCTCAACGCCGCACTATCAAAATCGCCCACACGCTGTGCCTGTTGAAAAATAAACAAAGTTTCAAACAAGGGTGGGCGGTCGGCGAAACGTTTGGCTTGTAGGCTTTCTGCCAAAAGCGGGAGCGGATAATGCTGGTGGGCAAAGGCGTTCAGCACGTTTTGTTTTTGCTGTGCCAACAATTCGACAAAACTGGGGTTTGCCGAAAAATCAGCGCGAAACGCCAACGGATTGACAAAATAGCCCACCACACCAGCCAAACCCGGCTGTTCACGCCCATTGAGTACACTTCCTACCAACAAATCATCTTGGGCAGTGTAGCGGTATAGCAGGGTTTGAAAAGCGGATAGCAAGAGCGTGTATAGTGTCACGCCGTGTGCTTGCGCCAATGCCCGCAGTCTGTCTGCCAAATCAATCTCAAACAAGTGCGTTAGGCTATCCCCGCGAAAGGTTTGTATGGCAGGACGCGGAAAGTCGGTGGGCAAATCAAGCAAGGAGAGTTCACCTTGCAAGTGGCTGTGCCAGTAGGCTCGCGCTCGCTCGCCTGCTGGGCTGGCTAGGTACTCGCTTTGCCAGCGCACAAAATCGGCATAATTGTGGTGTGGAGCAGGCAGTAACGGAGCGCCATTTTGGTAAGCTTGCAAAAGTTCTGTCACCAACACGCTCATAGACCAAAAATCGGTCACAATGTGGTGAACTGCCAACAAGACAATGCTTTGCGTTCCGTATTCAAGCAGTAGCAAACGCAAAAGTTGCCCGGCGGCTAGGTCAAACGGTGCGTGTGCCAGGCGTTGCAATTCTACCGACAAATCCGCATCGGCGGGCAAGCGGATGACAGAAAATACCGGCGCACTCGGTTCGGCTGTCCACTGCATGGGCAAACCACGCACCGTTTGGAAACGGGCAGACAGCATCGGGTGACGCCCCACCACCAGCGACCAAGCGGCAGACAAACGCTGTCGGTCAAGNNCCCCCCGCCACATTAAAGGAAACATCTGGCGGCAAAAGCTCTGTCAAAAACCACAGCGCTTGCTGGTTGGCGCTCAGTGGGAAGGGTTCAGTGCTGGGAGTGGCTGTGGGCAAGTTCGGCAGGTTCTCTTGGGCTGTTTGGCTATCTAAGCGCTCGGAAAGTTGGAGCAAAGATAGTCCTTCCATCAGCCACACCAACGGCACAACACGGTGCAGATGGGCTTCCAACCCGGCACGCAATTCCATTGCCATGAGCGAATCCACCCCAAGCGTATCTAAAGGACGGTCAATTGGCAAATCTTGCACCGGACAAGCCAGTAAGCCAGCGGTTTTTTGGCGCAGATAATCTATATTCGCCTGGTGGATGGGCGTGCTGGGTGTTTCTTCAATTGNNCAGCAGTTGCCAGTCCGCACGATTCGGGACAGCCACATACACGCGAGCGGCGTCATTTTCTAACACGGTTTGCCAACGCAAGCTACCCGCATTCGGCAGGTTATTCATCACCACTGCCACCTGACGCACGGCTTCCCCCCAAGCCTGGTTTGCACATGCCAACAAGCCTTGTTGCAATTGGCTGGCAAAATCAGGTGCTTGCGCCGCGTCAAACTGCGCTTGCCAGATGGGGATGGCGGTGGGGAGGCGCGTGCCCGGATAGCCAGAGCCCGCCGGTAAACTGGCGACCCGTTGGCTGTTCGGCTGAAACCAGTAGCGTTGGCGCTGGAATGGGTAATTGGGCAGGGATAGCGGCAGGGAAACGCGCCCCACTTGCCCGGTACTTGTGGCNNTACGCCAGAAACCCCGCCAATCCACCCCTGCCCCTGCCAGCCACAACTGCGCCAAACTATCGAGTAAGCACAGTTGTTCATTTTGGTTACGCAATAAGCTAGGTAGTAAGCTGACCTTCTGTCCACTGGCTAGGTTTTGGCGCACCAAAGCCAGCAAAGTGCTGTGTGGACCTATCTCCAACACCACATCCACCCCATGCGCCCACAAAGCTTGCACGCCTGCCGAAAATTGCACCGGTTGGCGAATGTGCGCCGCCCAATCTGCCGCTTGCGGGGCATTTTGCCACACCTGCCCGCTCAGGTTGCTGATGAATGGGATGAGCGGGTTTTGGCTGGGCAGGTAGGCAATGCGGGCGGCAAATTCTGCCAGCATTGGCTCCATTTGGGCGCTGTGAAAGGCATGGGATGTTTTGAGTAATTGTGCTTCCAATTTATGCTCGGCGCACGCCACCAAGAAAGCCTGAATATCTGCCGATGGACCGCTGATGGTGGTATTTTTGGGGCTATTGATGGCGGCAATCTCCAAGCTGGGGAATTGCCCTAGCACGGGCTGTATTTGTGCCACCCCCGCCGCCACCGCCACCATTCCCCCCCGCCCTTCAAGCGCCTGCATGGCGCTTGCCCGCCAGGTCACCAATTGCAAAGCGGCAGGTAGGTCAAACACACCTGCCCAGTAAGCGGCAGAAATTTCACCCACACTGTGCCCCAACACCATACTCGGACGAATGCCCCAACTTTGCCAAAGGCTCGCCAACGCCACTTCAAAGGCAAAAAGTGCGGGTTGAGTATAAACAGTTTGGTGTAGGTCTGGGGCATTTTCGCTTGCCGCGTAGCCCAGCACCGCCAGCAAATCCCAGCCAGCGTTTGCCTGAATCCACTGCGCACAGCGCTCAATCATCCCACGAAAAATCGGCTGATGTTGATACAGTTCCCGCCCCATGCCAAGCGTTTGCGCCCCCTGCCCGCTAAAGACAAAAGCAATGTTGGGGGTGGTATTGCCCTTTTTGCCCATGCGCAATTTTTCACTCGGCTCACCTGCCAAACTTGCCCGCAATGCGGCTTGCACCTGCTCGGCAGATTCCACCACCAGCGCTAGGCGATGCTCCCATGCGCTTCGTTCAATTTGCACGCGATAAGCAATATTCTGAATTTCTGTCGGAAAATGGTTAATTAAATGAAGGAACTGCTGAATATTGGCTTGTAATGCGCCTTCCGTGCGCCCGCTCAAAGTAAGCAGGTAGGGGTTTTCCACGTGTGGGGTGTGCGCCGACACGGCAGGTGCGGGGTATTTTTCCAAAATCAGGTGTGCATTTGTGCCGCCAAAGCCAAAACTGCTCACTCCCATTAGGCTGGGCATCTCGGCAGGTAGTTCGGCAAAGGTGGGGCTGGCAATGCGAATGCGCGACTGGTGCAGATGGATGTGTGGGTTAAGCTGGCTAAAATTGCGGTGAATGGGTAATTGCCCGTATTGTAACGCCAACACCCCTTTCAGCAGTCCGGCAATGCCAGCCGCCGCTTCCAAGTGTCCGATGTTGGTTTTGACCGAACCCACCCACAGCGGGGTATCCCCCTGCCCGTCAAAGACATCCTGCAATGCAGAAATTTCTATCGGGTCGCCCAGCGGTGTGCCCGTACCATGTGCTTCAATATAGCCGATTTGGGCGGGCTGAACTTGTGCTACTTGCAAGGCTTGGCGAATCACGGCAGATTGTGCATGGCGGTTCGGTGCGGTCAGTCCGTTACTGCGCCCATCTTGATTAACCGCCGAGCCGCGCAATACCGCCAAGATGCGGTTGCCATCTCGTTCTGCCGCACTTAGGCGCTTCAAAACGACCACACCACAGCCTTCACCGCGCACATAGCCATCTGCCTGCGCCGAGAAGGTTTTGCATTCGCCTTCCGGCGAGAGCATTCGCGCATGGCTAAAAGCTAGGCTGAGTTCGGGCGAGAGCAGTAGATTCACCCCGCCCGCCAAAGCTAGTTCACACTCACCGGCACGCAGGCTCTGCATGGCAAGGTGAACTGCCACCAGCGATGAGCTACAAGCGGTATCCACTGCCACACTCGGTCCGCGAAAATCCAGCAAATAGCTCAGGCGATTCGCCACAATACTATGCGCATTGCCCGTACCGGCGTAGGCATCCACGTTTTGCGCATCGGCAAATTGCAGGCGCGAATAGTCGTAACTACTCACCCCGATAAACACCCCACCCAGAACTGGGGTTTGCCCTTGCAGGTTGGGGGCTAGCCCGGCATTTTCGAGCGCGTGCCAGGTTGTTTCCAGTAGGATACGCTGTTGGGGGTCCATGCGGGTCGCTTCGCGTGGCGAGATACCAAAAAATGCGGCGTCAAATTGCGCCACATCAGCGATTAATCCGGCTTTGTTCGACACCAAACGCTCTTGTACTGCTTCGTTTTGTAAGTTTTCCCAACGTTCCGCCGGAACTTCCATAATTGCCGATTCACCACCCGCCAATAGCCGCCAAAATTCGTCAAGGTTGGGTGCGCCCGGCAAACGGCACGCCATGCCTATGACGGCAATGGGTTCTGCATGTGTGGGGGCAGACAGGGCTGGCGTACTGGCGGGCCGACTGGGGTTTTGCACTGCATTAGTGCCTGCCAGATGCGCGGCTAACTCGGCAATGGTGGGAAAATCCCACAGCAGGGTTGCAGAAAGTTTTTGCCCGAGGTGCTTTTCCAACTCGGCGGAAAGGTTAACCGTTTGTACGCTATCCAAACCAAAGTTGGCAAAGGGTTCGTAACGGTCAATGCGGCTGACTGGCAGTTTGAGTGTGGCGGCAATGCGCTCAGCAATAAATTGTTCTAGCGGAGAAGAAATGTACTCGGCTGGAGTGGGTGTTGCACTAGGCAAGCCGGGTGTTGCATCTGGCGTTTGCTCTGCACGCGCCGACCAGCGCCCTACTTCTTCCAGTGTGCCTTGCAGGTAGCCTTGTTTGGCGGCAAAACGTTGGATCTTACCGCTGGAAGTGCGCGGCACAGAAAGCGGTTTTATCAGTAGCAGTTCGGCGAGTTGTACACCATGTTCTACCGCCACCGCTCGCCGCACGGCTTCAGCAACTTCCGCTACATTGGGGCGGCGTGCGTGGCGCGAAACTTCTTGCACCACCACTAACTGCTCTGTGCCAGCTATTTCTGCGCCAAAGGCGGCAGACATGCCCAATTGCAAGGCAGGGTGCGCATTGCCAACGGTGTGTTCAATGTCTTGCGGGTAAAGGTTGCGCCCACGAATGATAATGAGATCTTTCACCCGCCCAGTCACAAACAAATCTTTGGTGGCGTGGTCATTTTGGGCAAAAAAGCCCAAGTCGCCGGAGCGCAAGAATGGACCTGCTCCATTATAAGTAAAAGCGCGGAAGGCGTGGGCGGTTGCCGATTCGTTTTTCCAATAGCCCTGTGCTACACTGCCCCCGGCAATCCAGATTTCACCGATATTGCCATCTGCCAATTCTTGACGGGTGTGCGGGTCCACAATGCGCAAATCCATCCCCACGCACGGCGTACCGGAGCTTACCAATTCCTGTGTCTGTTCACTGGGTACATCCGCACTCGCTTGGGTGATACGGTTGCCGGCAAGAGCGGTGCGCTCTACTTTTAGGGTACGCAAGGTTTGTGCGCCTTCATAGCCAGTGGCAATCAGGGTGGTTTCTGCCATGCCATAACATGGGTAGAATGCGCTCTCCCGAAAGCCACACTCGGCAAAGACGCTGGCGAAATTGCGCAAAGTCTCAGCACGAATGGGTTCTGAACCACAAAATAGAATTTCTAATTTGGATAAGTCAATTTTTTTGCGCTCGGCAGGAGTGACTTTTTCGGCGCATAGTTGAAAGGCAAAGTTTGGAGCGCCGCTAATGGTGCCTCCTAGCTGGGAAATGGCGGTCAGCCAGCGGCTAGGGTGCTGTAAAAAAGTTGCCGGAGCCATCAAGTAAGAACAACTGCCGATATACATCGGCTCCAAAATGCCACCAATCAAGCCCATGTCGTGGTAACTTGGCAACCAAAACACGCCTTTTCCGTTTGGATCCATGCGAAATCCCTGCCGGATGGCGTACAGGTTGTGCAGAAGGTTGCCATGACTAACCAACACGCCTTTCGGTTGGCTGGTACTACCACTGGTATATTGAATAAAAGCCAGCGAATCGGCGGTCACGCTGGGCGGTCGCCACAAATCGGCATCCGGCAAATGCAGGGCTTCTGTGTTTAGCCAGAATAAGTTGGCGAGTTCCGGCAAAATGTCAAAACGTGCTTGTAGATTCGCCAAAATATCGGCTTGGGTAAGCGCGGCAACCGCTCCACTATCTGCAGAAAGCGCTTGCAGGCGGGTGCTCACCTTGTTGGTACGGGGTGGCGTGGAAGGCACTGCCACCATGCCTGCATACAAACAGCCAAAATAAGCGGCAATAAACTCCAACCCGGGTTTAAATAGCAACAAAACGCGCTCACCCGGCGAAAAACGCGCTTGTAACTTGACGGCAATGGCACGTGCTTGCTGGTCAAGTTGGGCGTAGCTAATTTCGCTCGCTGGCAATTCACCTTCACTCAAATAACCATATACAGTTTGTGCCCCATTGTATGCACTGCGCCACCGGAGTAAGTCAACTAGTGTTTTTGGGGAGCTCGGTTGGTTGGGGTCAATGTCGTATAAATGCATTGTTGGAAACTTTGAATTTCTATTGATGGCAAAGCGGAGATTGTGCTTTTTGCTAAGGTTTGCTGGCGAAAGCAAAACCGCCGCCTGTTTCTGTATCCGACACCGGTGGAAATTGCGTTTTTATTTTTGGGGAGAGAAGCGCAACTCGATATTCGGCATGTGTGCCAAAACAACCCGTGTCGAATAAACCACGAAAGATTAAAGAGCTTTTTATCTATATTCGGCATGTGTGCCGAAGGCTGATTTGCGCCTTTTTCTTTAAGAGAAAAAGCGCAGTTTTCATCCGTGTCGAATATAAACGTGAATTTTTCACAAAAGGTTCATTATTTTCAATTGTATTGGAGAAACAAACCATTCTATCGTTACTAGGGTGAGAATTGCACTTTTTTTACAACACCTGCGTTCACTTGCAATTGTTTGGTTTTTGTTATTGGGAGCGCCCCTGTCTGCGTCCGTGCGAAATGACGAATTTACTCATTAGTCATGGGTGTTTATACTTTTTTCGGAAGCAAATTTCCTTCCCGCCAAAAAGCTACTCATTAATAGTGCGTAATTTTACCTATGGATACGGTTATTTTGGCTGTTTCGCCGTTGAATAGTTCATATTTCCCATACCATTATAGTCAATTTTTGTACTTAGGGGTACTAGGCATAGGTAAATAAATTTTATAAAATAATAAAATCGGTGTAACGTATTCGGCATAGTTGAAAATTGCACTTGTTCCCCTAAGAATAAAGTCGCCAATCTGAATCGCATTGAATATTAACAATTAATTTTTGTGAGGAGATTTTGTGTCCGCACTCATATCAATTCTAATCCAAAGTGGTCCGCTTGCGGGTCAAGAGATCAATATCGAAAAAACGGAGACGCTCATTGGGCGCGATGCCGCTTGCGATGTCGTTTTGAATGCACCGGGGGTTTCTCGGCGTCATGCCCGGCTCTCGCTACTTCCCAATGGCACGATCCAAATTGAAGATTTGGGTAGCGCGAATGGCACGTATGTCAACGGTGTACGCCTGCAAGCTCCGTTGGCGCTGAAAGACCGTGACCTTGTGGCGCTTGGACAAGCGGTCGTTTTCAATATTCGCGTCAGCCAAAGCGCGGCAACCGTCATTGAGTTTTCACCCGTAGCAGGTGCAACCATCATTGAAGCGCCTTTGCCACCGGTTACCCCCGCAAAAGAGCACACGCCTGTCCCCCCACCCACGCCTGCCCCAGCCTTGATGCCTATCAAGTTGACGATTCAAATTGGCGCCGACCCACGCTATGAAGTCATCTTGGAAAAAGGCGAGTACAGTCTCGGACGCGCGGAAGATAATGACATTACGATTGATAGCCGCGTCATCTCTCGCTATCACGCCAAGCTGACCCGCAAAGGCGGCACTTATGAATTTACACCACTGCCGCAAGCGGGTAACCCTTTCAAAATTAACGATGCCATCTTAATGCGTCCGCGCGAGTTGGATAATGGCGATACGCTGATGGTGGGTGAATTTGCACCCAGTGTGATGGTGACGCTACGCTATGAAAACCCGAACCTTTCCGCTAGTATGCCGGAAGATGTAGGCTTGGGGACACTCTTGCCCGGCATGAAACCAGATTGGGTGGAATCAACCAGCGCTTCCGCCCCCAATGTCCTTTCCCCCCTAGAGACCAGCCCCCGCAACGCGCCGATTCCCTCCCCACAAGCGACAGCTCCCGCGCAAAAAGCAGATATTGTTGAAACTGCCCGTAAAGCGCAAGCCCAAAGCGCCCCCGATTCGCGCACGGTGATGGACTTTGGCGAGGCGTCTGCGCTCGTGGCAAAAAATTTCGGCAAAGAAGATGTAGATACCAATGCCCATCAGACACGCCCGCATCAAGGCGCCAGCGGAGCAACCGTGTTGNNGTTTGATGAACTAGAGCCCAAAGCGCCGCAATTGGTGGTGACGGTTGCCGGTGAAGTAACCAACACCTACCCACTTTACAAAAATCGCATCACGGTCGGGCGTGCAACCGACAACGACATTGTCGTGCCTTCCAAGATTTTCTCGCGCCACCACCTTACCCTGGAAAAAGTCGGTGATGGCTATCAGGCTGTCCCTAACCCGGATGCAGGCAATCCCTTACTCTTTGAAGGACGCCCTCTCTATCAAAGCCGCTTTTTACAGCCGGGCGACCTGCTCCGCGTAGGCAGTAGCGACCCGGGCGTCATGGTGACGATGACCTACCAAAGTCCCCAAGCCGCTGTGCAAGTAGGAGGACGCGTCCAAGAAATTAATTTTGCCGGAAAGGAACGTATCAGCATTGGGCGTGACAAAACCAATGATATTGTGGTGGATAGCCCGAATGTTTCGCGCTATCATGCCATGATTGAGCGCGTGGGACAGCGCTTCCGCATTAAGGACTTGCAATCAGCCAACGGCACGTTTGTTAATGGCGCTAAAATTAGCGGGGATGTGTGGCTAAAGCCGGATGACAACATCCGCATAGGTTCATATCGCTTCCAAGTTGGTGCTGAATCGCTCGCTCAATTTGACGAAAGCACCGGTTTGCGGGTGGAAGCAGTGGGCATTAACAAGTGGGTGCGCAAAGACCTAAATATCCTGCAAGACATCTCGGTCGTATTTGAGCCACGTGAGTTTGTGGTGGTGGTCGGGCAATCGGGGGGTGGTAAATCTACGTTGGTAGATGCGATTGCCGGTTACCGCCCAGCAACTCACGGTAAAGTGACGGTGAACGGGGTGGATGTGTACAAAGATTTTGACGCCATCCGCAATGATATCGGCTATGTACCGCAAAAAGACATTATCCACTTTGAATTGAGCGCTTATCAGGCACTGGATTACGCCGCTCAGTTGCGTATGCCATCGGACACGACCCGAGATGAACGTCACGCACGGGTGATGGAAGTACTCAATGACCTAGACCTAGCCCACCGCAAGGATATCCAAATCAGCCGAATGTCGGGCGGGCAACAAAAGCGCGTTAGCATTGGGGTGGAACTGCTGAGCAAACCCGGTTTGTTTTTCCTAGATGAACCGACTTCCGGTCTTGACCCGGGTACGGAAACCGAATTGATGCAAATGATGCGGCGCTTGGCAGACCAGGGACGCACCATCGTGTTGATTACCCATGCTACCAAAAACGTCATGTTGGCGGATAAGGTGGTGTTTTTGGCACGTGGTGGCTACTTGGCATGGTTCGGACCGCCGGATGAAGCCTTGTCTTACTTTGACCAATTCCGCACTGAACGGGAACGCCGAGCGGGTAAGATGGAATTTGACGAAGTGTACAAAATTTTGGGCGACAGCCAACTGGGCAACCCACAAGAATGGGCAAAACGCTTCAAAGCAAGCCCCTACCACCAGAAGTATGTCAGCCAACCCATTAGCGAACTGGAACTACCCGGCGTGCCAGTCGCCAGCCATGCCAATATCTCTGGCAAAGTGGCAAAACCCAAGCGCAAGAAGATGAGCGGCATCAGTCAATTTGGCATTCTCTCTTCCCGCAATATGGCAATTTTGGCGAGAGACCGCTTCAGCTTGATTTTGATGCTGTTAATCGCGCCGATTTCGAGCTTGCTGGATGTGGTGCTTTCGCTTGCGCTGGGGAGAAACCCTTTCGATTGGTATAGTGGCTTCTTCCCAAATGTGATGATTACGCTCTTCCTGCCCACAGTGTATGCGGTACTGACCGGTGGGCTCAGCCAGATGCGCGAAATTGTCAAAGAAAATGACATTTACAAACGGGAGCGGCTGGTAAACCTGAAACTGTTCCCGTATATTATGAGCAAAATCTGGGTGGCAATCTTACTTGCGCTCTATCAAGCGGCTTGTTTTACGCTGGTGCATTACCTTGCCTTTAAAATGCCGGGCGGCATAGGCGGACTGCTGTTATTCTATATAACGATTGCGCTATGCGCCCTAGCCGGCATGATGATTGGCTTATGGGCATCCGCCGCCGCCCCCAACGCCAACTCTGCCCCCTTGATTTTGATTCCTATCATGCTGGCAGAAATTGTGTTGGCTGGCGCATTGGTTCCATTACCGCAATTTGTGAGTGCCCCTACCTCCACCCGTTGGGCATTCCAAGCCTTTATGGCAATTACCGAAGTCGGGAGTGATGTGGCTAGGGATGTCTGTTGGGCACAACCCGCAGATATCTGGGCTAGCTTGGATGAAGGGCAAAAGAATTCGGCAGAATGCCCGTGCAATGGGCTGAAAATGCTAAATGAAACTAGCTGTGCTTTCCCCGGCATTGGACGGTTTGCCGCTCAATTGCCAGAAGGTGAGCCTAATGGGAATGCTCCGGTTAAACCGGGTCCCAAACCGCAAGAACCTGCCGCCCCCACCTTCCCGCCGGAGCCAGTCAAGCCCACCGATGAGTCTGACAATGTGGCAATGGCAGAGTATTTTGACCAATTGGAACAATTTAACGCGCAAGTGAAAGCCATTCAAGCAGATTTTGACAACCAAATGGCAGAGTTCCGTGAAAAATTGGCGGTATTTGAGAATGAAGTCGCGGCATTCCAAGCGGCAAAAATCGCTTTTGAGCAAGAAAACGGTGAATATGTGGCTCAACAGCGCCTGGCAATTGGTGCGGCAGAAAACTTCTTGAAACAGCCCGTCCAAGATTTTGGTTGGTTGATGGTAAATAAAGAGCAAAAAATGGCGGTGGTGGTGCAAACTTGGCTTTCACAAGGCTTGATCATCCTGATTGTCTTCGTGTTAATTATTGTTTTTATGCGCCGCAAAGACCGCGCAGAATAAGCTGATGAAGAATTTTTTACTTTCACTTTTCCTACTGGCTGGCTTGGCAATGTTAGTGAGCGCTTGTGTGCAAAACTCGCGCGTTTCGGCAGAAGCCACCGCGGCGGCGCAAAAGGTGCAAAACGCCTTTGCCCAAGCCACCGCCGATGCGCTTGCCGCCCAGAATAACCCCACACTCCCACCAGCAGAAGCCACTTCGGTGGCGCAAAGCACACTTGCCAATGCGCCCACCAGCACAGTACGCCCTTCTCCTACCGTGCCAGTACGCGATAACAGCGTGCCACCCGAAATTTCGTCTGATTTGCAACGCATGGGCATTGACCCGACCAGCGGTGTATTGGAGTGGCAACATCCACCCATTACCCTGTTTGCCGAAGGGAAAAACACCTTTGACCACGGGAACAATTTTCTATTAACAGTCGTTACAGATTTTGTAATTGCCGCAGATGTTACTTGGAATACCCTGTTTGGTACAGCCGGCTGTGGCTACTTCTTGCGCTCGGACGGCAAAACAGATGACAATAACAATTTCACGGGTAATCAATACATGCTTGGCATTTCGCGGGCGGCATTGGGTGTGGTTGGCTTAAGCACCATGCGCAATGGGCAGATTGATGAAGATCGTGACGAAACGGTACAATTGGAGATCCAACCTTTTGACCCTAGCTTCCAATTCCAAAACGACACCACCAATCACTTTGCAATTATCGGACGTGATGATGTGTTTAGCGTTTATTCAAACGGCAATTATGTCGGTGACCTAAGCATTGGTGCTGGCTTTCTAAAAGGCTTTGTCGGATTCTTGGCAATCAACGAGAGTGGCAACACCACCTGCACTTTCAACAACGCCTATTTGTATACCTTGCCCAAATAACCAGTTCTTTGCTCCAACAAAAAACGTATGCAAGACCCTTTAATCGGAAAAATTTCAGCAAACCGTTACCGCATTGATTCATTGATGGGTAGTGGCGGCATGGCTTCGGTGTATAAAGCCTGGGACCCCAACCTAGAACGTTTTGTGGCAATCAAGGTCATTCACCGACACCTTTCCAATAACAGCGAGTTTGCTCGCCGTTTCCGCGAAGAAGCCACTGCCGTTGCACGTTTGCGCCACGAGCACATTGTACAGGTATTCGATTTTAATAATGATGAAGGCTTGTACTTCATTGTTTTTGAATTTTTGCCGGGCGAAACGGTGCAAAATCGCCTCGCGCGACTAAACGAGCAAGGGCGGTTTATGCCCATTGAGCTAATCATTTCCATTGCGCGTGAGATGGCTGAAGCGCTCGATTATGCGCACAATCAAAACATGATTCACCGCGATATCAAACCCGGCAATATCATGCTAGACATGCGCAACCAAGCGGTTTTGATGGATTTTGGCATTGCCAAAATCTCCGACAGCACCTTACATACCGCCACCGGCGCAGTGGTGGGCACAGCCCGCTATATGTCACCGGAGCAAGTGCGTGGCGATAAACTGGATACCCGTTCCGATTTCTATTCGCTCGGCGTAACACTCTATGAAATGGCAAGTGGCAGACCCCCTTTCGAAGCCGATTCTGCTATGACATTGATGGTCATGCACGTGAACGACCCAGTACCTAACCTGCATAACCTGCGGGCAGATGTGCCGATTGACTTAAAAAATATCATCCACCGCCTGCTTTCTAAATATCCAACAGGACGCTATGCCAATGGGGCTGAACTGAGCGCGGCGCTCGGCAAAGTACGCATGGATGTGTTTGCCGATGACCCAACGATGGGAGCGGTGGCAGTGGGGAAAGCACAAACCAAATACACGCCCAAACCGCCAAGCGAGAAGAATGCCCGCCCCAGCACGCAATTTAACGAGCCAGTAGAAGAAAAACCTGCCAAGAAGTTTCCGTGGTGGATTGCACTCGTTTTAATTGGGCTATTGGCAGTAGTTGGGATATTTTGGGCGATGGGGGGAGCGGCCATGTTTGCACCGCCAACTGCCACTCCTACCCAGACAGCCAACCCAACGGCAACGGCTACTCCCCAACCGACCACCGCTGTGCCACCCACCGATACGCCATTGCCCCCCACTGCAACGACAGTTCCTTCGCCCAGCGCAACCACCCAAGCCACCCCCAACGACACACCGACCCAGCAAGCTAGCGAAACACCTTCCCCAACACCCGATACCCGCATTCTAGCCAAAGTCAATATTGACAAGTCTGCATTGCGTGGCGGTCCCGGCACCGATTATGAATTAGTCGGCAATTTGCGGTTAAATGATGAAGTGAGCGTGATTGGACGGAACGCACAAGGCACATGGTTCAATGTGGAAACCAGCTCAGGCAAATTGGGGTGGATATCCAAACCCTTGCTGACTTTTAATGATGCAAACGCTATCAGCCAAGTCTCGCTTGCGGCGACTATCCCCGCACGGCGTGCTACAGCTACTTTCACCAAATCTCCCACCCCACTGGCAACCAACACTGCCGCCGCCACGCCCACCAACCCACCCTGCCCCGCCGAATGGAGCGGCTGTGGTGGTGCGCCTTACATTACCTGTGGCGCGATCCAAGTTGGGCATTGTGTCAATGGGGTTTGGGCGTGTATTGATGACAATACCAAATGTGGGGGAGGTCCAAATACCGATACCGATGCTTTGTGTAAAGAGTTTGGCGCAAGCGCTAGTGATTACGCAGGCAACATTTATTATGGAACAGGCACTACTCGGGCAGGCGCGTCGGCGGCGGCAAGTGCCGCATGTTCTGCGGCAGGAAAGACCTGTGATAGCCCAAGTACCTGGTGTAATAAATGATGGGAACATTTTTTGCCTTTAGGTGGTTAACTTTGCAAGTACCAAGTGAATCAGCATAATTCAAAACCAATCTTCATCCATCGGAATTAAGAACCAATGACTACATCTCCTTCTGGCTGGGTCGGCAAAACGCTGGCAGGGCGTTACCAAATTCAAGAGCTACTCGGTAAAGGCGGCATGGCGGCTGTCTACAAGGCGTATGACCCTAATCTTAAACGGGTGGTTGCCATCAAGCTGATTCACCCCCATCTGACGGATGAAGGTGATTTTATCCGCCGTTTTGAAGAAGAAGCGACCGCAGTTGCCCAATTGCGCCATCCCAACATTGTCCAAGTGTTTGACTTTTCTCAGCATGAAGGAATGTATTTTATTGTCTTTGAATTTGTGCCGGGCGAAACCATGCAAGCTTTGCTCAAACGCTACAAAGACAATGAACGCGTGGTAGAAATCCAAGATGTGGTGCGCTATGGCAGTCAGGTCGGAGAAGCCATTGCCTATGCCCACGGGCGTGGGTTGGTTCATCGCGACATCAAGCCAGCCAATGTCATTGTGAATATGCACGATGAAGCCATTCTCATGGATTTTGGCATTGTCAAATTAATGGGTGGCACTACCCACACCGCTACCGGCGCAGTGGTGGGAACTGCTCGCTATATGTCACCAGAACAAATCAAAGGGGAAAAAGTGGATGAGCGTAGCGATTTGTACTCGCTCGGTGTGATGCTGTTTGAAATGCTGGGGGGTAGAGCGCCTTACGAAGCTGATTCTGCCATGACGTTGATGATGATGCACGTCAAAGACCCGGTACCCGATATTAGCAAGCTACGCAAAGACATTCCCGCCGATATGGTGCGCATTGTCAACAAAGCATTGGCAAAAGAGCCCAGCCAGCGCTGGCAGACGGCTGGTGAATTGGTAAAAGCGCTCCGCCAAGCAAATCTGAGTGTTTTGGCTGGGTCAGATGCGACTTTGCTCGAATCAGCCGCACGCGCCCAAACCACTGCTCCTGCTCAACAGCCCCCCAAAACCATGCAAGCGGTAGCCAATACCCCAGTTTTGACGGCACAACCAGCACAGAGCGACCCGACATCCGCCCAAGCCCCCCAACTGGCAAAGAAGGGCGTTTCTTTGTGGATGATTATGGCGGGGGCGCTTGCATTGTTTGTTTGTGTGGTTGTGGCTGGTATTTTACTTTTGAATCAAATGGGGATTTTTGGCAAAGTTGGGCTGTCTGAAACCGAGATTTCAATGACCGCCGCCGCTGTTATCCAAGAAACCGAAGCGGCAAATAATAGCCTGAATAACCCCAAAAACACGGATGTACCCGCAACCACCGAAGTTCCTGTTCCCACCCATACCTCTGTCCCCCCCACCCATACCGCAATCCCCCCAACGGAAACTTTGTCGCCCCCAACAGAAACGCCAACTCCCGAAGGTCCTGTTGTCCGCATTCTTGGCATCACGATAGATTCGTACAATCGGTATGTGGTAGAGTATGAAACGTGGGGCTACACCGAAACACTGCCCGGAATGCATGTGCATTTTTTCTTTGATACCGTCACGGAGGAAAATGCCGGGTCTCCCGGCTACNNCCGCACTTCCGACAAACCTGCCGCGGCAACTCGCATGTGTGCGCTGGTGGCAAATGCCAATCATAGCATCATTCCGGCTAGTGGCAACTGCTGGAACTTGCCCGCCGCTCAATCGGTAGTCGTACCTAGCAACACCTCCATTCCACCAACTTCAACGCCCGTTCCGCCAACTTGGACAAATACGGCTGTTCCACCGACTTGGACAGATANNCGCCTGTCCCTGCCACAAGCGAAACACCCAACGCCCAACCAACCATTTACGTCCTAACCCCAATATTAATCAACCCTGCCCTTCTTGCAACCGCTACCCCTACCCCAAAGCCCCTGATTATTTCAACCGCAATCATCAAGCCGGGCAAAATTTACCTGACGCCTTAGCAATGACCGAATTCGTACCACCCGCCGCAGATGTAATTCATCTGTGGCGGTTTGATTTAAACCAGGCGAATATCCCAGCAAAATGGGAGACTGTACTTTCGCAAGCGGAATTGGCGCGTGCAGAGCGATTTCGTTTTGAACACCATCGCATAGAGTGGGTAAAGGGGCGCTATGCATTACGCTGGGTTTTGGCTAGATATTTGCAGACCCAACCCGCCGCTGTTCAAATTGTCACTAGCCCCTTTGGCAAACCACTACTCGAAGCCAACTTGAATTTACATTTTAATCTTAGCCATAGTCGCGGGCATTGGCTACTGGCAGTGGCAAAGTCACCTGTTGGAGTGGATTTGGAATGGTGGCTTCGGGCAGATACGGATTGGAAGAGCCTAGCAAGTGCCTACTATTGTGCCGCTGAAAAGCTCGCATTGACAAATAGTCAGAGCCCTGCACAAACATTCTTCCAGATATGGTCTGCCAAGGAGGCTTACCTTAAGGCTGTAGGAACTGGCATCGTGGACGGGTTAGCAGAACTGGACACCACGCAAGGTAAAATTGACAAATGGTGGCTTCACTCCTTCCCCAGCATATTTCCGCAATGCCAGGCATTTGTTGCGACAGAAAACCCAACACCCCAATTTACACTGAATAGCTTATCAGAGTATGGCAAGCTCTGATAAGTTAGCCATCGGCATCCCCAACGCTAATTCATCCGGGTGATTGAGGGGATTTTTCACCGGGCAATACCACATCTAAAGACAGCATATTTGAATATACGATTTTCATAGGCGAGAGTTGTATTTTTTGCTTTCAGTGTATGCAGAATAGCAAATTGCGGGTATGGGCATGTCCCTAGCCCAGTTTTCTACTGAAATAGATTTCACTTTCGCTGTCGAAGATGCCCACTTTTTTCCATTATTAATTTCACACGATTTTTTAATTAATTTTTCATAGTTGGGCTTGCCGATTTGGTTTTTTCCCTTCTCCCAAAGCGGTCTATTTTCGATTGTTTTGATATTTTCAAGCACATAAATATTAAGGAAATTCGTATTTTTAATACTGTATAACTATTTTAGAATAAAATTTTCCTTTGTTTTTAATTAAAAGTTTCTTCTGCTTGTCAATATTCGCCTTTATTTTATAGCGTTAATATCTTCTAGTACTATTGTACTATTTTATTAATTAATCCATTAATTTATGCTCACAGCATCGTTTTCTATCTGATTTCAGACCTTATTACGAAAAATATCGGTTCATTTGTCACATGAGACTTACTACTTTTTCAATACTCATAAGTTTAGGCATTGTATTCGCTCTCAAACTATTTTCTAATACAAATGCGGAAATAATTCCAGTTACAGGTCACTTGATTTCTGTCTCAGAAAGCGGGAACACCCCACCTATTGTTCCCACTGTTTTACCACCCGCAAATGAACCCGAAATTACCATCCCGAAAACCTATGAGCCCAAAAAGTTAGACTCAAGCATTGATTACTCTCTTAATCAATCTGAAACCGCATCTCCTAGTGCCGAGCCCAATAATAATTCAGACTTGCTATCCTTCGTAGAAGACGCCAAAATAGGTAGTCCAGAGTTGACTGGTTTATATATTGAAGATTTACTGAGTATGCCTATCATCCAACAGGAAAATCAGCAACCCAATTGGGTCAGTGGTAGTTTCAATACGGTCACTCAATATTATTATGCCAGCCTAACCAACACCATTGGCATATTGGCTCACAACTACTTGGCTGGTGCTTACTTTTATGAAATTACAGAAAATCAAACCATTTCAATTGTCGATGGTTTAGGAAATATTCAGTCATTTCGTGTAGTAGAATTAAAACGCTATCAAGCGCTTAGCCCCAACAGCCCGGAAACCAATTTAATGGATTTGGAGACAGGCGAAGTGTTCGAAGCGTATGAAATTTATATTAAATATTACGTTTCGCAACCGGGAGAAACCAAGTTGGTTTTACAAACTTGTATCGAAAACAACGGCAACGGTTCTTGGGGAAGGTACTTCGTTGTGGCTGTTCCGGTCCAATAAGTCTGATACAATAGCTTAACAATTTACTTGGGAAATTACTTTGTGGTACACTATCGCCACGATGAACCCGCTCCTAACATCTGCCATCCAATTCGCACAAGGCGCTAGCTCCCATTATCAGCGAGCACGCCAACAAGCCCCTACCATCCACTACAAAGGTCAGATAGACCTAGTGACCGACACAGACCATGCCGTGGAAGCCTATCTGGTTGACAGCATCCGCCAAAANNCCATGCTATTCTTGCCGAAGAAGGTGGAACGGGTACAACCGGGCAAGCAGAGTTTGAGTGGGTCATTGACCCGATTGATGGTACGACCAACTTTGCTCATGGCTACCCTTACTGTGGCGTTTCAATTGCTATCACCCGCTGGAATACCCAACTAAATTCCTTTCAGCCTTGGCTTGGAGTCGTCTACAACCCCTTTGTGCAAGAACTTTTCTATGCGGAATTGGGCAAGGGCGCATGGCAAGGCGAGCAAAAGTTAGCAGTATCGCAAACCACCAGTCTTGACCGCAGTTTGCTTGTCACTGGTTTTCCCTACGACCGCCGTTCCAACCCCGATAACAACCTAGAGCATTTTTCCCGTATCCAATTAATGGTGCAGGATGTTCGCCGACTCGGTTCCGCCGCCTTAGATTTGTGTCACGTAGCCAATGGTCAATTAGATGGCTACTGGGAATTACGCATGAAGCCGTGGGATATTGCCGCGGGTGGTGTGATTCTGGCTGAAGCTGGGGGAAGAATGACCGATTGGGCAGGCAATGCCAACTGGTACAAACGTGTACCGGTGTCTGTGATTGCCAGCAACGGACATATCCAAAGCGAGTTATTCCAAGCCCTTACCCACACCCCCCTTTCGAAATAACACCCCATGCTATCACCTGCCCAAATCAGCGAAAAATTATCCAGTCACCGCGACTCCACTTTACAATTTTTTAGCCAGCTTGACGAAACGCAACAAAATGCCCAAATTTACCCTGAACCGGGGGGATGGCGTACTGCCGATATTTTGACACATTTGGCATTGTCGGAAGAGCGCTTCCTAAGCTTATTTCAAGGAATTCTGGCGGGTGAAGGTGGCGTTAGCGCAGATTTTGACATTGACCGTTACAATGCCGAGAGTTTACAAACTGCCCAAACCGCTACTTGGGCTGAACGAATGGCGCAATTTAAGCAAGCCCGTAACGCTCTAATCGCATTTAGCCAATCCCTCATCGCTGAAGACTTACTTAAGGAAGCCCGTCACCCTTTCCTAGGGGTTGTTCCGCTAGAGAAAATGCTCAAAATGCTCTACCGCCATGCCCTGTTACATGAAGCGGATATCGCCAAAGCACTCGGTTTAGGCAAACGTTAGGGGCAATCTTACAACTCGTATCTATTCGAAACGGGCTATTTTGGGATGTGTGCCAAATAGCAAATTGCGTGTTTTCTCTTAAGAAAAAAGTGCAATTTCCATCTATATCGAATATAACTCTAAGGGTAGACCATCGGGGTCGCGAAAAAAGACAAAACGCTTGCCGGTAAATTCATCCATGCGGATGGGTTCGGTGGCAATTCCTTTTTGCTGGAGCGCATCTACCACGGCAGGTAGGTCTTCTACGGCAAAGGCAAGGTGGCGCAAGCCGCACGCTTCTGGCGATTGTACTCGCTTGGGCGGATTGGGGAACGAAAACAGTTCGATTTGGTATTTGCCGTTAACAGCCAGATCCAGTTTGTAAGAGTCACGTTCAGCGCGGTAATGCTCAGCGATGACGGCAAACCCCAACTGATTGACGTAAAAATCTTTCGACTTTTCGTAATCGGAGCAAATGATAGCGATGTGGTGGATTTCAGAAAATTTCATCACTTACCTGATATTCAAGACAGGGGACGTTGTGCTTTCTTTTTATAAAGATTAAGCGCAATTCTCACTTGTTTAAAGCATCGCTTTCCGTGCTGGCTAACCGCACCACTGCCAGAGTCAACCCGATAAACAGCCAAAACACGGTTTGGGATGCGTGAAACTCCAAGTTAAAGAAATAATGGTCAAAAATACCAATAACCAAGGCGGCAGAAATACCGGCATACAAACCTAACCACAGGGAATCATACTGCGGGTTTTGCAAAATTGCCTTGCGATTGAGAATGCCCCAGCCAAATACTACCAGCATCAGAGTCGTGAATATTGCTAAGCCAACAATCCCCATTTCCTGCATCAGCAACAGGTAAGCGTTTGACACGCCCAAATATACGTCCACATCCGGGGCGCCGCTAAAACCCACCCCAAAGATCGGGTAGCGGCTAATCAGTATCAGTGCATCCTTATATTCGCCAAAGCGCATTTGGGTGGCTAAATCTTGTCCTTGTACCCCTGCCACAAAACGTAGCACATATGCTTGTGTCCACGGCAAAACCACTATTAATATCGCACCCACTGCCAACACTATCAGCAAACTGCGGTAGCGAAACGCGGCAATAAACAACAGCGCCACCACCAAAGCCACCATCGCCGCCCGTGAAAAGGTGAGTAACACCACCAATGACACTAACCCGAATGCCCCCCATGAAAGCCAGCGTGGACGTAGCAAGGGTTGTTTTGCCACGAGTTGGGGGGCGAGTAGCGCCGCAAACATTGCCATCACCCCGCCCAATGCGTTGGGATCTACCCAAAAACCAATTGCCCGCTGTGCTAGGTCAGGATTGTCTTCGATATAGCGAATCCCACCCCCATTGGGGTAATAGCCAATCACCCGTAGTTGGTCTAGGATACGCTGGCTGACATTCACCGGCAACACATAGAGAAACAGTGCAATAGCCGCCGCCAATGTCCCAGCCAGCATCAATACCCACAGCGCCCGCTGTAATTGCGCACGGGTTTGGCAGTAATCCACCACCACCCACACAAAGAAAATACTCAACAAAAATTCAGCGAATTTTCGCAAAATATTGGGGGTCAGTGGTCCGTTGTCTTTACCAACCAGAAAGGCAATCACAGCCCACACCAAAAACATAAGCGCTAATCCGTGTGCGGGCGTCAGCGCTAAACGCCGCCGATAGCCTGCCATCCATTGCAAAAGGTAAATGCCTACCACCCCACCGAGTGTTAGATCTAAAAAGGTGGGGGTTATCAGGATTTTGAACGGCATCGTGCCAAATGGTAGCAACAACAATCCAACTAGCAAGGATGCAAAAGCTACTTCCAAACTGGTTAGCGCTAACCAAAAAAGTGGTAATATGAGCAAAACGATGACAGTAATGATGGGTCCAGCAAAGCCCAACAGCAAACCAATGCCTACTCCCACTGCAGAAAGCCCAGCGGCAATCACAATTTGTGCCAATAGCGGGTTTTTATAATATTGTGTTTGAAATCTTGCAAACATACGAATTCCAATAGCAAATCACAGTCCAAAGATACTCAGCCGGGAATACAGAGAGTCTTTTCAAGTCTTTTGATTATACACTGCATTGCTGGCGACTGATAAACTTTAAGTAACTGCTCAGGCATAGTGAAACAATGATGTTGGGTTGCCCCAGGTCAGTGGCAAACAACCTAAAAATNNTACACAGTTCAGAAGGGTGGATTTTCCCCTGACAGCGAAAGCAGGGTTGGCGGCTCAGGAGCTAGAATCGTTGACCGGGTGAACAAACTATCAACAGTCAATCCCCATCAGATGCAAGTGCGGACGATGGATATTCATCCTGTTTGGCCGGGCTGTCGGTTTTGCCAAATAAGGCTGAGCAATTACAACTTTAACCATGTTCGGCGCGAGTCAGATTCGCTCAGTTTCCATGCGTGTTGAATATAGCAATAGCAACTAGCCTTTAGCCACCCAATGACTTTTTACATTCACTCTCATTACAAATTTCATTTGTGAAATATTGCACAATCCTATACACTAGGCTCACGACAATATCTTTTTTTCTTGGAGTGTATTATCATGCCTGACACAGCCCCCACCCCCACATTGGACGCCCTTTTGCCCGCAGACATGGCGGGAAAAGCAGAAACCATCGGCGTCAACAAAGCCAAGATGGCAACTGTCCCAATGTTGGTACTAGCCATTCTTGCTGGCGCATTCATTGCTCTTGGCGCGGTCTTCTCAACAATCGCCGGAACTGGCGCATCTGCACTCCCGTACGGTGTAGGTAGGGTACTTTCCGGTTTAGTCTTCTGCCTCGGCTTGATTTTGGTCGTGATTGCAGGGGCAGAGTTGTTTACCGGTAACAACCTGATTGTGATGGCATGGGCAAGCGGAAAGGTAAGCACTGCCCAGCTTCTCCGCAATTGGGCGATTGTCTACGTTGGCAATTTTATCGGCGCATTTGCCACCGCTATTTTGGTTTTTGCTAGTAAGCAATACCTGTTTGGCAATGGTGCGGTAGGTACAACCGCCCTAAATATCGCCAAGTCCAAAGTTTCGCTCGATTTTATGCAAGCCTTTGCACTCGGTGTGCTATGCAATGCGCTTGTTTGCTTGGCAGTTTGGTTGGTGATGAGCGCCCGCACCAGCACCGACAAAATTCTGTGTATCGTATTCCCCATCACCGCGTTTGTGGCGGCAGGTTTTGAACACAGCATCGCCAATATGTATTTTGTCCCACTTGGATTATTCATCAAGAGTTTTGCTTCGCCAAAATTCTGGGAAGTTGCTCAAATCGCCATCGCTGATTATGACAAACTCACTTGGTCTGCCTTTTTCATCAACAATTTACTGCCGGTCACGCTCGGAAACATTGTAGGTGGCGCTGGCTTGGTGGGTATGGTTTACTGGCTCGTTTACGCCAAGCCAAAAACAAAATAAGGTGTAACTACTTTGACAATGTCACATTGAATAAATGTTCTATTTTTTCA
>DKKK01000044.1 GCA_002455215.1 Anaerolineales bacterium UBA6668 | reverse complement strand
GGGCAAGCAGAGTTGGCGGCTAAATGAACAAACCATCAGCAGTCAATATCCACCTTGCGCCAGACTGTCGGTTTTGCCAAATCAGGCTGAACAGTTATCAAAATTCCAACCTGACAATTTGCATAAATTAAGCCATAATTTATTTGCTTTTTTGATGACAGCCGATGCTTCATCGTCAACAAAACTTAACAGCTATGATTGTATCAATCAAAGCTCCGATTGTCCGCTTAAGCAATAAATTTATGACAATACACCAAACTTGGGAATCTAATTTGCTGGCGTTGGCAACTCATCAGCTAGATGTGTGTCTTCAAACTGGCTCAAAATGTGTCCCGTCTCCACTCGATACAAAGCTCCAGCATTCTTACCAGTATTGCGCTGAGTTGACTGCCTATCACAGCCGAACTTTTTACTTTGCTAGTAGTGTGATGCCTTATCCCAAGCGGATAGCCATTCGCGCTTTGTACGCATTTTGCCGAAAGGTGGATGATATTGTGGACAAAAACCCACCCGCCATTGCCAGTCAGCAATTGCAAAATTGGCGAAACTACGCTTTATTGCCACACACTCATCCCACTGAAGAAATTTTGCCTGCCTGGCGCGATATGCTTTTTCGACAGGGGGTTCCCTTGCTGTACGCCCATCAACTGATTGATGGGGTCGCCAGCGATTTTGACCAGCGCACTTATGCCAATTTTGATGAGCTTTCGTTGTATGCCTATCGCGTTGCTTCGACTGTGGGCTTAATGAGCATGTATATTATCGGTTTTGATAGCCACACTGCTTTTTCTTATGCCATTAAGCTAGGGGTGGCATTGCAGATGACGAACATTTTGCGCGATGTGGGCGAAGATTATCGCATGGGGCGGGTTTACCTGCCGCAAGATGAACTGGCGCAATTTGGCATAACCGACCAACAGCTCGCTACGGCAAAAGTGACTCCCGCTTGGCGGGAGTTTATGCAATTTCAGATTGCCCGCAACCGCCGCCTTTATGAAGAATCTCTGCCTGGCGTGGCATATTTGGGCAAGGATGGGCAGTTGGCGGTGGCAACTGCCGCTGTGCTATACCGCGAGATTTTGGCACAAATTGAGCAAAATGACTACGATGTTTTTTCCAAACGAGCGCATGTAGGTGGGAGACGTAAATTACAACTGTTGCTGAATACCTGGTTGCGCTTGAAAAAGGGTGACTTCACGCCTGCCAAAATCGCTTAATTATCCAATGCCAACTCCCCCAATTCCCACCCCACAAGCTGGCTTGCGTGCGCTGAAAGCCTTGCGCACGGAGTCGATTCTTTCTGCCTTGCAATCGTTCCATGCGGATTGCGGGGATATTTTTCAGGTGAATTTGCCGGGTTTTCGCCCAGTCTTTATGGCAGGAGCAAACGCTTGCCAGTTTGTGCTGACCACCGCCCATGACGATTTGTTGTGGCGGCAAGAGCAAGACCCGGTTGTGCGTTTGTTGGGGCACGGTTTGCTCGTCACAGACGGTGCCGAGCATGACCAACTGCGCAAGTNNTATGCAAGGTTTTTTGACCAGCTTTCAATTGCGCACCCGTCAGGCACTTTCCACCTGGCAAACTGGCAATCACTACGAAATGTTAGCCGAGATGCGCAAAATTGCCTTGCTGATTTTGGTGGATTGTTTGTTTGGTGCAGATTTTACCCCATACTTACAGTCTCTTTGGCATTCAATCTTACGTACATTGGCATACATCTCGCCTGGCTTGTGGCTGATTTTCCCGGATTTGCCGCGCTTTGGCTACCAAGCGGCAATTGCCAAGGTGGATGGCTACCTATTTTCGCTCATCCAGCATCGGCGCACACACCCCATTGCTGGGGATGATTTGCTCTCCTTGCTGATTGCCGCCGGCTTAGACGACCGACTTATCCGTGACCAACTGCTGACCATGTTGATAGCCGGTCACGATACCAGCACGGCACTACTGGCATGGGCATTGTATTGCTTGGGGAAGTCGCCCGACCACCTTGAAAAAGTCGCCGCAGAAGTGCGGGCTGTCCCGCTGGAAAACCCGTTTTCATTGGACGACTTGAAGTCTTTTACTACGTTGGAATGGGTGCTACAGGAAACTTTGCGTCTGTATCCACCCATTCATGCTGGCAACCGTCTCACCAATCGCGCAATTTCTTTCAATGGGTTCACCATCCCCGCTCATCAGCGGGTAATTTATAGCATTTATCTGACACAGCGCCACCCGGATTTTTGGCAATCGCCCAACCAATTTATGCCAGAACGCTTTCTCCAACGTCCAGCGGCGTGGACTTATTTGCCATTTGGCGGTGGTGAGCGCATTTGCATTGGGTATCTTTTTGCTCAAATCGAAGCCAAAGCCGTGTTGGCAACCCTTTTGCGGGAGTGGCAAGTGCAACTGCTTCCCCAGCGGGTATCTTTGCACATGGGGGCAACGTTGGAGCCTAGACCAGGGGTTCGCATGAAAGTGACCCAAATCGCTCGGTAAGTTGACATGGTTTGCAAAGACTTCATTCAATCTAACGGCATGATGAAAAATGACTTACTTTAATTTTTTGCTGATATTTTTGGGCATTCCCCTGTTGGGGTTGGTGGGCTTGGTTTGGCGTGACCGGCACTTGGGCATTCGGCTACCCGCTCACTTGCAAACCTGGAATCCGGTGTGGGTTGTTGTGGCGCACATTGGGTTGGCACTTGGCTATACCACCCCGTGGGATAATTATCTGGTTGCCAACGGCATTTGGTATTATCAACCCCACCTAATTAGTGGGGTGCTGATAGGCTGGGTGCCTTTGGAAGAATATCTCTTCTTTGTTTTGCAGACCATCGTCAGTGGGGCGTGGGTGGTGTTTTTGCTCAAGCGTTTTGCGCCCCACACCGNNCAATCAAAGGGTTCGCTTTGGGTTAAGTGGGGTGGTGGGCATCATCTGGCTTGCCAGTTGCTTGTGGTTGGCAAGCGGGCATCAGCCGGCTACTTATACCAACTTAATTCTGTCTTGGGCGTTATTTCCCATCTTGATACAATGTGTTTTTGGGGCAGATATCCTATGGCATTATCGCCTGCCGATAAGCTTGGCTACGCTTTCCACTACGCTCTATTTATCCGTCTCCNNGGTAAATAGTTAATAGTCCATTTGGCGTGACGGCGTGCCTGTGTGAGAAATGACAAAAAACGACACCGTTCAAAATTCAGCGTAATCCATCAATCCGAAAAATCCGTGTTGCTGACCGTTTTGCCCCGACATACTCCTGATTCGGGACGCAGATT
>DKKK01000194.1 GCA_002455215.1 Anaerolineales bacterium UBA6668 | reverse complement strand
ATGCGCGTGCTGAAGTGGATCGTCGAGCGTTGCCGTGGACGTTCCATTGGTTCCGAAGGTCCTATCGGTTGGATGCCCCACTACGAAGATCTCGATTGGCGTGGTTTGAACTTCAGCGAACAAGAATTCCATGCGCTCATGTCTGTAGACCGTGATGAATGGAATCGTGAATTGCTGATGCACGAAGAATTATTCACCAAGTTGTATGACCGTCTTCCCAAAGAATTACGCTATGTGCGTGACTTAACCTTGTCTAGCCTATGGCGTTCTCCCGAACACTGGGAAATCTAAGCGCTCTTTGACTCGGGAAAACAAAAACAAGCATGACACCATGCTTGTTTTTGTTTAATGAAAACGCCCACTTTGAAACTCATCCTTGACTTGAGCTATAATAAAAATATGAAAACCAATTTTGCCCCCATTGGCATATTTGACAGCGGTCTAGGCGGATTATCTGTTTTGCTNNTTTGCGAGAGCTTGTCAGGCTATTGCCCAATGAACGCTTTGTCTATCTGGCAGACCAAGCGCGTGTGCCGTATGGCTCACGCAAACTGAATGAATTACGCATCATCTCCCAACAAGCTGTGGAATTTTTGATGGGGCTAGATTCAAAATTGATTGTAATTGCCTGCAATACTGCCAGCGCGGCGGCACTCCGCCCGCTACGTGAGCAATTTTTGGGCTTTCCTTTTGTGGGGATGGAGCCTGCTCTTAAACCGGCAGTTACCCAGTCGAAGGGCAAAAAAGTCGGTGTTTTGGCAACCCCGGCGACTTTTCAAGGTGAACTTTTTGCCAATTTGCTGGAAAAATACACCGAGCAGGCACAGATTTATTCGCAGGCGTGCCCGGGATGGGTGGAATTGGTGGAAGATGGCTTAGCAGATAGCCCTACTGCCGAGCAAAAAGTGCGCGAAGTTGTAGAACCTTTGCTGAGGGAAGGGGTGGATACACTGGTGCTCGGCTGTACGCACTACCCGTTTTTGCTGTCCACTTTGCGCAAGGTAGTCTCACCAGAAACATTGGTAATTGACCCGAGTCCGGCTGTGGCACAGCAGACAGTGCGTAGACTCGATGCGTTAGGTTTGCGGGTGCAGGAAGATTACACCTTGCCAGATGCTACTGCTCAGGTAGTCTTTTTTACAACCGGCAGGCTGGCACGCTATCGGGAACAACTCCATCAAGTGTGGGATTTACCCATCTCAGACCGCCTAATTTTTTCATTACATCCACAAGACGCCTAAAACTACTGGGCATTGAATTTTTCTAGCTCATCCACTTCTAAACTAAAACGACTCCCAGAAGTGATGCGCGGTGGGCGAACCGGTAGCACAATAAACACGGTGGTGCCCGGGCAGGCATCGCGGTCAAACCCCAAACTTTCCACCCAAATTCGCCCGCCGTGCCCTTTGATTACGCCTTTGGCAATGGGCAAGCCCAGCCCCGGTCCGGCGCCCATAAATTTGGTGGTGCTAGTGGAGTGTAAGGCTGTACTGCCAATACGGAAGAATTTTTCAAAAATCAAATCGTGATATTTGGGGTCAATCCCTACACCGGTATCTTTGAACTTAATCAAAATGCTTTCCGGCTCATTAGCGGTTATCGGCATCTTTTCGGCGCTAATTTCAATCTTGCCATTATCTGGCGTATATTTGATGGCGTTGCTAAGAATTTGCCCAAATGCCTGCACACTGCGTTGTAGGTCGAGCATCATGGATGGCATTTGGCTAACACCCCGCACCGTTAGTTTTTGTTTGCGTTCCATAATTGCGGTGGCATACGGCTCAACTGCCATGCGCACCACCGTTTCTAGGGTGGTTTCCACAAACTTTAATTGCATGGCATCCACGTCAATCTGTGAAACATCCAACATTTGCCCAATGACAGAATCCAAACGGTCACAAGCACGCAGTAAACTTTGGGTAATTTCGCCAATTTGTTTGCTATCCAACATACCCGCTTCGTTAAGTGTGTCGAGCACATCGGTAAACCCGCGCACCTGCGTGAGTGGTGTGCGTAGTTCGTGGCTGGCGATGGTTAAGAAGTCGGTTTTAACTTGGTCCATCTCTTCCAAGCGGCGGTTGCTTCCCAACAGTTCTTCGTTGAGCGATTGCATTTCATCTACTAGATGTTTTTGCTGGGCAAACAGGCGGGCATTTTTAAGTGCGACACTGGTTTGGTCTGCTACTGCGCTCATCAAGTCAAGCTCACGTTTGCGGTAGGGCTCGCCACTCAAGCGCGGACCTACCCCGAGCATACCAATCAATTTTCCATTATCAAAAATGGGTACAAACACATCCATACCCAAAGTAGTGAGCCAATCCCGCTCGTTTTTGGGGATATCGCGGTAGGATGGGTCAATCTCAATTTCGTATTGGGTAATCGGATTTTTGGTGCGCCCCGGCAAGGTGAGAAACGGCGTTCCTTGCGAGAATTCGGTGGGGGTGGTGTTGATTTTGCCAATACCGGGGATGACTTCGGCAAAAGTGCCGTTTTCTCCACTGGTTAGCAGAAGGAGTAGACCCCCGCGGGCTTCGATAGAATCACGCAATGTGGTGGCGGCGGCAACCGATAGCTCATTGTATTCTAGCAAGTTGGGAATCTTTTTGGCATAATTTGCGGCAACTTGGGCTGGGTCGTAGGAAAATCGCAAGACCAACTGCTCAATTAATCCGGCAACTACACCCCGCAGTACTTGAAAAATAAGCGCCAGCACCACCGAAAAAATTACCAGCACCCACAAACCGCGTGCGCCGGGCAAACTGGGGTCAGCCAGAACTTGCAAGCCTACTCCTACTCCCATCAGAATGATCCCAGCCGTAATCGCGATCATCACCGAATTACCAAAACCGACACGGATTAGGTTACGTATATCCAAGAGTTGGGTGTAGCGAATGGCGTAAATGACGGCAACCAGCACTAGCCAACGTGCCAAAAATCCCAATGTGTCCAACGGGGCGGGGGCGAAGATGGACAGGCTTTCTGTGATTGCCAAACAGGGTAGGATAACCAACCACCACAGTTGGCGATTGATGTGTAGGGGCAGGTTTAATCGGCTGATGGTGAAGGAAATGGTGAGAATCATCCCGGCATACAGCAGTAGCCATAAAACAATAAAGACAATGGCAATTTGCGGGTTATCGCTTACAAAAATCTCCCGCATGGCAAGCATACGGCTGTCTGCAAACATGCGCAAACTGCTGAATGTTATTAATAAAAGCGCGAGAAAAACTGCGATGGGTATCCATAGCCATAAACCCTGTTTGAAACCAGCAAATATACCGGTTAAAATGCCAAAAATCCCGGCGCTGACCAGATATGCACAGCCGAGTATAACCCCTAACGGCAGTACACGAAAATTCCAACCGGCGGTTGCAAAAATATGGAGCGTGCTTAGTACGATAGACCACGCCAGAAAGACCATCAGCATCCTTTTGGTGCCGGGGCTAATCTCACGGAGCGCCAAATACACCAGCATCAACAAATATCCGATGATACTGAGTGAACTAATTGAAATAGAAAATAAATTTGTTATCGTCATGGAGTTATCTGCAGATACCGTCACATTATCAAAGTGCATAGAATTTGGTTGAAGATTCTATTAACTATAACCGAAAAAAGGGGGATTTAACATTTAGGTTTAATTGAGATTTTACCGAGATTATGTGAAAAAGCCACAAAAAGAGCAATTTTGAAACGAAAATTCCGCAAAAAAAGTCTGAATTTGGTGTACGGGTTATCGCAGTGAAAGTTGGTTGGTAGAGAAAGCCAACGCTAATGTAACGATAACCGGCACGGGCAGAAATTGCGCTTTTTCGTAACTTCGACATCGCTTAAGATTGTCTGATCTTTAGGTCATTTCGACCGAAGGGAGAAATCCTGCCCATTATGCTATATTCGGTACAGGTGAAAGCTACGCTTTTTTCCTTAAGAAAAAAACGCAAATCGATATTCAGTATGATACCGAATATAACCCATGCCGNNAGCAAAAACCCGCAATCTGTGACCGTGCTAAGTATATTCAGCCATGTTTGACATAACCTCCCGATCTGCACTTGAAATTTTCCGGTTTTTTCGCATTTCGTCCGAAGGGAAAAATCTGAGTGATTCAAAAGGCGTTTTCTCATTGCTATATTCGACACGAGTCGGGTATAGACACTTTCCTTGATGAAAAAGGGCAACTTTCATCTGTGTTCAATATCTAGGCTAACACATGCAAAAACTGACAATTTTCGTAACTGCTCAGCCTGGTTTGNNCACTGAGTCCAGCACTCTAGCACCGTAACATCGTCTCTGCTTTCGCTGTCAGGGAAAAATCCATCCTTCAGAACTGTGTAATCCGATCATCCGTCCAATCTGCGTACCAAATCAGGGGTGTGTCGGTAAAGCCCCTCTGTCCTTAACACAGATTTTTCGGATTGAGAGATTACGCTGAATTTTGATGGGTGCCATTTTTAAGTTGTTTCCCACTTATTTGGGGGCAATCCTGCATAATGATTTGTTTTCACTAGCCCGAGCAGTTACCAATTTTCTACAAAAAGTGCCTATAGATAGGCTGAAAAACGATCCTATACCAAGATATTGGACTTTGGTCATATCTGATAGGCGGGGGTGAAAATGGCTAAAGAGAAACCTTAAACTTTGGAGTTTTGGGTGGTGAAAAGTTGCTCTAAAGTGGGGTTTGGTGGTATATTATAACTATAAAGTGGAGCAAAGTGGGCTAAAGTGGAGCGCCAATGACTACAGTGTGTAGCTCAGAAGGCGCTCAGTGCTTTAAAAGCCCGTGTAGCACAAATGTTCCTGGACACCTACTATCACACCATTGACCCGAAAGGTCGCATCACGATTCCCGCCAAATATCGTGCGCGGCTGTCTTTGGGTTGCGTGGTTTTGCCGGGCTTTTCCAATGGGAGTTTGGCTTTGCTGGATTTGGAAACCTTTCAAAACTTGGTTACCCATATCCGCCAAAATTTTAGCCTGACCGACCAAAAAGCCCTGCTATTTCAAAGAAGCTTTATGACACAAGCAAGCGATTTGGAATTGGATGGTTCTGGGCGCATTAATATTCCGCCCCGTCTCCGCGAGCGTGCATCTTTGGAAGGCGAAGTTGTACTCGCAGGGATGGGTACTTTTATAGAAATCTGGAAGCGAGAGCAGTGGGAGCAAATTCTTTCCGCCCAAGAAAATGCTTCTGACACTTTGGATTTTTCAGATTTCGGCATCATCTTGGGTTCTGGAATGCACAATGCAAACCCGCACCCCTGACCAATGCCTACAATTTCATAAAGAGTTGCCAGCGTTGTGAATCACCCGCAAGGTTCCGCCAAACCAAGCAACAACACAACTTTGTTGCATACTCCTGTACTTTACCAAGAAGTTCTCCATGCTTTGCAACCCACCGATGGCAAACGCTATGTGGATGGCACTGTTGGCTTGGGTGGTCATGCGCTCGGCATTCTTTCTGCCAGTTCGCCAACTGGCAAATTGCTTGGCTTTGACCGTGACCCAAACGCGTTGAAGATTGCAACGCAACGATTACAGCCTTTTGCAGAACGGGCTATACTCCTGCATACTTCCTACCTTGAAATGCCTGCTGGATTGGCACAAGTAGGATGGCAACAGGTGGATGGCATTCTGCTCGATTTAGGCTTGTCTTCTTTGCAATTGGATTCTGCGGAGCGCGGGTTTTCCTTTCGCCAGGAGGGTCCACTCGACATGCGTTTTGACCCTGCCGCTAGCTTGAGCGCGGCAGACGTGGTCAATAGTTGGTCAGCAACCGAATTGGCAAGCATCTTTTGGGATTATGGCGAAGAGCGGTTCAGTCAGCGCATTGCACAAGCAATTGTTCAGGCAAGACCGCTCCGTAGCACCCACCAACTTGCTAATTTAGTGGATAGAGTAGTGCCCAAAAAGGGGCGCACACCGGGCATTCACCCCGCAACGCGCGTCTTTCAAGCGTTACGAATTGCCGTCAACGATGAACTGCAAGCAGTAGCCAAAGTGCTACCCCTAGCGGTTTCTTACCTAGCACCGGCAGGACGGTTGGCAGTGATTAGCTTCCACTCGTTGGAAGATAGGATTGTCAAACAGTTTATGCGGCGCGAATCCAGCGATTGTATTTGCCCGCCCGAACAGCCTGTGTGTACTTGTGAGCATCAAGCCAGTTTGCGAGAACTTCACCGAAAACCGATTTCAGCTTCAGCGGCTGAAATTTTACAAAACTCACGCAGTCGTAGTGCAAAATTGCGAGTTGCTGAGCGTTTAAGCGAATGAACCCTTGCACTAGCAGGTATTTTGCAAATTGACCTGTGGTGAAAACCAATTTCGATTTGCCAACCCTTCCTGTGGTGGCACGAACCTTGCATAGAGAAACTTGTTGCAAGGAGAAATTGTTATTATGAGTAGTATGACCCAACCATCAAGAATTCCCAACTTTTGGGACAAGCCATTTCAAGATATCTGGAAAAACTTGAGTGGGCGTGTTGCCGAATACCGTGCTTTTCGACAAGCACCTTGGCGCATCCAAACTCAAATCATCTCGATTCTGGCGTTCATTATCGTTGCAGTTGTACTCTCTGTGGGCATTATCGTTAGTGAAAAATCGCGTACCGCCTACAGCGGGCGGATGACCCAGCAAATTGTAAATGATACCGATGCACTGATTCGCCTTAACGAGACGTTACGATTAGAAATTGCCAATGCACAATCCTTACAGCAGGTTTTGCCGCGTGTACAAGCATCCGGCTATCGTCCTGCATTAGATACTGAAATCGAGTATCTCGCAGTACCCGGATTGGATGATGTGCGCAATCCTGCTCCTTCGCAACCAGTAGACAACACAGTTCCACAAACATTGTGGGAAGAATGGTCTCTTTTGTGGGGAGAGCAATAACATGGCATTTTTACGCAATCGTTTTATGCGGCGCGTCATCTTTTTGATGGCATTTTTGCTTTTGGGCTTGGTGGCTTCGGTTTATCGGATTGTGACGATTCAAGGGCACGAACAAAACTCCGATCTAGTAAACGAAACAAACATTCTCACCACTCGCTGGAATCCAACGGACAATCGGCGTGGTACGATTTACGATCGCAATGGCAATATTCTTGCGCTTAATGAGTTGTATTACGAAGTGATGATGGATCCATACGCTGTGCAGTCGCCTGCAGATGTAGCGCGTGAGCTTGCTCCGATTGCAGATGACTTATCTGAAGCACAAATTTTGGCAGAAGCCCAACAACGAGTAGATGCCAATAATAACCCGCGGCATTATGTGCCCATCACCGCATTGGCAACAAAAGAAGAAGGCGAACATATCCTTGACCAACAAACTGCGTATTATGAATGGTCTGTTTCGCCAGACCGCAAGAATGTGGAGCCCCCCCCATACTTGTACGGGGTGATTGTGCGCCCTCGCTGGGTGCGGCATTACCCCAATGGCACAGTTGCCGCACATATTTTGGGGCGGGTGAACCTGCAAAATGAAGGCACTTACGGCATTGAAGGTAGGTACAACGGCTTGCTAAACCCGAACCTGGCTCAGGATAATTCCACCAATGCACTGCCTTATGATGTTCAACTGGAAACCACCACTCCAAGCGGGGAAGATTTATATCTCACGGTGGATTTAGACGTTCAATATGCAAGTGAGCAGTTACTTGCTGAAGCAATCTCATTTTACGGAGCAGAATCCGGCTCGATGATTGTGATGGATCCGCGCAATGGCGAAATTTGGGCAATGGCTAACCAACCCACCTACGACCCAAACAATACCGTTATTCCCGAAGATAACCCGAATACCCCCGAAAATGAAAAAGAGAATGCGCTGTACTGGTTAACCAATCGTGCCATCAGCCACGCCTACGAACCCGGCTCCACTTTTAAAGTTTTGACTGCCGCCGCTGGTTTGGATAGCGGCAAATTTACGCCAGAGTGGAGTTACTATGATNNCTGGGACCGTGGAGCATGGGGGCAACAAGATTATACCGGTTGGCTCCAACACTCACTTAACACCGGCGCCGCTCGGATTGCCGCAGGGTTAGGTCCAACGCAGTTTTTCTCGTACATTAACGCATTTGGTTTTTCCAATATTACCAATGTTGATTTGCAAGGTGAAATGTCGGGTTGGTTCCCGGAGCCGGGTAATGCACTCTACACCGACTCAACATTGGCAACAATTAGCTTTGGTCAAGGCATTGCCGTGACCCCTTTGCAATTGGCAGTTGCTGTGTCATCAGTTGCAAACAACGGTACGATGATGCAACCACGCTTGGTTTTGCAACACGGTTTCCCCGGCGAAATGCGCACGACTGAACCCACTCGCTTAGGTGAACCAATCCGCCCAGAAACCGCTCAAACCTTATCGCACATTTTACAGAATAGTTTGGAAAATGAAGCATCCAACGCTTTGGTAGAAGGCTATAGCATCGCTGGTAAGACGGGTACTGCGCAAATCCCCGTAAACGGCATTTACGACCCAACCAAGACCATTGCTAGTTTCGTGGGCTGGTTTCCCGTAGATCAACCCCGATTTCTGATTCTTGTAAAATTAGACAAACCGAGCGCTACCGAGTGGGGTTCACAAACCGCCGCTCCCACCTTTGCCAAAATGGTACAGCGTTTGGTGGTACTCGCTCACATTCCACCGGATACGGTGCGACTCCAACTGGGGCAGTGATGTGATGAAATTATCTAAATTCTGTCGTTGGAAAGTCCCAAAGTCACAGGATTTTTTGCTCCCAAAAGATATACCTTCCAGTTTTTGCCAGTTGCAGAAGCTGGATTTTGCTATTTTGGGTGAATTATGTTGACAGTAGGCACAATACTCACCGCCTTAACCGGGAAATTGGTGGCTAATCCACAGGAAGTTACAGGTGGCGTCATTGATAGCCGCTTGGTGCAGAAGAACTCACTATTTGTTGCCATCCCCGGTGAAAAAACAGACGGTCACCGTTATGTTTCTACGGCTTTTGCAAAGGGCGCGGCAGTCGTATTGGTACAAAATCCGGCGCCAACTGAATATCCTTGCTTGGATGTGCGGAACGGCAAGCAGTTGCCATCCTTAGCGCAGTTGGCAAGATTAACCACCCCGTTGTGCATCCGGGTAGATGATACGGTCTTTGCTTTACAGAGAATAGCCTCCCACCAACGTGCCGAAAACCAAAATTTGCTTGTGGTCGGTATCACCGGCAGTGTAGGAAAGACAACCACAAAGGAAGTAGTCGCTCACACGTTAGCCAGCAAGCATCCTACCTTATTCAATGCCGGCAATTTAAACAATGAAATCGGCTTGCCACTAACATTATTGGATTTGCAAAGTAACCAAGACTATGCCGTGTTGGAAATGGGCTTTTATGTGCCCGGCGAAATTCAATTGTTGTGCAACATTGCCCGCCCGCAAATTGGTATCGTCACCAATATTCATCCCGTCCATGCCGAGCGAGCTGGCTCCATTGCCAATATTATCAAAGGTAAGGGTGAACTGCTAGAATCATTGCCAGTAAGCCCGCCAGGCGTAGCTTTGCTCAACGCCGATGATATGAATGTGCTGAGCATGGTCACCCGTACCAAGGCAAAGGTGATTACCTTCGGTACTCGCATCGGTACAGATGTGCGTGCTAGCAAAGTACTTTCACATGGTTTGTCTGGAATTGAAATTCAGGTTGAATGGGATGGAAAATCCCTTACCACTCATTTGCCCTTTCTCGGTGCGCACTATGCTTATGCAGTTTGTGCGGCTGTGGCAACCGCTTGGGTGTGTGGCTTTTCTGCCAGTGAAATTGAAACCGGCTTGTNNCAACGCGCCAATTTGCGCATGAAAATTAAAGCCGGACCTGCTAACTCCGTGGTTCTGGACGACACCTACAATGCCAGCCCGCCGAGCATGATTGCGGCATTGCACGTTTTGGCAAAAACCCAAGCCCCGGTGCGCTGGGCAGTTCTGGGAGATATGCGTGAGCTAGGCGACTTTGAAGCAGAAGGACACCGCCAAGTGGGCGCAGTTGTTCCCGAACATGCCGATCGCTTAATCACGGTAGGCGAGACAGCACTTCTCATTGCGGACGAAGCCCTTTTGCTAGGCATGGACCCCCACCACGTTTGGGTGTGTAAACATTATCAGCAAGCGCTCAACGTTTTATGCGAAAACCTACAGCCACAAGATGTGGTTTTAGTAAAAGGTTCGCGTGCCATGCAGTTAGATCTACTCGCGCAAGAACTCACGCAGTTAGGAACACACTAAAGGCAACTCGATGATTTTACAAAACATCTCCAGCCAAGGATTATTCGCTCTTTCGCTTGCCAGCATCACATTTTTGCTGACAGTCATCTGGGGCGAACCATTTATTGAATTGCTCCGCCGCCTAAAAATTGGCAAACGCATTCGTTTGGACGGACCACAAAGCCACATGGTTAAGCTTGGCACGCCCACTATGGGCGGCATCTTGATATTGATTGCCGTCACCTTCTTTACCGGGTTGCTTAACGTGGTTAATCTGGCACGCACAGTAACCGGACGCTCCATCTTGCTTCCACTTGGAGCAATGTTACTATTTGGCTTGCTGGGAGCTTGGGACGATTGGGAAGGCATTATGGGTAAGCGTGCCAAAAGTGGGGAGGGCGTGACCGGTCGCATCAAGTTTTGGCTGTCGGTTTTGCTGGCAGTAATCATTTCGGCAGGCTTGTACTTTTTCTTTGAGTCGGGATTGATGTACTTGCCGGGCTATCCCAACCCAGTGCTGATTCCGTGGTGGTTGTACATTCCAATTGCCACTTTTGTCATCATCAGCACCTGCCATGCCGTGAATGAAACAGACGGCGTGGACGGGTTAGCAGGTTTGGTCGTAATGACCTGCTTTGTAGCTTTCGGTTTGATAGCGCTCAACCAAGAGCAAGTCTACCTGTCGCGCTTTATTTTTACCGTGGTGGGCGCACTGCTGGCTTTTCTGTGGTACAACGTGCATCCGGCGTCCTTATTCATGGGCGATGTCGGCTCACTTTCACTGGGGGCAGGTTTGGCAGTTGTGGCATTGATGACCGGGCATTGGTTATTGTTGGTAATCATTGCCATTGTGCCAGTAGCTGAAACCTTGTCGGTTATTTTGCAGGTGGCAAGTGCCAAGTTATCGCGCAGATTTTTGGGGCGCGATATTCGGCCGTTTAAGATGAGCCCACTCCACCACCATTTTGAACTCTCCGGCTGGAAGGAAACCCAAGTGGTGTTTCGCTTTTGGTTGGTCACGATTCTTGCCGCAATGATAGGCGTTGCGCTTGCCGCATTGTAGGGGATATTTTCGAATGAAGTCTTGTGCTGTGATTCTCGGATTTGCCCGTCAAGGACGAGCGCTCGCCCACTTTTTGGCGCAAGCGGGTCTTTCTGTACGCGTGACGGACAACCGCTCTGCCGAGTCACTCGCGGATGCCATTCACAGTTTGCAAGGTCTGCCAGTCCATTTTACACTAGGCGAGTCGCCGGAAAGCTTGCTCGATGGAGCCGATACGTTGTATGTTTCTGGCGGTGTGCCAGTTGAACACCCACTGATTGTGGCGGCGCAAGCCCGCCGGATTCGCGTCACCAATGATTCGCAGTTGTTTTTAGAGCGCACGCCATGCCCCACACTCGGCATCACTGGCTCAGCAGGCAAAACCACCACCACCACATTGACGCACCTGCTGATGCAAGCCGCCTTTCCCACTCGTAAAGTGTGGGTAGGGGGCAATATTGGCAATCCGCTCATTGCAGATTTGCCCGCCATGCAAGGGTCTGATTTTGCAGTGATGGAGCTATCGAGCTTTCAATTGGAGTGGATGACAGCCAGCCCCCAAGTGGCGGCAGTGCTGAACATTACGCCGAACCACTTAGACCGTCACGGAACCATGAGCGCCTACACCGCCGCCAAAGCACGTATTTTGCAATTTCAATCCGCTCAAGACACAGCCGTTCTGGGTTGGCAAGATGCAGTGGCAAAAAGTTTGGCACAGGAGGTGCGGGGTCGCCTGTTTGCTTTCTCTAGTCAGCCAGCCGATTTTGCCGAAGGTGTTTTTTGCCAAGAAGGCTGGCTTTGGTTGCGCATAGGCAATACCGTGGAGCGGCTGATTCCACGAGAGTTGATTCAACTACCCGGTGAACATAACCTGCGCAATGTCGCGGCGGCGAGCGCGCTCTGTGCGGCGGCGGGACTTTCGGCGCATGAATTAAGCCGCGTCCTGCAACAAGTGTTGCCCAACTTTCACGGGGTAGCACATCGCCTAGAATGGGTACAAATCTTGCAAGGTGTGCGTTTTGTCAACGATTCAATTGCCACCGCACCAGAACGAACACTCGCCGCATTGCCTTGCTTTGACCAACCACTTGTGCTACTGCTTGGTGGGCGTGACAAAAAATTGCCGTGGCTGGAACTAGCCCAAGCCCTTCTACAGCGAGCAAGCCACGGGAAATTGCGTGCGATTGTGCTCTTTGGTGAAGCGGCAGACCTCATCGCAGATGTGTTCAAGCAGGCGGGACTGCACGCGCACTGCCAAGTGGTAAAGGAATTTGCCCCGGCAGTACGCCAAGCCGCCCGGCTGGCACAAACAGGCGATGTGGTATTGCTATCGCCGGGCTGTACCAGTTACGACCAGTTTGTTGACTTTGAAGCCCGCGGAGTTGCTTTTCGCCAATTGGTTCAGGAGCTTGCCCGCGCCGTATAAATTCACACCTGCCCTAAGCAAATCTGTTGCTGGTGCAACCCATTTATTTCCCGATAATTGTCCTATGAGTTATTTTGCAACATCTGAAACCATCCCCCAAAAAAAATCGCTGAAATTGAGTTCGCTCAATGTGGATATCTGGCTGTTAGCGGCGGTAATTTTGTTGGTGCTAATAGGTCTATATGCGGTATTTACCACCACCTGGGATTACTCCTTGGTGACCAGCAATACTGTGAGCGCTATTTTTTTGCGCCAATTTCGTAATTTGTTAGTTGGCTTGGTATTTATGGGCATTGCCGCTTTGGTTCCTTACCCAATTTACAAACGCCCGGAAATAGCAATCGGTTTACTGATTTTTGCCTTTGCCTTGGTCATTTTTACCATCTTTTTTGGTACAACTACTTTCGGCGCAAAACGCGCCATTTTCGGCGGTTCGGTGCAACCTTCCGAAATAGCCAAGCTAGCGACCATCATTTATCTGGCTGTATGGCTTTCGAGCAAGAAAGACGTACTGAATCATCTTTTCTATGGGCTATTTCCCTACGGCATCTTGCTCGGAATCGCTACTGGTTTGGTTGCTTGGCAATCTGATATGAGCGCCGCCGCAACGATTGCCGTGGTCGGTGGTGGCATGTTCCTGTTGGCAGGTGCTTCGGCTGTGCAGTTGGCAGTGGTGGCTGGGCTGGGCGGTGCGGCATCCTTTGTCATTTACCTACTCGTTGAGCGTGTTCAAATCCGCGTCAATGACTTTTGGATTGCGACCAACAATTTCTTGCACGCTCAAGACCAAGTTCGCCACGGCTTAGCCGCCATTATCAGCGGCGGCTGGTTTGGCAAGGGTCCGGGTGCCGGTATTGCCAAATTTGCACTCGAAAATGGCTACACCGATAGTATCTTTGCTGTGATTGGCGAAGAGCTGGGTGTATTTGGCATGTTTATCGTCTTAGGATTGTTTGTCTTATTGGTCAGCCGTGGGGTGCGCATTGGTTTTCATGCACCGGATACGATGGGCACCTACTTGGCAATCGGCTTGGCATCCTGGATCGGCTTTGAAGCGATGTTTAATATACTCGCTGTGCTAAACCTAATTCCCTTTGTAGGAAACGCCTTGCCGTTTATTAGTTATGGTGGTTCAGCGCTCGTCATTAGCTTGACGGCAGTCGGAATCTTGTTAAGTATTTCACGCGGGGAAGCAAACGCCCTGCCCGAAAGGAGAACTCGTGCGTCTGTTGATATCAGCCGGGGGAACCGGCGGACACGTTTATCCAGCTCTCGCACCGATTGAAGCACTTCGTAAGCTCAACCCCCACCTAGAAATTCACTGGGTTGGGGCAGTCGGCGGTATGGAAGCCGACTTGGTGCGCCGCGCCGACATTCCCTATACCCCAATTCACGGGGCGGGAGTGGTCGGCGTTGGGGCGTTTAAAGCCCTTATCGGCATTTTTCGCCTGGCGGTGGGTTTCTTGCAAGCAATGGGGATTGTCCTGCGCTTTCGCCCGCATGCCCTGTTTGTCACGGGAGGCTACACCGCCGTAGCCGTCACCATAGCTTGTTGGCTTTTGCGCGTACCCATCGCCGTTTACCTGCCAGATGTAGAGCCGGGCAGTGGGGTGCGCTTTGTCGCTCGTTTTGCTAGCTTGGTGATGGTCACCCTACCAGACTCGCGCAAGTACTTTACCGGTAAGCAAGTGGTGGTGACCGGCTATCCCCTACGCCCCGAAATAATCGCCGCCACCCAACAAAGCCCCCAGCAAGCACGCGCTCACTTTGGCTTACAACCCGACAAGCGCACCGTATTTGTGTTTGGGGGCAGTCGCGGCGCTCGGAGCTTAAACCATGCCGTGCTATCCCACGCCGAAAGCCTGGTGCGGCAAGCTGGTGTACAACTCTTGCACATTAGTGGCACATTGGATTGGGAAGCAGTTCAAAAAGCACGCCAAGCATTGCCAACTGATGTGCAGTCTGCCTACTTTGTCACACCGTACCTGCACGAAGACATGGGCAGTGCATTTGCCGCCGCCGATTTAGTGGTGGCGCGGGCGGGGGCATCTACCCTAGGAGAATTACCCGCCTTTGCTCTACCCGCCATCCTTGTGCCATATCCACACGCTTGGCGGTATCAAAAGGTCAATGCGGATGCGCTGGCGCAATCGGGCGCGGCAATCGTGCAACCCGATGAACAATTGCAAGCTAACTTGTTTGATTTAATCGATGCGCTGGTGCAAGAACCCACTCGGCTGGCTACCATGCGGCAAGCCGCACGTAGCTTGGCACAACCCAATGCCGCCGAACGCATGGCGCAAGCTTTGGCAGGCTTAATGACTGCAAATTCCGTAGGAAAGAAACCATGATAGAAATTAACCGAGTGTTTTGGTTGTTCATTTTGTTTTTTGCAGTCATAGGCGCATTACGTGGCTGGGCAAAAGAATTGCTGGTCATTTTTAGCTTATTGTTGGCGCTTTTTCTCAATGACATTATCGAAAAGTATGTGCCGGGTTTTTCGGGAGCACTAAGCGCTCAAGACCCCAAAGTCCAATTTTGGGTGCGTATGTCCTTTTTCTCGGCATTGGCATTCTTTGGCTATCAAACGCCAAACTTGAGTAGTTTTGTTGGCAGTAAAGCAGTCGCTCGAGACCGTTTACAAAGCTTTTTGTTAGGCTTTTTTATGGGCGGTATTAACGGCTGGCTTTTTATCGGTACGTTGTGGTACTACTTGCACTTTTTAAACTACCCATTTGAAGGAATGTCGCCCCCCTCGGATCCCGCATCCGTGGAGAGATATATCCAATACCTGCCCCCCTTGTTTGTCAGTTCGCCTTCCATCTACTTCGCGGTGGGTATTGCCTTTGTTTTTGTCATTATTGTATTTATTTAGTAATTCACACTCCTTGTGACATTTTGGATGATTTTTTATGTCTCAGCAGAAACACATACACTTAATTGGTATCGGTGGAGCCGGTTTGTCTGCCATTGCCACCGTTTTGCTAGCGCGTGGCTACCGAGTGAGTGGCTCTGACCGCAGTGATTCGGCAGTGTTGGCGCGTTTGCGCCAACAAGGCGCACAAATTTTCCTGCAACACCAAGCTAGCAATGTGCAAGCGGCTGATTTCGTGTTGCGCTCTTCGGCTGTGCCTGATTCCAATCCCGAAGTGCAAGCCGCCCGTCAACTGGGGATTCCGGTGGTGAAACGTCAGGATTATTTGGCAAGCCTGATGGCAGGGCAAGATTGCTTGGCGGTGGCAGGTTCGCATGGGAAGACGACCACCAGCGCTATGCTCAGTTACCTGCTGGTGCGGGCGGAGCTTTCCCCCGGCTTTATTGTGGGGGGCGAATTACCCGACCTAGGCACCAACGCCGCACATGGCACGGGCAAATATTTCGTCATTGAAGCGGATGAATACGACCATATGTTTTTGGGTTTGCGCCCCAAAATGGCTATCGTGACCAACATGGAGCACGATCATCCCGATCTGTTCCCCACCGAAGCCGATGTGCGCCACGCATTTGAGCAATTTGTCGCATTATTGCCGCCAGATGGCTTGCTGATTGCCTGTGCAGATGACGCTGGCGCACACCACTTGGCAGAACTGACCCGCGCTCGGGGTGTGGCAGTGCAAACTTACGCCCTTTCTGCGGCAAGTGGGGCGGACTGGGTGGCGGAAGAAGTGCGTACCAATACCCTCGGCGGGAGCGATTTCCTGGCAGTGCAGAGCGCCACCGGCAAGGTGGTAGGTCCATTGCGGCTCAGCTTAGCTGGGCTTCACAATGTCAGTAACGCCCTTGCGGTGGTGATTGCCGCTCAACAATTGCACATCCCCTTTGACCGTGTTTTACAAGCCTTGCGTGATTTTCGTGGGGTGGGCAGGCGCTTTGAACTAAAAGGTCAGGTTGGGGGGGTCACTATTTTGGATGACTATGCCCACCACCCAACCGAGCTTCGCGCAACTTTGGCAAGCGCCCGCCGCCGCTACCCCACCGCCCGCATTTGGGCAATGTTCCAACCCCACACCTTCAGCCGCACGCGTGCTTTGCTGGATAACTTTNNATTTTTGCCGCCCGCGAAGATAATCCAGAGCAGTTGACGGGTGAAACGATTGTCCGCCGGATGCACCACCCCAATGTCAGCTACCAACCCACATTGGCAGAAGCAACCCGCTATTTGCAGACTCAACTACAGCGCGGGGATGTTCTGATAACGCTGGGAGCGGGTAACGGCTGGCAAGTGGGCGAATCTCTACTCAAGTTGCTGGCAGAACCTACCTAGCCTGCTCTATCATGGCGTTTCCTACTTCTCATCCGCTTGCAAGTAAGCTCCAGCAAAATGTTTCGCTGGCACGCTTTACTTCGGCACGCATTGGCGGCACGGCAGAGTGGTATTTGCAGGTAGAAAGTGCGACAGAGTTGGCAGAAGCCGTACACTTTGCCCGCAATTTGGGTTGGCATTACCGCATTTTAGGCGCAGGGAGCAACTTGCTGGTTAGCGACAGCGGTATCGCAGGCTTAACCATCCATAACCGTGCCAAAACGGTACACATCGAGCCGGGCGCTCAACACGCTTTGGTTTTTGCCGAAAGTGGCGTATATTTGCCAGCGCTGGCGAGACAGTGCGCATTGCAAGGCATTGCTGGGCTGGCATGGGCGGCAACCGTGCCGGGTACACTGGGGGGGGCTATCTTTGGCAATGCTGGGGCACATGGCGGCGATATGGCACAGTGCCTGCGCTCGGTACAGGTGTTTACGCAAGAAAATACAGTCGGGGAGTTAGCACTCGCCGATTTGCATATGGGCTACCGCACCAGCCGCTTTAAGCAAAACCCGCCAGAGTTTGTTATCCTTTCGGCGCAGATGCTTCTGCCATTTGGTTCTGCTGAGCAAATTCAAGTAGAGATTAGCCACTTTCAGGAGTATCGCAAGCGCACCCAACCGCCAGGCGCCACGATGGGCAGTATGTTTAAGAACCCGCCAGGAGATTATGCAGGCAGGCTGATTGAAGCGGCTGGCTTGAAAGGCTATCGGGTGGGGGATGCGGAAATTTCGCCAGTTCATGCTAATTTTTTTGTCAATCACGGTGGCGCAAAGACCAGCGATATTCAAACGTTAATAAACCAGGCACGCCAAACCGTGTTTGAAAAATTTGGTGTGCAGTTGGAATTGGAAATTGAAATTTGGCAGGAAATCAAGCCAGAAAATTGTATCTAAACAGCTTATGACAAAATTACGTATTGGAATTCTCTTTGGCGGACGTTCTGGCGAACATGATGTCTCGCTCAATTCGGCACAATCCATCTTGCAGGCAATAGACCGCGATAAATACGAAGTCGTGCAACTCGGTATCACACGTGAAGGGCGTTGGATTGGTGGCGATNNCTGAGCGGTGACCCTTCCACGCGTGAATTGCTCCAGCTTAATTCCCAAAGCCCAACCAGCGCCTCCATCCAAAGATTGGCAGGCTTGGATGTGGTTTTTCCCGTCTTGCATGGCACGTATGGCGAAGACGGCACATTGCAAGGCTTGTTAGAAATGGCAGACTTGGCGTATGTGGGTTCGGGTGTGGCTGGGAGCGCGGTGGGTATGGATAAGGCACTTTTTAAAGGACAAATGCAAGCCGTTGGTATTCCGGTTTTGCCCTGGCAATTGGTACTTCGCTCGCAGTGGGAGCAAGCTCCTTTGCAGGTGCTTGCCCGCTTGGAAGCGAACTTGCGCTATCCGGTGTTTGTCAAGCCGTGCAATTTGGGCAGTTCGGTGGGCATTTCAAAAGCCAAAAACCGCACTGAGTTGCAAGAAGCTTTGCAGGAAGCCGCCAAGTGGGACCGTCGGCTGGTGGTAGAGCAAGGCATTAATGCCCGCGAGATTGAGCTAAGTGTGCTAGGCAATGACCAACCCATCGCATCGGTGCCGGGAGAAGTGCGCCCTCGCCGTGAATTTTACGATTATGTGGCAAAGTATGTTTCAGATGACTCGGAATTGATTATTCCGGCAGAGCTTGCTCCCGAACAGGTACAACACTTGCAACAGATGGCGGTACAGGCTTTTTGTGCAATAGATGCGGCAGGTTTGGCAAGAGCCGATTTCTTGTTGGACAAAGACAGCGGCGAAATTTGGGTAAACGAGCTCAATACTTTGCCCGGCTTTACCCGCATCAGTATGTACCCCAAGCTTTGGCAGGCTTCGGGCATTTCCTATCCCGAATTGCTTGACCGCCTGATTGCGTTGGCCTTAGAGCGCAAAGCAGAAAGAGACCGCACTGTCCGCGTATTTTCCCAACCTAGCGACAGCTAGCAATCGCTAGCGAATAGTTTGGAAAAATACCGAAAAATTGCCAAATGTGTTAAAATTAAGGCTATTGTGCGTAAGCGAAACGGTAGAAATTGCAATACACTATTGACTTATGAGTTTTTTTGACAGATTAATCCCAGACCCCGAGAAGCCCGACCGCGAGAAGTCCGGCGAGTCGCGCATGGAGCAAATTCGCGCTCGGCGCTCTGCTCAAAGTGAGAAAGCCCGTCCTGCAAGCCGCAATGCGCGTAATGTACGCTCAGATAGTCAAAAGTATGAGAGTACCTTTGCCGATGCGGGGGCGTACACACGCACCCCGGCTGATTTGGCGCTTGCCAGAGCCAAACGCGAGCAGGAGCAAGCCCAGGAGCGCAAGCATGCCCAACAGCAAGCCAGAGTTCGTGCCCAGCAACGCGCTCGCTCTACCCGTTTCCGTGGCGAAGCCGCCACTTGGACGGGTGAGCGCCCTTCCGGTTGGCTAAGTCGCATTCCCTTGCCACAAATTTCCATCAGCAGAATCGCTTTACCGAATGGCGTGCGCTGGGTCGGGCTTGGTTTGGCAGGCATTTGCTTGGCATTGCTGATTTTTATTTTTGCTAGCGATTATTTTTATGTGTTAAGCATCAATACAGTCGGGGTACGCTATGTGGACCAAGACCGCATGTATGCGGGCAGTGGTCTGCACGGTTCGCATATCCTGTGGGTAAATCCTGCCCGTGCCGCCGAAAATTTACTTCAAGCAGACCCAAACATCAAGCATGCGGAAGTCAAGATCGTGTGGCCCGCCAAAATATTGGTTACGATTGAAGAATACGAACCGACCTTGCTGTGGCAACAAGGCGGGGCAGAAAATTGGATTACCAGCGATGGCAAAGTAGTCACCGCGTTGGCGAGCCGCCCAGACCTTTTGCCTATCATTGCTGATGCGCCTGCCGAGCCGCTAGCGGTGGGAAGCAGTGTGCCAGCCGCCGCAGTGGAAGGGGCGATATTGCTCAAGGCTTTGCGAACCAACATCGAAAGCCTGCACTACGACCCCATTAATGGCTTGTCTTATCAAGATGGGCGTGGCTGGCGTGGTTATTTTGGCACTGGCGCGAATATGGAACACAAATTGCTGGTTTACGAAACTTTAGTAACAGATTTGGAGACTCGTGGCATTCATCCGCAATATGTCCTTGTCGTTGACCCTGAATCTCCTGTATACTATACTGACCAGATGATGAATTCAGAAGGACAATAACGTATGACTGGCACTCTCCTCACGGCAATTGATATTGGCACTAGCAAGATTTGTGCGCTGGTGGCACAGACTACGCCCAGCGGCTTTGAAATTTTAGGGCTGGGAATTGTGCCCGCCCGTGGGGTTCGCCGTGGCGTGGTGATTGACTTGGAAGAAGCCACTGCCAGTATCCAAGAAGCGGTGGATAAAGCCGAGCGTTTGGCTGGTTATGAAATCGGCACTGCCTTTGTCAATTTATCGGGTGTACATATCAAATCCTTTAATAGCAACGGTGTCGTAGGAATTTCAGGGAATCGCGGAATTGACTCGGACGATATTGACCGGGCATTGGATGCCGCAAGCGCGATTGCTGTCCCTCCCAACCGCGAAATTGTACACATTGTACCGCGCGGCTTTGTGGTGGATGAACAGGCTGGGGTGCGTTCTCCAATGGGAATGCATGGCTTTCGTTTAGAAGTAGAAGCCCATATTGTGACCGCCGCGAAAAACGTGGTTCAAAATATTACCAAATGCGTAGAAAATGCAGGCGTGGTGGTGGAAGGCTTCTTGGTCAATTCGTTGGCTTCGGCAGAAATTTGCCTAAATGCCACCGAGCGCGAGATGGGCGTGGTACTCTGCGATATTGGCAGTGGTACAACCGACATCGCAATTTATATTGATGGCAACGTGTGGTATACATCGGTGTTAGAAGTTGGCGGACAGCACATCACCAATGATATTTCACACGGTCTGCATATACCCGCTGATGTTGCAGAACAAATCAAACTGCAATTTGGGTATGCCCGCCGTGCCGATATTAATCCGGGCGAAACCTTCAATTTGCGCGTGATTGGCGAACCAGATTTGGTGACCTACAAACGAGCAGATTTGGTTGAAATTATTGAAGCACGTGTGGAAGAGATTTTTTTGTTGGTCTTGCAGGAAATCAAACGCTCCGGCTTTGATACACTCCTGCCTGCTGGTATCGTGATCACAGGTGGAACTGCTCAATTGGGCGGAATCCGAGAAGTAGCAAGCCATGTGATGCGTTTACCTGCACGGATCGCTGAACCGCGAGATTTACTCGGTCTAACCGACAATCTCAAAGGTCCCGCATTCTCATCAGCCGTAGGCTTGCTCAATTGGGCAGGACGCGAAACCCACGCCGAAGCAATGCGTCCCAAACGCAAAGATTCGGTGGGCGGTGGGTTGCGCTTCCCCAAGGCAAGCGGTTTTTGGGATTTTCTCAAACGCCTGGCACCGTAAAGGCGCCCATTTGTAACCTGACTCTTTCTGCTTGGCGGCTGAAGGAAAAGGGTAACAAACGATGGAGACACTGTTTTATGCAGAACCAAAACAATTTCAAAGGTTTTGTGGCACCGCGTGGCGGCGCAGGTTCACAAAATGTGTATCAGAATCAAGAAAACGCCCGTACCAAGAATACTGCACCGCTCGCCGGTGACAGTGGTACACAACCTGAATCTCGGAGAGAAACCATGTTCCCTGCCGTCCAAAACTCGGAATCATTTGCTCGTATTAAAGTCGTTGGTGTTGGTGGTGGTGGCGGCAATGCTGTCAACCGCATGATTGAAGCCGGCATTGTCGGTGTTGAGTATGTTGTTGTCAATACAGATGCCCAAACCCTGATGCTATCCAGAGCCCCAACTCGCGTTCAATTGGGCGAAAAGCTCACACGTGGCTTGGGTGCTGGTGGCAACCCTGACCAGGGGCGCAAAGCCGCTGAAGAAAGTGGCGATGAACTCTATGAAGTACTTAAGGGTGCTGATATGGTGTTTGTCACCGCAGGCATGGGCGGTGGAACCGGAACTGGCGCCGCCGCTGTAGTTGCCCAAGTTGCAAAGGAATTGGGTGCGCTCACCATTGGGGTGGTCACTCGTCCTTTCACCTTTGAAGGTATCAAACGCCAACAAGCCGCAGAAGCAGGCATTTCCGCCCTGAAGGAAAAAGCCGACACCCTGATTGTGATCCCAAACGATCGCTTGTTGCAAATTGTAGATAAGAAAGCCACTTTGCAAGATGCACTTCGTACCGCAGATGAAGTGTTGCGACAAGGCATCCAAGGCATTTCCGAACTCATCACGGTGCCGGGTCTTATTAACTTAGACTTTGCCGATGTGAAAGCCATTATGTCCGAAGGTGGCGCCGCATTGATGGCGGTTGGCTCTGCTACGGGTGAAGACCGCGCTCGCATTGCCGCCGAACAAGCTATCAGCAGTCAACTACTGGACGTCACTATTGATGGCGCACGTGGTATTTTGTTCAACGTAACGGGTGGCTCTGACATGAGCTTGTTTGAAGTCAATCAAGCCGCCGCCATTATCAAGGAATCGGCTCATCCCGAAGTCAACTTGATTTTTGGTGCAGTTATTGACCCCAACATGAAGGATGAATTGCGCATCACGGTGGTGGCAACTGGCTTTGACCAAGCCGCACCACGCCGTGNNAAGCCAATACCCAGCGTTCTGGCTACGAAACACCGCGCTCTGCTTATGAACGCCCGTCCGTGACTGTGGGTAGCAACCCATCCAATACAAATGCGGGCGGACACACCAATGACCGCTCCGGATTTGAGCCGCGCACATACGACCGCGACAATTTGGATATCCCCACCTTCTTGCGCCGCGACCGCCGTTAGGACGACTATACTCAACCTGCGGCACACATGCCGAAGGTTGAATATATCAACGACTACCCCAAAAGCCCTTGCACCCGCAGGGGCTTTTTGATTGGGAAAGACAAACCCGCGATATACGGCACGGTTTATACCCGGAGCGTGTGCCGTATATCGCGGTGTATGTATGCGTATAGTGAAAAAACACAATCTTTATATACGCCAAAAATAAATTGGCAACTACCCGGTTGACTGGGTGTTATTCGACACACCAAAACGGGACTATATGAAGAAACCACTTAGCCCAATGTGTAGAAAATTTTAATCTAAAATTGCCCATCAATTGCTTGTGAAAAAATAATTTGCTATGATATACTCTAGCTCCGCCAATAATTGGGGTTATATGTTTGAAATACCCCATATATGGCGTGAAACATTTGTTCTTTTTGGTTTGAAATTTTCAGAAAAGTTCTATGCGTTGTCCATATTGTCAAGAAGCTGATACCCGTGTTATAGATACGTTCCACGATGCCAAAGGGAGCGTACGCCGCCGTCGGGCTTGTAATACCTGTAAGAAGCGCTTTAGTACCTATGAACGCGCAATCCTGTCCACACCCCTTTTGGTAAAGAGCGGTGGCGTGCGTGAGCAATTTGACAGGGAAAAATTAGCACGCGGGATACGTATCGCTTGCGCCAAACGACCAGTGCCGGGCAGTGATATTGATCGGTTGGTAGATGAAGTTGAAGGGTCACTACAAATGTTGGGCGTAGAAGAAGTTGCCTCCCGTGTTGTGGGGGATATGGTGATGACGAGACTCAAAGAGATTGACCAAGTTGCCTACATTCGTTATGCCATCGTTTATTTGGGATTGGAAGATCTCCATGCAGTTCGGAAAGAAATTGACCGATTATTAGACACTTAAAGTTGCTAGAAAAAAATCGTATTTTTTTATGGCGATAATCAAACCTTTTAATTATTGCGCATTCAAAGTCAATCCTGTTGACGTCTGTTATGCAGGTTAGGAGTTTTTATGGTTGCTACACACTTGAAAGAAAAAGCCCACTTAAATGGCAAAAATGGAAAAGCCCACGTCGCTCGCCCTATTCAATTGATGCCAAATGCCCGCACCGTTTTGGAAAAGCGTTATTTGAGACGTGGTGCGGACGGAAAACCAATCGAAACTGTAGAAGGTATGTTTTGGCGCATTGCCTACAACATCGCTCTGGCAGAACAAGATTTTGGCACAGATGTGGAAGCTTTGGCAGAACGTTACTACGATTTGCTAACCGAGTTACGCTTTTTACCGAATTCCCCCACGTTCACGGGCGCCGGTACACCCCTTGGGCAACTTGCCGCTTGTTTTGTTTTACCCCTGGATGACGACATGGGGCGCGAACATGCTGGCATTTTCCAAACATTGCGAAATGCGGCATTGATTCAGCAAACGGGTGGGGGTAATGGCTTTTCTTTCTCGCGCTTACGTCCCAAAAACGCCTTGGTGATCTCCTCCGCCGGGCGAGCAACCGGTCCGGTGGGCTTTTTGCGCGTTTATGACAAGGCATTTGGCGAGATTGCACAAGGCGGAACGCGGCGTGGCGCCAATATGGGTGTCCTACGGGTAGATCATCCGGATATTGAAGATTTCATCACTTGCAAGACCGACGAAAATGCCATTACCAACTTTAATATTTCGGTTGGCATCACAGACGCGTTTATGCGGGCAGTGGAAGCCGATACCGATTGGAATTTGGTCTTCCCGGATGTAGAAGACCCACGGTACAAGACTTTTCGTGGCACCATTGAGCAAGCTCAGGCGGCAGGTATTCCGCTTAAAGTTTACAAAACGGTGCGGGCACGCGATTTGTGGGCAAAAATTATCGCACAAGCGCATTTCAATGGCGAGCCAGGCTGTTTGTTTTTGGATGCTTCAAACCGCACCAACCCAGTACCCCATTTGTACCCGCTAGAAGCAACCAACCCGTGTGGTGAGCAATGGCTGGGACCTTATGAAAACTGCTGTTTAGGCTCGGTCAATCTTGCCAAGCATTTTGGAGCGGGCAACTCGCTGGATTGGGAAAAACTACGTGAAACAGTGGTGCTTTCCACGCGTTTCCTAGATGGGGTGGTTACCTCCAATGCCTACGTCCCAGCTGTGCCGGAGCTAAAAGCCGCCGCGCTCGCCGCTCGCCGTATTGGCTTGGGTATTATGGGGCTAGGCGATATCATGTATCACATGGGTGTACGCTACGGCTCGGTAGAAGGGCAAGAATTGGCGGCACAGGTGATGGAATTTGTGCGCTATCATACTATGCAAACCAGCATGGAAATGGCACGGGAAAATGGCGCATTTGGCGCAGTGCAGGGCAGTATTTACGAACCCGGTAAGTTGTCTTGGCAAACTCCAACCCCGATTGCGCCTTACCAAAAAGACTTTGGGCGACCCGCCATTGACTGGCAAATTTTGTGGCAAGAGATTAATCGCTATGGTGTTCGCAATGCCGCACAAACCACCGTTGCGCCAACTGGAACCATCGCCACCGTTGCTGGTTGCGAATCGTATGGTTGTGAGCCCAACTTTGCCTTGGCTTATATTCGTCATGTAAATGACAATGGCAAAGATCTAAAACTCACCTATACCAGCCCCTTGTTTGACCAAGCACTGGTCGCCGCTGGCTTAGACGAACCCACTCGCACCCGCATTGTGGAGCAGGTGCTGGAACATGGCTCCTGCCAAGATATTGCCGAACTGCCTAGTGCCATTCGCAATACGTTTGTGGTTTCTGCTGATATTACCGCCGACGAACACGTGAGAATGCAGGCGGCAATTCAAGCATTTGTGGATAACAGCATTAGCANNCGGAAGGCGCAACGGAAGCTGATGTGGCGGCGGCTTATATGCAGGCTTGGAAGCTTGGATGCAAGGGCTTGACCGTTTATGTGACAGGTAGCCGCCAAAAGGTGGTGCTGGAAACCCATGCCACTGCTAAGGCAAAAGAAGCCACTTCTACACCTGCCGTTGCCGCAGAACCTGCCCCACTAGCTACCCAGCCACCGCTCATCCCAGAAAGCAAAAAACCACGCCCGCGTGCATTGCAAGGGCTTACTTATCAGGTACAAACCCCGCTTGGCAAGTCCTATCTAACCATTAACCAAGGGGCGGATGGTGAGCCGTTTGAATTGTTCATCAGCACCACCAAAGCTGGAACAGAAACATTTGCTGTGTCAGAAGCGATTGGGCGCTTGGTTTCCTATATTTTGCGCCTGAGTAGCACAGTCCCACCCCGTGAACGCCTAAGCGAAGTGGCACGTCAGTTAGAAGGCATTGGTGGGGGGCGCTCGATGGGTTTTGGTCCCAATCGGGTGCGCTCACTACCGGATGCTTTGGGGCGTGCGCTATATGATTTCCTTAGTGATACTGACGGCGCGACCGAGCCGCTCGAAATTAGCTCTAATTTGGGTTATACCAATGGCGCTCAACCAGCCGCTGGGCAAATGAAATTTGAGCTTCACGGCGATTTGTGTCCCGAATGTGGTCACGCTTCTGTTATTCAGGAAGAAGGCTGTGCCAAGTGCTATTCCTGTGGGCATAGCGAATGTTAGGCTGTAAAAATTCGCCAATTGGCTAGATGTATTCGACACGGATGGAAATCGCGCTTTTTCTCAAGGAAAAAAGCGCGATTCGATAGTTGGTACGTGCGCTAAATATAACCCGTGCCGAATANNTTTCAAAACAACAATATATTCTTTTGTCATAGTGCTATCCAACACACCACTCGCATTGCTGGGGCTATTTTGGGCTGGCATTCGTTTATTTGGGATGGAGCGGATAAATGTGTCAATGAAGTTGTAATCACAAGACACAAAAAAATCTTTCACCGCGATGTCTGTGGGTAATACAACTCCCTTAACTTTTCGATTCCCCACAACATAACAGGCAAACCCTCCAGAGCGAATGGTTTTTGAAACATTTTGGATAGACGCAAACAAATCAGCATAGAAAGCGCTCACTTCCCAGGCTCGTTTTTTGTCAGTTAGTGAGATTTGGTAGATGGCTTGATTTAACGGTTCGCTCGGAAAAGTGGAGATTTGTTTGGTAGATTTGCTTCCCATTAATTTGGTATCAATTTTATCTGGTTCATCAAGCTCTAACCATGCCGCAGAAAGCCTAGAATATTGCCCATATGCGACGGTTGTGCCTGAATCGCCATAAGGTGGGGATGTAATAACGATATCTATGCTTTCGTTGGGGACATACTGTGTAGGTATGCTCACTACAGAGTTGAAGTTGTGGATGATCGCACTAGGTAAAGGTTGAAAATTTTCAAAGTTACTTAGGTATTGTTTATATCCGTTCAGGTTTCTTTCAAGTTTTGTTGCCATTAATTCCAATACATTGGGTTTGAACCTTTCCAGCTTTTCATTTGCATATCGGTATAATTTAAATTCTTCGTTGCGTGTATTGGAACTTTCTCGCACAGTTTCACTAAATGCAATTTGAAAGAAGACGCGTATATCAGGGTTGGAAATATTTTGATAATATTCTCTGGGTAGTGACCCAAAATAAGTG
>DKKK01000009.1 GCA_002455215.1 Anaerolineales bacterium UBA6668 | reverse complement strand
GATCAAATACTGCTTTAGCCATTGCTCAAAATGCTCCTGAATTTTTTGCTTGCTTTATTTTTTAGCCACTATCGGTTTATGCCTTTGGTTTTACCAATTCTTTGGCAATTCCTTCGGGTACTTGCATATAGCGGTTGAATTCCATTGTAAATACGCCACGTCCTTGTGTGCGAGAACGAATGTCGGTTGCATAACCAAACATTTCAGAAAGTGGCACATAAGCGGTCACGGCTTGCGCGTTTTGGCGCAATTCCATGCCTTCGATTTGCCCACGGCGGCTGGATAGGTCGCCCAAGATATCGCCCAAATATTCTTCGGGGATAATCACTTCTACCTTCATAATGGGTTCGAGCAAAGCAGGGTTGCCTTTGCGCATAGCTTCTTTGAAAGCCATAATACCTGCCAATTCGAATGCCATTTGGCTGGAGTCTACATCGTGGAAAGAACCATCAAAAAGTACCACATGCACGTCAGTCACCGGATAGCCACCGATAACCCCACTTTCTGCGGCACTGCGCACACCATTTTCAACTGGCTTGATGTATTCCTTCGGAATGACACCACCCACAATTTTGCTTTCAAAGGTGATGCCTGCACCGGGTTCTCCCGGCGCCATAGAAATTACAACGTGAGCAAATTGTCCACGTCCACCGGTTTGCTTGACGTGGCGATAATCCAATTTCTCTACCGGGCGGGTGACAGATTCGCGGTAAGCAACCCGTGGCTTGCCAATATTAGCTTGGACACGGAATTCACGCACCATGCGGTCAACCAAAACATCCAAGTGTAGTTCGCCCATACCGGAGATAACAGTTTGCCCGGTTGCTTCATCACTGCGCACGCGGAAGGTTGGGTCTTCTTCGGCGAGTTTGATTAAAGCTTCGGTCATCTTGTCTTGGTCACTGTTAGACTTCGGCTCAATAGACACCGAGATAACTGGTTCGGGGAAACTGATGGCTTCCAAAGCGACCAAGTTGTCTTCATCAGAGAGGGTTTCACCGGTGAAGGTATCCTTCAAACCGAGAGTACAAGCAATGTCGCCGGCACGCACTTCGGTAATTTCTTCGCGGCGGTCGGCATACATGCGAACCAAACGTCCGATGCGTTCCTTCTTATCTTTGGTGGTGTTTTGCACGCGCATACCAGCGGTTACAACACCAGAATACACACGGAAATATGCCAAACGTCCCATGTAGGGGTCAGACACAATCTTGAAAACCAATGCGGAAACCGGTTCGTTATCGTCCGTCTTGCGGATGAGTTCATCGCCCGTCTTGGGGTGTGTGCCACGCACAGCAGGAATATCCAGCGGGCTAGGCAGATAGTCAATGACCGCATCCAAGACTGGTTGAATACCTACGTTCTTCAACGCAGAACCGCAGAACACCGGATTAATATCGCCAGCGATAGTTGCCTTGCGAATGACCTTCATCAATTGTTCGACTGATGGCTCTTGTCCTTCGAGGAACATTTCGAGCAGTTCGTCGTCATGTTCAGCAACTGTTTCCACCAATTTGGCACGTGCGGCTTCAGCTTCGGCTTGCATATTGGCAGGAATGGGGCGTTCTTCAATCTTAGTGCCTTGCTTATCGGTCCAAACCAGATATTTCATGTTGAGCAAGTCGATCACACCGCGGAAGTCAGCTTCAATGCCAACGGGCAACTGCATGGGCAGAGGTGTAGCGCCCAAGCGAGTGCGGATCATGTCAACTGCGCGGTCAAAGTTTGCGCCGACACGGTCCATCTTGTTGACAAAACAAATGCGCGGTACACCATAGCGGTCTGCCTGTCGCCACACGGTTTCGGATTGCGGTTCAACACCCATCACACCATCGAATGCCACCACCCCACCATCCAACACGCGCAAGGAGCGTTGGACTTCTGCGGTGAAGTCAATGTGACCGGGCGTGTCAATCACGTTAATCACATGGTCGCGCCAGTCAGTGGTGATAGAAGCGGAAACGATGGTAATACCACGTTCACGTTCTTGGGGCATCCAGTCGGTAACGGTGGTGCCTTCATGCACTTCACCGATTTTGTGGGTTTTGCCGGTGTAGAATAAAATACGCTCGGTGGTCGTGGTCTTACCAGCGTCAATGTGGGCAATAATGCCGATGTTGCGATACCGCTCTAACGGTATATTTCTAGACATAAGATTTCACCTAGTTAACAATTTTGCTTTTGCTTCGCGCCGATTACCAGCGGAAGTGGCTGAAAGCGCGATTGCTTTCGGCAATTTTATGGACTTCATCACGGCGTTTGACAGCATTGCCCGTACCATTTGCGGCATCCATCAATTCGCCCGCCAATTTTTCAATCATGGAACGACCGGAGCGGGCGCGGGCGGCATTGATGAGCCAGCGCATTGCCAGTGTTTGGCGGCGATACGGTTCCACTTCCATAGGCACTTGGTAAGTAGCGCCACCGACACGGCGGGGGCGTACTTCAATGGCTGGGGATACAGTTTTGATTGCATCCTTCAGCACATCCAAACCATTGCGTTTGGTGCGCTTTTCAACAAGGTCCATAGCGCCGTACAAAACGCCTATGGCGACACTCTTCTTGCCGCTATACATCATACGGTTCAAGAACATCGTAACTAAAGTGCTACCATAACGAGTGTCTGGAGCGACTTCACGAGGAGTTGGCTTAAATCTTCGAGACATGATTACTTTTCCTTAGGCATTAGACCCGATTACTTCTTCTTGGCGGGAGCGCCTTTAGCACCCTTAGCGCCAGCGGCTTGACCCGGCTTTGGACGCTTGTTTCCATACTTGGAACGTCCTTGGCGACGAGCATCAACACCGGTGGTATCCAGCGTACCACGAACAATGTGGTAGCGCACGCCTGGCAAGTCCTTTACACGTCCGCCGCGCACCAGCACGACACTGTGTTCTTGCAAGGAGTGACCTTCACCCGGGATGTAAGCGGTAACTTCTAACCCATTGGACAAACGCACACGGGCGACCTTACGCAAAGCCGAGTTTGGCTTCTTGGGGGTTTGTGTACGCACAACTGTGCAAACACCACGCTTAAACGGCGCACCTTTGGCTTGTTTGATGCGGCGTTGCTTTTTTGAGTTCAAATTGAACTGTAAAGCGGGCGCTTTGCTTTTCTTGGCCTTTGTTGAGCGGCCCATTCGGACAAGTTGATTGATTGTAGGCACGAGACCTGTTCTCCGTCTTTTTTATTTGCTAAAAATATTAGCGGTTTATTTGGCAATACACAAGGTCATTATCACATGATGCGACAATGACCTCGCGACAATTAACTATACAGTGGGCAACTGCCCAATTGCGCTGTGTGTAGTCTCACCCCATGCGTCAGCAACCTGAGTGACATCCCACAAAACGCACCATTTTAATGGCGAGGCGCGATTATAGCACAAGCACTCAACATGAGTCAAGGCTTAATCACGCGTTTGAAAATAATTAGTAAAGTAATATTGGCAATTCACCACTTGCAGTGCTGGTTACTACAACTCACCACAACGAATACGCCAATTGTAAAATTTTTACTGTTGAAGGACGCAATTTGTCTAAAATGTTTCAATCTTGGCTTGCTGATTGAATCCAGTTTCTTAGCCATTTACCGTTTTTCAAAGCGTAATAGTCTACCATAGCCTAACTAAAAAAGAAAGGCTTAAATCCACGCAATTTTGTTAAACGCAAAAACTGTATTGCGTTTTTCCATTAAGAAAAAACGCCGATTGTTGACCCGTGCCGAATACAACTGTGATTGTGGCA
>DKKK01000007.1:3824-4044 GCA_002455215.1 Anaerolineales bacterium UBA6668 | reverse complement strand
AATCGGGGGTGAAAAGGGGGCGGTTTCTACAAACATGTTAATACGGAATGAAAAGTATGCTTATTAGAACCATTTTACCAAATTTTTTTTCAAACTTGATTAAAATACGCGCATTTAAACCATACAGGCGAGTGCCATCACCCGCCTGTGTACATCAATCGAATGCAATCCGGGGTTAGCCTTGACTGAGCTTGCGTAGCACCAACTGCAAAATGCCGCC
>DKKK01000007.1:0-3725 GCA_002455215.1 Anaerolineales bacterium UBA6668 | reverse complement strand
GTGCCCTTTGCCGCCCAGTCGCGGCTACTGCCTGTGCCATACTCCTTGCCAGCCAGCACCACCAGCGGCGTGCCTTCTGCCTTATATTGCATGGCGGCATCATAAATGCTCATCTTGGCACCATCTGGCAAGTGCAAGGTGTTCCCCCCTTCTTCACCCCCCATCAGCACATTCTTCAAACGAATATTGGCAAATGTGCCGCGTGTCATCACCTGGTCATTGCCGCGCCGTGTGCCNNCCAGTGATGGGCTGAACGCCCGGCGCGCTGGGGGATACATCTTGGAAGAAGGGTGGTTCTTGAATGTAAGTGGAATTGGCATCCCACTGCAAAATTTTGCCGCCACTGCCAGCAATCTTGTTCCATTCTGGGTTGCCATCGAACACATTGCCATAGCGACTGACAAAATGTTCGCGCTTGACGGCGCGGGCAATGGTATCGGCGACTTCCTGTTGGCTGGGCCAAATATCGCGCAGATAGACCGGACCGTTGGTGCCTTCGCCAATCGGCTGGGTTTCCAAGTCAATGTTCATGGTGCCAGCCAGTGCAAACGCCACCACCAAAGGCGGGCTGGCGAGATAGTTTGCCTTGACGTGCGAGTGAATGCGCCCTTCAAAATTGCGGTTGCCGCTTAGCACCGCCGAAACCACCAGATTGTCCTTTTCCACCGTGCTGGTCACATATTCGTCCAGCGGACCGCTGTTGCCAATGCAGGTGGTACAGCCGTAGCCGACTGTGTAAAAACCCAGTTGGTCCAAATATTCGGTCAAACCCGCTTCATTTAGATATTCTGTCACTACGCGGCTTCCTGGTGCTAGGCTGGCTTTGACAAACGGCTTGGGTTGCAAACCGAGTTGCACTGCCTTACGCGCCAACAAGCCAGCCGCCACCATCACACTAGGGTTGCTGGTGTTGGTGCAGGAGGTAATGGAGGCAATCACCACCGCACCATGCCCCACTTCCAGCGATTGCGCCGGTTTGCCATTGGCAGGGATGTTAAACACACTGGTTTGGTTGACAGCTGTGCCAGGCAGGTTAAAACCGCGCTCGGCAATGGGGGCTTGTAGTGCCTTTTGGAAGGAAGCTTGCACATCGCTGAGTAAAACGCGGTCTTGTGGGCGCTTGGGTCCGGCTAGGCTGGGTTGTACGGTGCTGAGGTCCAGCTCGAGCACGGCAGTAAATTCAGGTTCTGGGGTGTTTTCATCGCGGAAGAGCATGTTCGCCTTGCAATAGGCTTCCACTCTCTGCACCACTTCTTCACTGCGTCCGGTGCGGCGCAAAAAGTCGAGTGCTTCCTGGTCCACCGGGAAAAAGCCCATCGTTGCNNCCGTATTCGGGAGCCATGTTGGCAATGGTGGCGCGGTCGGGCAAGCTCATGCCTGCCAGTGCCGGACCAAAAAATTCCACAAATTTGCCCACCACACCAAACTTGCGGAGCATTTGCACCACAGTTAGCGTCATGTCGGTGGCGGTGGTGCCTTCGGGCAGTTTGCCAGATAGGCGAAAGCCCACGACTTCGGGGGTGAGCATGTACACCGGTTGCCCCAACATCACCCCTTCGGCTTCAATGCCACCCACGCCCCAGCCCAGCACGCCNNGTGGTGTGGCTGTCGGTGCCGACTAGGCTATCGGGGAAGGCAGTTAGTTCGCCATTTTGTGTGCGGGCACTCACGACATCTGCCAAAAATTCCAAGTTGACCTGATGCACAATGCCAGTGGAGGGGGGCACGACGCGGAAGTTGTCGAAGGCTTTGCTTGCCCATGCCATCGTCATATAGCGTTCGCGGTTACGCTCGAAATCTTTTTCCGAGTTCAACATCAGGGCGGCGTCACTGCCATAAAAATCCACCTGCACCGAGTGGTCAATGACCAAATCTACTGGCACGAGTGGGTTGATTTTGTCGGGGTCACCCCCCATGCGGTGCATGGCACTCCGCATGGCGGCAAGATCCACCACGCCCGGCACGCCCGTAAAATCTTGCATGACCACCCGTCCTGGCATGAAGGGTAGTTCACGCTCGCCGGGGTTTTTTGCGTTCCAATTGGCGAGGGCGGTCACATCTTCGGCACTGACCACGCGCCCGTCTTCGGTGCGCAGGAGTGCTTCGAGTAAGATGCGGATTGAAAACGGTAAACGGTCTATGCGTCCAATCCCCGCTTTTTGCAGGGCGGAGAGCAAATATACCGTGTATTGCTGATTGCCAACAACAAGGGAAGATTTTGAATTGAATGAATTGGTGGGCATAGTCTGTAAATAGGTGAGTAGTTTATATTCGACACGATTAGTATTCGGCACATGTCCTGGATATCGGTTTGCGCTTTTATGCTTAAGGGAAAAACGCAGTTTCCACCCGTGTCGAATATCGTCTTATGTGGGTATTTTACCAGTAAATGAACTAATCGCACGGGTTTTCTTCAATTTGGAGGGTTTGAGAGCGGCGTTGATAGGCGGCGGCAAGCCCACCGAGCGAAGTTTCGCGGTAAAGTGATGGCAGGTTGGTGCCGGTTTCCCACATGACTGCCACCACTTCGTCAAAGGGTATTAGGTGCGTGCCATCGGTGAAGAGTGCATATTCGGCGCACCCCACGGCGCGGTTGGCGGCAAAGGCATTGCGCTCGATACACGGGATTTGCACCAGCCCTTTCACGGGGTCACAGGTTAAGCCTAAGTAGTGTTCCAATGCCATTGCGGCGGCATATTCAATTTGGCGCGGATTGCCACCCAGCAATTGCACTGCCGCACCTGCCGCCATGGCGCAAGCCGCTCCTACTTCCCCCTGGCAACCGACTTGTGCGCCAGAGATGGAGGCATTGTGTTTGATGAAATTGCCGATTAAGCCCGCGGTAGCCAATGCTTGTAGAATTTGTTCGTCTGGCAGGTTGTGTTCTTCCTTTAGGTAGCGCAGGACGGCTGGCACGATGCCACATGCCCCACAGGTGGGGGCTGTTACCACTCGCCCGCCACTGGCATTTTGCTCGGAAACGGCGAGGGCATAGGCGGAGAGCAGGGCTTGGCGTTTGGAGTGAATTTTGGCGGAGGATGCTTTTTCGTAAAAGGCTTTGGCTTTGCGCTGTACACCCAGCCCGCCGTGCAGTTCTCCCGTTTGTTGCAGTCCTTCCGCAATGCTGGCTTGCATGGCTTGCCAGATTTGCGTCAAAAACTCAAATAGGTGTGGGTCTTCCTGTTGAAGCACATACTCCCAATAGGTAGTCCCTTCTGCCAGTGCCAGTTCCATCACGGCAGTTAGCGTTTGGTGTGGGTAGTGGTCGGCGGCGGGGGAGAAGGGTGTTTCGCCAATTGCGCCACCGCCTAAGCTATAAATCTGCCATTCCGGGGATAGGCTGTGGTCGGCAAAGATGGCGCGAAATGCCATGCCGTTGGGGTGGATGGGCAAAAGCTCTTGCGGTTTCCAGATAATTTCCACATCTTTGGGGGCAAAAGCGGCGTGTAGTGCTTGGTCGGTGAGGTGACCCTTGCCGGTTGCCGCCAGACTGCCATAGAGTGTCACGGAGTAGCGAATGGCGGTGGGATGACGTTTGAGAAAGAGTTCGGCGGCATTGCGCGGTCCCATGGTGTGGCTACTGGAGGGTCCGTGCCCAATGCGGTAGAGTTCGCGGATGGATTGCATGGTGTGTGATGTGGATTTGTAGCAAACCAGGATAAGCCGTATTCCCAGCCGCTTTCGTGCTAAGCAGTGCCGAAAGCCAGTTGTGGCGGGGTGAAGCC
>DKKK01000062.1 GCA_002455215.1 Anaerolineales bacterium UBA6668 | reverse complement strand
CGGCAACCAATCCCCCACCCCACGCATTTTCTCACTCAAGCGAATGGTTTGGCAGTTTTTTCAGGGCTGGCATCGCAATTATCAAGCCGAGTTTGGCATTTACAATCGTGCTTTGTTCAATCGCAATGAAGGTGGCTATGTCTGGGATGTTTTGAATTTTAACCGCGATTGGATAGCCAATTTAAGTGCGCGTGACCTTTTGCAGGTAGCAGAACAAGAAAATTTTGTGCGAAAGGATGTGCTCAATAGTGTTAAAGCGAGTTTTTCACAGCCGAGCGACCTGCCCCAACGCTTGCGCAAACTAAGAGAGATGCTCAAGCGCAAAATGGATACGCTTGCCAAAGAAAGACGCACTTCTGCCGAATTGACCCGCTTGTGGGCACAGNNCCTAACTTGCAAAACCAATTGGGAAAAGCACTAAGCGACTGTACGGTGGAAGATTGCCATATTTTTGCCGATGAGATTGCCGAATTTTTGGGAAGATGCCCTCCAGAATTGGGTTTGGTGGGGCTTGAAAGTTTAAAGTTTATTCGTCCGCGTGGGATTCAATTCCGCTATACGCCACGCACCAAAGAATATTTGGAACTTGGCGCAGATACCCAAGATTGCACTGCCCCCAAACGCCCAATTCAATATGAACGAGATGTCGAAAATATTTACTGGACGACTTTTGCCTGGCTGTTAGATTTCAATTATCAAGTGTTGGAAGTGTGGTATGAAGGCGAGTTTGTGCTTAAAGCGCACTTATTGCCATTATTTTTTTACCAAGCAGGTGACTACCAATTTTTTTTAGGTGTGGATGCAATTGAGACGGTGACCGAGTACCGCGATTGGGATAAACTCTCACCTACCAAGCAAAGCCTAGCACTGGCGCTCTTGCAAGCTTTGGTGGCAGAAGTCGGTGTGCTTGCCAAGCGAATGGGGATTGAGCGTGTGTATGCTGAGAAATTTTCAAACACCGATTGGATTCGCCGAGAATTTTCCGAAAGTTTCCCGGAAATTTTCTTGCCTGTTAATCAAATTCACAAAATGGATGAGTTGGAAGATGTGTTTGAATGCGCTTGTGCTTTATCCAAACAGTTTGGCTATGAATTGCCGAAAAGTATTTTTATGGAAATTCAGATGAAAAATACTGCCTTGTTTGCGGAATCAGTTTATCGCGATAACAAAGCCTTTGCACTGCTGAAAGGGGCAAAGGAAGAGGGTGTTTCGCTCCGAAGTGTGGTCAAGGTCTAACCGCGTGCGTATTTTCTTGCACAAAATCCAACACGACTGGATTGAAAATTTCCGGTGCTTCAATCGGCGCGGCGTGATGCAGACCGGCTAAAACCTGTAAGCGAGCATTGGGTAGAACATCCAGCATGGCTTGTTTCATCTCCAAAGGGAAGTAATCGTACTCAGCATGGAGAATCAGCGTTGGGCAGGTAGCCTGATGCAGGTTGGACAAGGTTGACCAGCCGTATAAGCCGCGCAGAACAGCCAGATAAGATGGGCGATGATTCAATTGCCATTTTTTCTGCAGAATTTCGCGCAGTTGCGCCTGTTCAGGTTTGGGGAAAAGCCGCCACCCCAGCACTTGTGCGGATGTTTTTAGTGGAAACAAATGCGAGAGTAGCAAGCGTTGCAAATATTGCTTGCGCAAATGCCAGGAGCGGGATTGGAATTCGGCAATGCTGTTGCAAATGACGAGCGACTGGAGGCGGTTTGCGTGATGGCTGGCAATTTCAGCGGCAACCATCCCGCCTAGCGAAAGCCCAACCAGATGGCACACTCCCACGCCCAGCGAATCTAGCCAAGCAAGTACATCGTGCGCCAATATGGGTATTTTGTAAGATGAACGTGGTTTTGGCGATTGCCCGTGTCCGCGCAAATCACAAGCGAGCACGCGATATTGCGCTGAGAAGGTGGGGATTTGCAACTGCCAATCGTCACAACTGGAGCCAAGCCCGTGCAAAAGCACAATGGGAATCTCACTGCTACCCATCTCTATGTAATGAAGCGGAACGCTGGCTATTTTCGACATGGTTTTAATTGGCACGCAAAAATTTTGTAGTCTTTTGTCTATACTCAGCACGGGTCAGATTTGCGCTTTTTCCTTTTCATCCGTGTCGAATATAATCACAGGCGATTGCCTGACTGTGCCCAGTATAACATAGCCTACATTCAACAGGGGGCAGGTTGCGCATTTTTTCCTACGAGAAAAGCGCAATTGCTATCCCATATCGAACATAAAAAATAGCGAAACACCTTGCACGGTGAGTTACCACAACAAAACCTTGAGAATACTGGGGGAATTTTCATGCATTCCAAAGAGAAAAGGAGGATTGTCCAGTTTTTTGCTGGCTCAAGTGCTTGACCAACTCCTAAAGACATGATAAGATTTGCCCGCTCAAAAAAACCCCGCTGAATCCACGTCCAATGTTCAATGGGGATTGCCACTTTGCGGTATTGCAAGGTATCTGTCCAAATTTGGAGGGATGGCCGAGTGGCTTAAGGCGGTTGTCTTGAAAACAATTGTGGGCGAAAGTTCACCGTGGGTTCGAATCCTACTCCCTCCGCCTGAATTAACATTCAAATAGTATATGCGAAAGGCATGTATGTTACATTGGAGAGGTGCCGGAGTGGACGAACGGGGCCGCCTGCTAAGTGGTTGTAGGGTTGTAAAGCCTTACCGAGGGTTCGAATCCCTC
>DKKK01000136.1:21797-27732 GCA_002455215.1 Anaerolineales bacterium UBA6668 | reverse complement strand
CTTTTTCATGCGGTTGCCCTGGCTTCGGCTCGCCTGACCAGCGACCTACCTAGTCCTGCCCCTACACCACCTTCACATCGCGGGCGGCAAGTGAATGTCGCCTGCCGCCGACTTCTACATCCTGCGGCGTGTCTAAAAAGTTTAGCAAGAGCGTTTGTGCCCCACGTTGGGTGGCAAATACCCCATAGGGAAGTGCTTCTACCAGGCGCGGCATGGCGTGTCGTTCTGCCAGCCATGCCAAAAAGGTACGCGCTTGCCCGACACTGGGATACCAGCCAAAAGTGTAGGCATTGCCACTCCCATGCGCTTGACAGGTGAGTGCCGCTTTGCCGGAGTACAATCCACTAGCATAAGTGAGTAACACTTGGGAGGTCTCGCTGTGCAGGCTTTCCACCCACTGCCCGGCGGGTTCGGCAATGTGCAAGCCTGCGGCGGCGGGCGATGCGCTTTCCAATGCGCACTGCACTTGCGGGGGCAGACTGCTCCATGCCTGCACCTTACTTCCCAAAAGCGTTCGATACACGCCCGGCAATGGCGCATCCGTTACGCGGTTGCTTTCGGTCTTAAACCCACTGCGAATGCCCACCACCACCTGCCCTCCTTGCGCGGCAAATGCCTGCAAGCGTTCCGCCAGCCCGTCATCATTGATGTGCAAGGTCGGCGCAATGACGCATTGGAACTGAGAGAAGTCGGCGCGATGCGCAACAATTTCCACTGGAATTGCCAAGGCTTGCAAGGCGCAATACCAAACAAACAAGTGGCGCAAGTAGGTGAACTCTTTGCGGTGCGGTTGCAGTTGAATTGCCCACAAGTTTTCGTAATCTAGCAGTAAGGCGACTTTGGCTGTGGGCGGTTGGGCGGTGAATTGCTTTAACTCTGCCTGTTCTGCCTGCAAGGATAGGATTTCATCCCAACCCAGCGCGGGTTCGGCGGCATGATTCAACACGCCGGAATGATATTGCTCTTGGGCAAACAAACACGCCCGCCAGCGAAAGAAAACCACCACATCTGCCCCGTGCCCGGCGGCGTGCCAGGACCACAAGCGCGGGGTGCCCGGGCGCACGCCAGTATTGTAGTCGGTCCAGTTCACATTGCCGATTTGTTGCTCCATGATCCAAAATGGGCGGCGCAGTAAGCCATAGGTCAGGGCGTGGCAAAAGCCAATTACATACGGGTCGCCGACATCAAAGGCAAATTGGGGACGTTCACCCGGCGGGTACAAGCGGTGCCCGTGGGTTTCGGTGTAGCCGGTGGGGTAGCTATCCCAACTGACAAAATCTAGCCCTTGCGCCAATTTGTGATAATCCAAATCGTGATAGCTACCCAGCAAGTTGGTGGTGACAAAATGCGAAGGAGCGAGTTGGCGCAAAAGGTCTAATTGCAATTTTTGATAGTTGACGACAGAGTCGCTGGCAAAGCGGTAGTAATCCAACACAGCACTTGGGTTGGGGTTGACCACCGTCAGGTTGGGCAGGCGAATTTGCGCCCAATCGGTATAGGATTGACTCCAAAAGACTGCCCCCCAAGCTTCATTGAGCGTTTCCAATGTGCCGTAGCGAGTTTTCAGCCAGGCTTGATAGGCGTGTGTGCAATGTTGGCAGTAGCAACGGGCGGTGTCGTGGTCGCCAAATTCATTGTCAATCTGCCAACCAATGACCCGCGAGTCGTGCCCGTAGCGTTCCGCTAGTGCCTGCACGATGCGTTGGCTGTGTTGGTGATAGGCGGGGCTATTGGGGCAGTAGTGGCGCCGACTGCCATAGTGACGGGTATGCCCCAGCGCGTCAACCGGTAGGATTTCAGGGTATTGTTGGCACAGCCACGGTGGGGGGGTGGCGGTGGGTGTTCCGAGTATCAGTTTTAGACCTGCCGCCGAAAGTGTTTCAATTGCAGTGTCCAGCCAATCCCATTGATAATTTCCTTCAACTGGCTCAATTTTTTGCCAGCTAAACTCGGCAATGCGCACAATTTCCAAGCCGATTGAACGCATTTGTTGTGCGTCTATCGCCCAGCGGTTTGGGTTCCAATGTTCGGGATAGTAACAGACACCTAATTGCATAATGGGTAGTTGGAAGTTAGGGGTTAGGGAGTTAGGGATTAGGGATTAGGTTAGTTAAGTTGGTGGATGATTATAATTCATTATCCGATAATTTCAAAATTTGTAAGCTAGCCAGCTGGCTGGCTGTTATGTTAGGATTTGGCGCAGTTCAGACATGCTGAAGATTGAATTACACCTGTTTTGTTCTAGCCCGCTTCCCATCTCCCGTCTTCCATCTCCCGCTTCCCATCTCCCGCTTCCCACATCCCGTATCCTATCTCTCGTCTCCCACATCCCGTATCCCATCTCTCGTCTCCCATATCCCATATCCCATATCCCGTCTTCCGTATTCCGTATTCCGTATCCCGTATCCCGTCTTCCATATCCCGTATTCCGTATTCCGTCTTCCATATCCCGTCTTCCGCCTTCCATCTCCCAATTTCAACCTATCACTATGTCCAATCTCATTTCTCCCATTGTTATTAAAATTGGCGGCGCAGATGGTGTGCCGATTGAGCCAACGTGTGCCGATATTGCCGCCCAAGTGCAAGCTGGCAAGCCGGTTGTGGTGGTGCATGGCGGTTCCGGGCTGGCAAATAGTCTCGGCGAGCAAATCGGACACCCACCGCGCTTTGTCACCAGCGAAAGTGGCCACACCAGCCGCTACACCGATGCCCGCACGCTGGAAATTTTTCTCATGGCAACTGGCTTGCTCAATCGCCAGATTGTCGCCCAATTGCAAGGGCTGGGTTGCAATGCCTTTGGGCTAAGCGGGCTGGATGGCAAAACGTTGCAGGCACGCCGCAAGGAAATGTTGCGTATTGTGGAAAATGGCAAACGCAAGGTTTTGCGGGATGATTTTACTGGCACCATTGAACAGGTGGCGGCAGACGGCTTGAGCCTACTGCTATCCGCCGGTTTTACGCCTGTGGTCGCACCCCTAGCGATTAGCCAACTCAACGAGCCGCTGAATGTGGATGGCGACCGCGCCGCCGCCGCCATTGCCGCCGCACTACACGCCCAAACGTTGGTTTTATTAACCAATGTGACGGGGCTGTATCGCAATTTTCCAGATGAAGCCAGCCTGATAGCCAGCTTGCCTGCCAGCAAATTGCCCGAAGCATTAGAGCAATATGCGCAGGGACGGATGAAGCGCAAGGTGTTGGCGGCACAAGAAGCCTTGCAAGGCGGGGTGGCACAAGTTGTCATTTCGTCTGCTCGTGTGCCAAACCCGCTTAGCCACGCGCTTAACGGGGGTGGGACACAAATCAGCCGTTAGCTATGCCTTGTGTAGGCTGGTTTCAACCCGCGTTCCAGTGATTTTTCGCACTCTCGGCGCAACAAAACGCCTCCCTTTTCTCAAATTTCTTTTCCAATGACTACCTTCCAAGAACTCGAAACGCAATTCACTTCCGGTGTGTACGGCAAGCGCAATCTTACCCTTGTGCGCGGGCAAGGCTCCCGCTTGTGGGATGACCAAAACCGCGAATATATTGACTGTGCGAGCGGCATTTCGGTTGCCAACATCGGGCACTGTCACCCAGCTGTCGTGCAAGCCATCACGGCGCAAGCCCAAACCTTACTCACTTGTTCCGAAGCATTTTACAATGACCGCCGTGCGCAGTTGTTGCAAAAACTAACCCGTGTTGCTCCGCGCCACTTGCAAAGGGTTTTCCTATGCAATAGCGGCACCGAAGCCAACGAAGCCGCCATTAAGTTTGCCCGTGCCAGCACCGGACGCACCGGGCTCATCAGCACCAAGCGCAGTTTTCATGGGCGAAGCATGGGGGCACTCTCATTGACAGGCACACCCAAATATCAAGAACCGTTTTTGCCGCTTTTGCCGGATGTCACGCAAGTTGCCTATGAAAAATTAGACGAACTGGCAGAAGCGATGAACGAAAACACCGCCGCAGTGTTTGTGGAAGTGGTGCAAGGGGAAGGAGGGGTGCGCCCAGCCAGTCAAGAATATTTGCAAGGGGTGCAAGCACTGTGCCGCCAGCATGGTGCTTTGCTGGTGGTGGATGAGATTCAAACCGGGCTTGGACGTACTGGAAAATGGTTTGCCAGTGAACACAGCCAGATTCAGCCAGATATCATTACGCTAGCCAAATCGTTGGGCGGGGGCTTTCCGATTGGGGCGGTGCTGATGACTCAGGCGATTGCCGACAAGTTGGAACCCGGTATGCACGGAAGCACTTTTGGTGGCAACCCGCTGGCTTGCGCCGCCGCCATTGCCACCCTAGAAGTGCTTGAAGAAGAGAACTTACCTCAACGCGCCGCTATTTTGGGGCAAATCGCTTTTGAAACCTTTACCCAAGCAAAATTGCCCATTGTGCGTGAAGTGCGCGGCTTAGGGTTGATGGTCGGCTTGGAGCTAAAACAAAAAGTCGCACCCTATTTGGATGCCCTGCAAGAAAAAGGGGTCATTGCTCTCAATGCAGGACCCACCACCTTACGTTTGTTGCCCCCTTTGATTATCAGTGAAGAAGACTGGCGTGCCGCGCTTGCCATTGTGCTAGAGACGCTCGCCAGCAACCTAAACGCCAAATCCTAAACCTTTTCAAAAACACCCAATAAAAAATGTCACTCGAAAACTACGCCATTATTGAATCAACCCTGCGCGAAGGAGAACAGTTTGTCGGTGCAGATTTTAACACCGCCGATAAAATCGAAATCGCAACCGCCCTGTCTGAATTTGGGGCGGAATTTATCGAACTCACTTCCCCACAAGCTTCGCCGCAATCGCGGGAAGATTGTGCCATCATTGCCAATTTGGGGCTTAAAAGCAAGATATTGACGCATATTCGCTGTCATAAGGACGATGTTGCCATGGCACTGGAAACCGGCGTGGATGGGCTGGACATTGTGATTGGCACATCTAGCTATTTGCGCGAGTTTAGCCACGGCAAAAGCATTGAGCAAATCATTGACCTAGCCGCCGATGTGCTCACTTGGGTGCGCCAACAAGCTCCCAACATTATTTTGCGCTTCTCCACCGAAGACAGCTTTCGCAGTGGCACCGCTGATTTGTTGCGCGTGTATCTGGCGATTGACAGTTTGGGGGTGGTAAACCGCTTTGGGGTGGCAGATACGGTGGGTGTTGCGAACCCCAACAAAGTTTTCAATTTTGTCAGTATGCTCCGCAAATTGACTCATGCCGATATTGAATTTCATGGGCACAATGACACCGGTTGCGCCATTGCCAATGCTTACAGTGCTTTGGCGGCAGGGGCGACTCACATTGACACTACCGTGCTGGGTATTGGTGAACGCAATGGTATCACTGCGCTGGAAGGTTTTATCGCCCGCATGTATGCCTATGACCGCGAGACGGTGATGCGCAAGTATGACCTGACCCAATTGCGCCACTTGGATGAAATTGTTAGCCGCAAGGTGGGCATTGGCATCCCTTTCAATCATTTTGTCACCGGGCTAACCGCCTTCACCCACAAAGCGGGCATTCACGCCAAAGCGGTGCTCAATAACCCAGAGACTTACGAGATTCTCAACCCCGCTGACTTTGGACTAACTCGTTACATTTCCATTGCGCACAAGCTCACTGGCTGGAACGCAATCAAAGACCGTGCCGTGCAGTTGGGGCTGGATTTGTCGGATGATACGCTTAAGGATATTGCCCAACATATCAAAAGCATTGCCGACCACAAACGCCTAACCTTGGACGATGTGGATTTGCTGTTGTTCCGCTGGGCAAAACAAGGCGCACCGGATTTAGAAGCCGCTTAAACCGCCGCTGGCTGTTAATTTCACGCAAAGGGAGACTTTTCTGAGTCTCCCTTTTAGGTTTGGCTGGAAGGCAAGATTTTTTATACTGAGCGCGGTCACACAAATTGCGGATTTTTGCTTTTTTTTAGGAGTAACTGCTCAGGCTAGTGGAAA
>DKKK01000136.1:0-21783 GCA_002455215.1 Anaerolineales bacterium UBA6668 | reverse complement strand
TTTTCCCTGACAGCGAAAGCAGAGACGATGTTACGGTGCTAGAGCGCTGGACACAGTGAACAAACCAATCAACCGCCTGTACTCATCATCCACACTTGAGCTTTATCGATACGCATCCAGTCTCGCCAGATTGTTGGTTGCGCCCAACCATGCTGAGCAGTTACCTTATTTTGAACCGATTGATATCGAAACTGTAGAGACGCAATGCATTGCGTNNCTCTACGAAACCGTGTCTATTCATGTGGGGCGTTCTAAAAAATCAACGGTTTGGACCTGTCTGCCTATATTTTGGACAACAAACTAGGTTCATTCAGATTTTAGCCAGTCTTATCAAACAAGGCTGAGCAGTTACCTCCCATCTACCATTGTGAGAAACCATCCAGCAGATTTGTTTATCGGGTGCAGTTCGTTTTTTTGAAGCAAGAGAACTGCTATCTGCCAAACAGGTTTCGCCATATTTTGTGTCTCAAATTCACTACTATCGTTATATTCGACACGGGTTTTCGGTGCGATGGGCACGCACCAATTCCAACTGTTTTCCAGAATGGTTTGTGACAGTGTTGACGCAAACGCTGTCTAACAAGGCAGTCCGTTTTTTCCAATTTTACCCAAAAAACTTTAGGAGACCTATCTGATGAACGCCGTTCAACTTATTTTGGCACAACTGACCAACCTTGCCACACTCTATGGCTTAAAGCTGTTAATTTCAATCGCTATTTTTGTGATTGGACGCTGGTTGTCAAAATTTTTTAGCCAATTGCTAAAAAAAGCAATGGGGCGCACCCACACAGACGCTACTTTAACCAAATTTCTGACCGATTTGCTGTATTATGCCTTGTTGACAGCGGTAGGAATTGCCGCCTTAAGTAATTTGGGCATTCCCATGACTAGCTTTTTGGCGGTGTTGGGAGCGGCTGGCTTGGCAGTGGGTTTGGCATTGCAAGGCTCGCTCAGCAATTTTGCCGCAGGGGTATTGCTGGTTTTCTTTCGCCCTTACAAAGTGGGCGATTTGGTAACTGTGGCAGGCTCAACAGGCACAGTGGAGGAAATTCAAATCTTTAACAGCGTGTTAGCCACTCCTGACCATAAAACCATCATCATCCCGAACAGCCAAGCCTTGAGTGGCACCATCACCAATTTTAGCCAAAAAGGAATATTGGTTGTCGATATGCGCTTTGCCATTGGGCACACTGCCGACTTTCCCAAAGCGAAGGCACTCTTGCTTAACATTTTGGCAGAAGAACCCACCACGCTTGCAGGAACCACCCCCACAGTTAATGTCATGGAAATTACCCCGACCGCAGTGATTTTTGCGGCACGTACCACAGTCAAAGCCAGTGATTACTGGAATAGCTGGTTTGGCGTGCATGAACAAGTGAAGCTACGCTTTGCCGATGCGGGTATTCCGGGACCCGAGCCGCTGGTGCAAATCGCGAAGTAAATCGTAATTTTCCAAAACCCATTTGGCACGGTCAAAAAACATACAATTTTCAACCGTTTTGAAAGAAAATAAAAAACCACCAGACCGGTGGTTTTTTATTTGGCTACACATTCAAGAGCATCACCGCCTATGGTGTGGCACTCGGCAATGCCGGACCCACTTCCGGGGTGTCGGTGGGTGGAAGCGGGGTTGCGGTAGGTGCGGCTAAGGTCAAAGAAAACGCTGTCGCCGTTGTTTCAAACTGCGCGGTTTGAGTTACATCAAAACCTACCGGGGTAGGCGTAGCGGTCGGCGCAAATTTCGCTGTTTCGGTAGCAATTGCCACTTGGGTAGAATTGCTATCTTTCAACATAGTCCCTACATTGGGGTTACGGAATTCGCGGTCATACCACCAATCATATTGCAACACAGTTCCGTTCTTTTGCTCATCAAGCCAAGCTTGCACCGCTTCGGTTTTCTTGGCATCAATTTCGTCTGCCGTTAAAGGAATGTCTTTGGGCAGTTGGGTGATATTGATAATATGGAAGCCGAATGTGGTCTCTACCAAGTTGGGCAAGACCCCCAGTTGGGTTGCGGCAAACACTGCGTCATTGAAAGGCGCTACCATTTGCCCCGTGGTAAATGTACCCAAATCACCACCGTTGTCCTTATTCGATGTGTCTAACGAAAATTCTGCCGCCAACGCCGCAAAATCTTCACCAGCCAGAGCACGTGCCAACACTTCTTCTGCCTGTGCTTTGTTATCCAAGCCCAGCAAAATGTGTGCCGCACCGGCTTCTTGCTTGGTGGTTTCCACTTGCGCTTCGTCCTTCAACGCCTTACTCACCTTTTCTACAATTAGTTCGCGGCGGGTAAATTCGCGGAAGTCCGCTTCAGAAATTCCGGTGTAGTGCGTTACACTGCCAGTATATCCCTTATACTCGGTTTGGAAACCATCTTCTGTATAGGGCGTGCTGGTAGGAAATGGCGTAGCAGATGGACCCGCAGTTGGGGTATTGGTAGGTGGCAAAGTCGCCGTAGCCGTGCTGGTAGCCCCTGCGGTGGGGGTCAGGGTGGGTTCGGATGTGTTGGTTGGCTCCGGTGTGGGCGTTCCATTGCGGTAGAAGCCAAAACGCTCTTCCACAGCCTTTTGCACTTCTTCTTCGCTGACCGTGATTCCGCGCTTCTCTGCTTCCGCCAAGAACAAGCGTTCTTCAATCATATCAACCAAAACTTCTTGACCTAAGGCACGTGAATCCTGCAATTGTTGCAAGATACTGCTAGCTTGTTGTTGAAATTGCTCAGAAAACTGAGCAAAATAGCTATACTGTTCATATTGCCGAGCCAGTAAAAAGCGGCGATAAGCGACTTCTTTTTCAAGTTCTTTGTAGCTGATACTTTGTTCTCCGACTTTTGCCACAACACGGTTCGGAGTCGTGATGAATTGGTCCACCAAAGCCGCAACCAACAAACCAACTACAATCAGCGCAACGCCTGTGGCGATCCACAATACAATTTGCCTTTGCCTGGCTTCGCGCTCCATGCGGGAGAGATGCTTGCGATTGGTGGAAGATGGATTTTCGTTTTGATTTGCCATTTTTCTCACTCAAGAATGCTGTAGGTAAATTTTGCGCTTCCGAACAACAATTTACCCAATAAAAATGGCATAGCCACCACCCCTGTTGGGAGAGTAACTATGCCATTTCTTGAAAATCTCGGCTTAGTCACCAGAGTCGGCGGTGGTAAAGCTTAGCAGTGCCATATGGCGAGCACGCTTTACAGCCACAGCGACTTGGCGTTGTTGGGATGCGTTCAAGCCAGTTTGGCGGCGTGGCTTGATGCGTCCATTTTCATTGATAAACCAGCGTAATGTTTCGATATTTTTGTAATCAATTACGCCAATCTTTTCGACCACAAAATCGGGGACGCGTGGGCGGCGAATGCGGCGTTGTACAGGTTGTCGCTTCACAGTAATTACTCCTTAGATGCAAATTCCAGAACGCAAATTCTAGAATGGAAATTCGTCTTCTTCTTCATCTTCAATGGCTTCAAAATGGTCGTCCATTGGACCGTCATTTCGAGAAAACCCATGATCCAAAATCAGCATTTCGCGTGCCACAATCTCAGTTCGATAGTGCTTTTTGCCACTTTCGTCTTCCCAAGAGCGTGTTTGTAAGCGCCCTTCAATGAAGACTTGGCGGCCTTTGCGCAAATGTTGATTGCAAATTTCTGCCAAAGTGCCCCAACAAACAATGTTGAACCACTCGGTTTCATCGTGCCGTTCGCCAGAAGAAGCTGTCCAATTGCGTGAAACAGCAATACTAAAGGTGGTGACGGGCTTTCCGCCGGGCGTGAACCGCATTTCCGGGTCACGTCCCAACCGACCAATAATCATTACCTTATTTAGACCTCTAGCCACGAGATTACTCCTTAGAAATATGCCTTATCTGCTGGGCTTCTCTATCTATATTCGGCGCATTTTTCCTATTCAGTATGTTCGGTACCTACTGAGTATCACATTACAGCTTTTCTCTGCAAGAAAAAAGCGCAATTTCCAACTGTGCCGAATATATCAACTATCTTTCAACAGAGACCTTTTTTGCTTTGAATATTTGATGAGATAAACGCTGTTTTATTCTTCATCGTCATCCGACTCGCTCACCTCGCGGGCAGGTTGACGGCGATAGCGTGGCGTAGAGCCGTAGTCATCGTCTTCGTCTTGCACCTTGATGCGTTCGCTGGGGGCGGGCGCGTCTTCGGCTGGGATTTCATCCAGATGAAGCGACAAGAAACGCAGAATCCCTTCATTCAAACGCATGTTGCGTTCAACTTCGGCTACTGCATTGCCTGGCAAGTGAATATACCAGAAGAAATAATGCCCTTCTTGCTTTTTGCGGATGGAATACGCCAATTTGCGCTTCCCCCACGTTGCACGTCGCACAATTTCTCCGCCGGATTTCGTGATCCAGCCTTCAACCCGCGCCAACATTTCGTCAAGAGCGGGACCTTCAAGATCGGGGCTGATAATTACAGCCAATTCATAGGGATACAATGGATTTTACCTCTTTTCCATGGGATTAGCCTGCGTATGGGATTGGGTCACCACACGTAAGCGGATAGAGAAATAGAAAGAAATTTAACGTGGCAATCATACCACAGTTATCTAATTTTATGAGAGCAATTTCAGTCGTTTTTATCAGAATTCGTACTTGTTCGACACCTAATATCCCAATTTCTTAGCTACGGCTTATCCAAAAATGCTACCATTGCGCGATGTTTACCCAACGCACCCACTCTTTCTTGGCAATCTTACTAGCGCTCTTTGGGCTTTCTGCTTGCACGGAGCTCCCCATCAGCCAACCACCCATCTTTAGCGAACATTTACGCCTACAAGAAAGCCCTGAAGCCATCATCAGCGAACTGCAAACGTTTATTCCCAAACGCATGGTAGATTACGGAGTGCCCGGTGTAGCCGTTGCCTATATTCGCGCTGGTGAATTGGTATGGACAGAAGGCTTTGGGGTCACCCGCAGTTTTGGTGGCCAGCCAGTTACTCCGGGAACAGTCTTTGAAGTAGCATCCAATGGCAAAGTCGTCACCGCATTGCTGGCATTACAAAGCGTGCAAGACGGCACGCTAGCGTTAGATACCTCCGCCAACGACTACCTAACCAGCGAATGGCTTGCCCCCTCGCAATACCGCTCATCCATCACCTTGCGACAAATTTTGTCGCACACGTCGGGTCTTTCAAACCAAGTGTCTTGGGCAGACGGCAGAATCGCCTTTCCGCCGGGCAGTGACTTTGCCTATTCTGGCATTGGCTTCAACTACTTGCAAGCCATTCTGGAACAAACCAGCGGGCAAAGCATCAACGAACTGGCACAAACCCGCATCTTTACACCGCTTGGCATGACCCACAGCAGTTTTGTAGATAACCCCACTTGGGAGAAACAACTCGCTTATGGGCATCTCTCCTATGGAAGTATTTTTGGCTACTTGGCGGGACCCGCAGTGCTGGCTTGGTTGGCTTGTCTGGTCAGCGTGTTGATTTTTTGGCGTTGGCTAGCGGGCTGGCTAAAAAAACGCCGCATCTGGCAAGCTTTCCCTACCCGCTGGCGACCCACCTTCACCAATGCGGGACACTGGCACGCCCCCATCTGGCAAATTGCCATGCTGTATGCAATTGGGATGTTGGCTGGGCTATTGATCATCCGCCGTTATGTATATATCGGGCGCAGTTTGGCGCTCTTTACCGCGCTGATGGTCAGCGCCAGCGCACTCCTGACAGTATTTATCTACAAATTGACGACCACATCCTTCTGGCGCTGGCTCAAAGCCCGTTCCGCGCTCATTAGGGTTGGCATTAAAGTAGGCATTGCCGCAATCAGTTTGGCGCTGACTGGTTATCTTATGCGCGGAGTAGCAATGCCTGTGCCGGTTTCCAGCTATCGCAATGCACGCGCCGCCTTCACCCTACGCAGTACCGCCCCAGATTTAGCCCGCTTTCTCATTGAGCTAGCTCGCCCGACCTTGCTCTCCAATGAATTGAACCAAGCCATGCGCACGCCACAAGTTCGCCTGAGCGAAGATATTTCATGGGGGTTGGGAGCGGGTCTTCAACACAGTGATGATGGCACTGCCATTTGGCAATGGGGGAAAAACATTCCCTTTGACAGTTTGATGGTCATTTACCCGGAACAGGGGGTGGGAATTGTGGTGCTGACCAATAGTGGCAATGGGTTAGACCTAGCCCGCGAGATAGCCCACCAGGCGCTAGGGGGAAAGGCGGTTTGGCAGTTGCCGGAATAGCCACAAACCGAGCGCAATCAATACGCTAATCAGCGAAATGCTCCCCCCTAGCCATACCCACATCGGCTGGTAGTTCCACACCAATTGATGAGTACCCGCAGGCAAGGCAACCGCCCGTAAGATGCCATACGCCCGCAATTCGGTCACTGGCTCGCCATTGGCAGTGACTACCCACCCCGGCGCATTCATCTCACTCACCACAACCACCCCAGGGCTGTTTAACTGAACATCTACCTGAATTTGCGTGGGACGAATACGGGTTAGCCGAACCGTCTCAGCCCCAGTGAGTGGTTCAGGGCTGGGCTGTGGGGTTTGCTCCAAAATCGCCGTTTCAAATACATTAAGAGCGGGATCTGCCGCCGACTGCATGGCTGTATCACCATCCGGTGCGAGTTGCGCATCATGCACAATCCAAGCCGGGCTACTCCCCAAAAAGACCTGATACAGATTTAACTGATTTTGCGGGTCATGGTGTACCAGCAACAAACCGGCATGGGAAAGTGTACGCGGGGTGATGAGAAACTGCACGTCAAGCAACTGAAAAACGCGCGTCTCATCCCAGACTTGCCACATTTTTTCAATATTTGCCGGTAACAGCGGCGAAATGCCATTAATATCGCGGAAGCCAAAAACCTTGCCTGCATTGCCCTTGCCCTGCAGGGAGTTTTCACTACTCACTCGCCCGTCATAGGGAATGCCTGCCAACACCTGTTGAACCGCTGTCTTTTGAAAAAAGCCACCAGCAGGTCGTACTTGCAAAATATTGCCGCGGGCGCGGTAGGTATCTGGCAATTGCAAAGCGAGTAAAAGTATCAGCACAGGTAGGGCATACTTAGCAGGCAAGGCAGAGCGCAAAGCCGAAAAACCTAAACCCGCCAGCACTGCCAAACAAGCCACCGTCACCAAAACAATGCTCTCTTGGTGGCGAAAAATATACAAACGCCCCAAAAGGGCGTACAACAGCGGAAAGAGCGGCGCGTTCCCCCCCATAGATAACAACAATGCAAACATTGCCAACCCCAGCCAAAGCCCCACCTTGCGCCATTGCTTAACCAAAGCCCACGCCACCATTGTCAAAGCCACCAAACCAATGTACAGATAATTCCATTCCGGCTCATTCGGTACAATAAAATTACTTAGTTGATACCATCGAAACCCACCTGCAAGCTCAAGGTACGAATAGAGCGGGCGGGCTGAGCTTTTGAGCAATTGGTAGGTGGCAAGCCATTGCACAGCACCCACCCCAACGCCAAAAATAACAAACAATAGTAAATTCCGCAAACTCACAAAGGGCTTTTGCAAAGCCTGCGAAAGCAATAGCGCCACCGCCGCAATGGCGATATAGGCACTGGTTTGGGGATGTCCCGCCAAAATACTCACGCCCCACAGCACGCCTGCCCAAACCGCATAGCGCCAATGGCTACGTTGGTGAGCATAGAGCAAGCACAACCAAATAAACGGAAGCCACACTTGCGCTTCCAAAATTTGCACTTGCAACATCGGATAACTATTGAGTAAACCCGAACCATTCCAGACTAACCCACCAAACAAAGCGGCGCTTCGTTGCCCGGTCAGCTTTTTGAGCAAATAGTACATGCCAATGCCCGCCCAGCCCAAATGCAAAAGCACTTCCGTCTGTAAAGCTTGGACCGGAAATGGTGGGGGGAAAAGCGCCAGCCACCAGCCCGGCGGGTAAAATATAGCGTGTTGTGGCTCACCCACCGCCGAAAAACCGGCATAAACCTGCTCATCCCACATGGGAAGCCGAAAATAGTGGTACTGGCTCGCCGTAAACACGCGATTCGGGTACATCTGCTCATGGAAGTCGCCGTCTTCAAAGGCGAGTTGGGGTTGACCTAGGGGAAGCCAAGTTTGCCAAAAGAACAACCACGGTAATGCGAGCAAGACCAATAAACAAATGCCATCGGTTTTTAAGAGATTTATCACGGATGGAAATTGCGTTTTTCCCCATAAGAAAAAACGTACCATTCCGACCCGGGTTGAATATACAATTCGGATGCGCTTTTTCGCAAACATCAACATAAATTAGGGGGCGCTGACCAACTCAGCAAACACGACTATGCGTTGGGTATCTACCAAATAGGGGTAACAGCTAATAAGGGTGGCGGTGGCGTTAATGGTTGAAGCCATTACATGAACCGCGGTCGGCTCAACCACCTGCGTACCAGTAATGCGATAAGTGTAAATCTCCTTGCGCGTGTGCACAGTGAAAGTATCGCCGGGTTGCAAGCGGTCTAATTCGCGGAAAATCTCGCCAAAAATATCATTGTGTGCCGAAAGTACCATGTTACCATTTTCGCCAGGGTTGGCTGTACCCAGCACCTGCCCTACGCCCATGCGCATGGCTTCCCAATCACTGCCCTGCACAATGGGCGCATCCACATTGATGGATGGAATCACAATCCGAAGCGCGTGCTGGGGTGCGGCTGTCGGTGTGGGCAATTGCATAACCGGATTGTTTTCAACCAAGGGGCGTAAATGTTCGGGAATTTCGGCTAAGTTAAATTGTGCGCCCCCTGGATTATTGGGGGGCGTGTGACCGCCCGGCAGAACAACCGCCCCAATGACAGCAGTCGCTTCGGCGGTCAGCGTATTGCCCTGTTCGGGGGTTATCTGCGCTTGGCTGGCTTGTAGGGCGCTAGCTTCGCTATTGAGCGAGCGCCAATTTTCGAATAGGCGATAGCCCAAAAAAATTAGCCCAAAGACAGCCAGCACTTCCACCAACAGCAAAAAGCCATTCGTCCATTGTTTTCTTCGGCTAATTGGGCGGGCAATCGCTGTGGAAGGTATCGGTGTTTCGGGGTATAACTCGGCTTGGCTGGCACGACCACTTTCGCGGTATTGGCGCAAACGCTCTTCGCGGGCTTCATGCTTGCGAATGCGCAAGGCTTCTTCCAGCTCGGCAATCGAAAGTTGGTCAACGCGGCGGGGGTCTTTACTAGGCATGGACAGCAAACAGGCTTGGCTGTGCTATAGGGCGGGTGGTAGTAGTTGAAACATCAGTGATAAATGCCATATTGTATGCTCATTTTCACTTGCTCTTGAGCCACTATCGGGCGGGTTTCTCAGCCACAGCGAACACTTCACGTTCAAAGAACCAGCGGAACGGCGGTATTCTGAAAAACACGTAGCGCATGGCAGAGAGTACACCGGATTCTCGCCGATTTTGCGGCGGGCTGTCCAGCCAGACTCGCGCCGAAAAACCGGCTTTGCGTAAAGTGCGCCACAAGCCCAAACCGCTTTGCTCGTTCACATGCACATGCGAGTTGTGTTCGACCAAGAACTGGCGGGGGTTGGCTGGGTAGCGGTCACCTTGTCCAAGCACGCGGCGGAAGGCGCGCACAAATGGGTAGGCGTAGCGATCGTACCACACATTGGGGGCGGTATGCACGACAAACATGCCACCGGGTTTTAGCACGCGATGAATTTCCTTCATGCAAAGTGCCAATTCCCACGGGTACAGGTGTTCCACGACATCGAATAAGAGTACACGGTCAAAGTAGGCGGAAGGAAACGGCAAATGCTTGGCATCTGCTTGCCCCACCCCAATTTTGCCTGTCTGCACATCTGTTGGGGTGCTGTCTTTACTTTGCGCCACCACTTGCTGGCTCATCGAAACCGCCACAGGAGCATAATCTATCCCAAATGCATCCGCGCCTAGTCGGGCACAGTGGCGCAAAATTTCGCCCCGTCCACAGCCGACATCGAGTACGCGCATGCCCGGGCGGATTTCTGCCAGTGCAAACGAAGCGTTCAATCGGCGCGAGAGTCGGTCGCCTTCACTTTCGTTAAATTCGTCAAAACCTTCGCACGCATTGCGGAAGTATTCTTCGGTATATAGGTCAGGTGATACAACAGGTCGGTTTGGTTCATTCATAGCGGTACGATTATAAAGGCACAAGGCAGAATTTGAAAGGGAGAAATGCAAGCATGCAAGCACACCGAACATTTTACCTTCTATACACATGAAAATCGCGTTTTTTCTATTAAAAATCGGTGTGCAATTCGATATTCGACACGCTTCAGGCAGGTTGGATAGAAACCGTAGCGAATAAAACTTGGGTATCGGGGGCGCAACACTCGCCAGATTTGGGGGTTATGTTTATCGTTGTTTCGCTTCTCAATGATTCCTTTACCTTTAGGAGAATACTCTTGTTAACGACATATCTCAATAAAACTGATAACGCATTGTGGCGCAATGCAATTGCCATCCTGACCTTCGCATTGCTAACTGCCATCGGGGCGCAAATCACTGTCTTTACCGAGCCGGTACCCTTCACATTGCAAGTGTTGGCTGTACTTTTGAGCGGCTTGGCACTGGGCGCTCGTGCAGGTGCGGCAAGCCAAATCGCTTATTGCCTAATGATTGCCAGTGGGATGCCAGTGGCGGCAGGTGGGCTAGGTGGCTTGGCTGTATTTTTGCGCCCAACTGCCGGGTATTTGATTGGCTTTATTGCGGGCGCTTGGCTGACGGGGTGGTTGGCAGAGCAAGGCATGACACGCTCTGCTTGGCTTCGCTGGGTTGCCGGAATTGCCGGCGTTGTGCCAATCTACCTATTGGGGTCTTTGTGGCTAAAAATCAGCCTAAATTTCAGCTTAGCAGAAGCAATTACAGTAGGTGTTGCCCCTTTTATTGCATTTGACCTGCTAAAAGCGGTGATTGCCGCAATTTTGGCGGAAAGTGGCCATAAAATACTTGCAAGATGGTTGGGAAAGCATTAAAATTGCACACGTATTTTTGTACAGCAATTTTGCAAACAAAAGCTCTGTGCCAATACGGAGCTTTTGTTTTACAAGCACACGATATTCGACACGGATGAAAATGGTGGTTTTTCCCTACGGAAAAAGACGCATGTGGTTGCGGTATGGCTGAACCGTGCTGAATATAAAAAAACGCAACACAGTTTCTATTGGGCTAGTGTGTCGAATGTAAACTGTGCCGAAAATAAAACGGGGATGGTTTATTATGTCAGAAGAAATACAAACACAACAAAATGAGTCGGTTGAAACCGATACGCCAGCTATCCGTACGGAAACGTCCAGTTTGGATGCCCCAAAGAGCCGGAAACGGTCTCGCCTGTTTATGCCATTGATTGGAATTGCGGTATTTGTGCTGGGCTGTTTCGCTTTTGGAGCGGGGTTCGCTTGGATGAGCGCCCTTATCAATAATGGCAACCCAGCGGTCATGGCTTATTTTCCTTCTGCCACCCCCCTGCCAAGCGCAACACCTTTGCCAACAGAAACCGCCCTGCCTACCGATACGCCTACACTCACCCCAAAACCAAGCAACACGCCGCGCCCCACCAAAGTGCCTGCCACTGCCACCCCAGCCGGTCATTCCCCTTTGTTAGTAGATATTGCCGGGCATGAGATGGTACTCATCCCAGCCGGAAAATTTACAATGGGGAGTGACGAAGGTGATGGTGACGAAAAGGCGGAGCATAATGTCACATTAGATGATTACTATATTGACAAATATGAAGTAACCATTGGGCAATATGCGGTTTTTCTCAACGAAAATTGGGATAAGTTCACTGCAAATTCGCAAAGCATCAACTTTGAATACACACGTATCATTGACTTGTGGCGAGCTTACGGCACGGTTGGCAAGGACGGGGTAGAAATTTTCGATTATGCTGAAGATTACCCGGTTAACAATGTCACTTGGTACGGCGCCGCGTTTTATTGCGATTGGCGGGGGCTCACCCTACCATCAGAAGCCCAGTGGGAAAAAGCAGGGCGGGTAGGCACTGGGAATTTGTACCCATGGGGCAGTGACTCAATTTCCTGTGAAGACACCAATTATACCGATTGTGTGGGCAACCCTGCGCCAGTCGGCTCTTATGAACGCGACAAAACCAAATTTGGCGTCTTTGACCTTGCTGGCAATTTACGCGAGTGGGTTGATGATTGGTACGAGTTTAGCTATTATCAAACATCACCAAACGAAAACCCCACCGGACCGCGTGGGGGTAGTATGAAAACCATTCGGGGCGGCGGGTTTGGGGCGGCGGCTACTTCCACACGCCTAATTACGCGTGGTGGTTTTGGTCCCGGCTCCCGCTATTTTGATGTAGGCTTCCGCTGTGCGGGTGAAGACCCCAATGTCGGGGGCGATATCACCGGCAATTAATCAAATCTATTTATTTTCTGCATGTGTGAAAGTCAATTGCACTTGTATTCTTAAGAAAAAACACAACTCGCTATTCTCAAAACGAACACATCATCATGCCCATTGCCCTACTCTCTCTTTCTGACAAAACCGGCTTGGTAGCCCTTGCCCACGAACTGCACCAGCTTGGCTGGCAACTGCTGGCTTCGGGCGGCACTGCCAAGGCAATTAGCCAAGTTGGCTTACCGGTTACGGAAGTTGCCGATTATACCGCCAGCCCAGAAGTATTGGGCGGGCGGGTGAAAACCCTACATCCTGCCATTCACGCTGGCTTATTGGCACGTACTATCCCCAGTGACCAAGTTGATTTGGCTCGACAAGGCTGGCACATGATTGACTTGGTCGCCGTCAATTTGTATCCTTTCCAAAAGGTGACGGCTGACCCAGCCGTTGCCGAGGCAGATGCTATCGAAAATATTGATATTGGTGGGGTTACGCTGATTCGTGCCGCCGCCAAAAATCACGAACGCGTCACTCTACTCACCGACCCGAATGATTACGCCCCTGTATTGGCTGAACTGCAAGCCAACGGACAAACATCCCCCGCAACACGCAAACTGCTGGCTGTGAAGGGTTTTGCCCACACTGCACAATACGACTCTGCCATAGCCAGTTATTTTGGCGCAAGTAATGGCGCACTCCAACTCACTGCTTACCCTATCCAAAATTTGCGTTATGGCGAAAACCCCCACCAATCTGCCACTTTGTATGGCTGGCAAGCCGGGCAAGGTCCACTTGGCGGGCACTTGCTACAAGGGAAGGCGCTGAGCTACAACAATATTTTGGACTTGGACGCGGCATGGCGCGGTGTGTTGAGTTTTTCTGCGCCAAGCATTGTGATTGTCAAGCACCTTTCGCCTTGTGGCATTGCCAGCGCCCACAACCTCGTCACTGCCTATCAGCACGCGCTTGCTTGTGACCCGGTCAGCGCTTTTGGGGGTGTCATTGCTGTCAACCGCCCCTTTGACGCTGAAACGGCGACTGCTTTGGGTAAGTTATTTGTAGAATGTATCGCCGCGCCGTCCTTTACCCCACAAGCACGGGAGATATTGGCAAAGAAGGAAAATCTACGTTTGCTCGAAATACCCTACCCATCCAACGGGCAACCGCTTGAAATGCGCTCGGTGCAAAGTGGTCTGCTGGTGCAGTCGCTTGATGTTGGTGACCCGCTGGATGCCAATTGGCAAGTGGTGACAGAACGCCAGCCAACCCCCGCCGAATGGGATGCGTTACGCTTTGCTTGGCTGGCTTGCCAGCATGTAAAATCCAATGCAATTGTATTCGCCCGCCCAATAGATGGCGGCGCAACCACCGTTGGCATTGGTGGAGGGCAACCCAACCGTGTAGATTGTGTACATATTGCCGGAAAACGCGCTCAGGAGCAGGCACATGGGGCAGTGATGGCTTCTGATGCCTTCTTCCCTTTCCCCGACTCAGTTGAAGCGGCGGGAGAATACGGCATTACTGCCATTGTCCAACCGGGCGGCAGTATGCGTGATGAACAAAGCATTGCCACCGCCAACCGGCTGGGAATGGCAATGGTAACGACTGGTGTCAGGCACTTTCGGCACTAGCCTTCTCGCCTTGCGGTTATGATTGCCCGCCCCAAAATGCCGGTCATTGCAAGCCGAGCCAGCCCTATCCGTGCTGAGTATGCTAGGCTTTGTGGTGTTTTGATGAATTTTTTCTTTGTCCCCGAATCAACAGTAACACCAAAACCCCGCTAAAAAAGCGTGCCAGAGCCGTCACTTCCAAAGCAAACTTCAATCCGAATTGCTCTGCCAACCACGGAGCAAAGAGTGAGCTACACAGAATCGCGCTATGTAGGGCAATGTTTTGCCAAGCTAGGTGAGTGGCGCGATTCTCGTTTGGGATGCGCTCCAACACAAAATTACCCAATGCCCCACCTGTAATTGCCCAGCTGACTCCCGCCACCACATTGGCAAATAGCACCATGCCCGCTCCTGTAGCAACGCTCAGCAAGAAAGGGTAAACCGCCATGCTGACTGCACCAATGGCAAATGCGCCTGCATTGCCCAACCGCCGCGAAATCGGCGCTAGCCACAAAGATGCAAACGCTAACGCAGTAAAAAATAGTCCATTGGCATAGCTGATAGTTAAATCTTTAAGATGCAATTCATTCACTGTCCATAGCGGAAAAAGTGGTCCCCCCATAAACTGGGCGAAATGGAAGGCGAAAATCATCACCAATAAAACGCCAAATTCCCCACGTAAGATGCTTGGGTTTAGAATAGAACGAAGCGTTACGCCTCTTGTAAAACTGCGGATTGCCAAGCCACGGCGTATGCCATTCCACGGTTGAAGCAAACCGGGCTGTGCCCAATCGCGTAAAAGCTGAACCGGACTACGGGTGGGGGCTATTTCTTCTTCCGGATGGATAAAATACAAATGAATGGTGCTTGCCACAGCCCCGATAAGCCCAATGAAAAACACCCAAAAATATCCGCTATCAAAAGGCAGTTGATTGAGCAAGAAGCCGCAAAGCAATGCTGTCAGAACGGAAAAAACAGCGAACAGAGCTTGCCGTACTCCAACAACGTGCGGGCGAAAGTGCCCGGTAACTGTTGCGGCGAACAGGTTATTAAACGCAATGGACAACGCTGTTCCCGGAAAGCTCATCAAAAAAGTTGTCACCAGCAAACAATCAATGCGCAATTGTGGTTGAGTAACCCATAAGGGAAAAATCACCCACAGTAGGTAAAACGCACGATACAGCACTGCCGAAGCAAGCACCACTGGTCTAATTGGCTTGTTTGTCATCCAGCGCCCCAAAGGCAATGCCATTACCAATGCCACAAGCGAAGGGAGCGCATTGAGTAGCCCCAGCTGAAAACCGCTAGCCCCCACCCGAGTCACATACACTGCGACAAAACCCATTGCACTGGCATTTAACACACCGAACCAAGACATATCAAAATATAGGTGAAAGAAATTGCTCCGCTGTTGGTACGAAATTTCTTGCGGGTCATTGGTAGGCTGAATTGAGAAACGGTTGAACATATTGAAGGGGGGAAAATCGGTTGCATCTGCCGGGCTGTTTGGATGATCCGGCAGTGCCTACATTGGGCAATTCAGGCTAGCGCCTTTTTGTGATGATGGGGAAAAGTGCAATTTTCACGCGTGTCCAAAGTCCATTGATAGGGGAAAAGAAATTTTTTCATCGTCTTGAGAATTGCCGCGATATTTTCCACCAAAAGGTCATTGTGCGCAAGGGGCAATCGGCTTATACTCAGCGAGTTGATGCACTGAGCACGAGCGCTTCCCTAGCTGTGTTTTCATCAGCGAGCGATGCGCCCGGTTCGGGTGCATCGCTCGCAAAATAGTGCGAGACAAAGCACGCAGAAAACGTTGAAATGAATGAACAAATCCCTGCCCAATCGGTTTAAACAAGACGATGCAGTTAAGAATTATTTTTTGCACCTGCTTAACTGTATTGAATGCTCGCTTCACTGACTGGAACTATCGTGATAATCCACTCTCTGCATAATAACGTTATCATTTACGGATGGTAGGCAAGTACTAAATTTCATGGGAACTTTCAGAGCGTAGGGTAATCGTAGGGTAATCGTATGGAACAAAAATAAGTGCTAGATAAGAATTGCTTTTAAGCTACTTGACGAATCAGTATAATATACGTAAAGTAAAGTAGTACCTTATTTGGCGCAGTTCAAGATTACGCCTTTTGATTAAGAAAAAACGGTAATTTTTTGTGCGCCAAGTATAAATGGAATAATATCTATGTATCCTTCAACAGACGATCTTCGACAACTCATCATGCGTGCAGAAGCTGGCGACATTGACGGCGCACGAGACGGGTTGCGTGACTTTGTACAAAAAAGACCCGGCGTTTTGCTCGCTTGGAAGTGGCTTGCCGATTTGGCGGCAAATCCGCGCGAACGTGCGGATGCTATTCGACGTGCCCGCTTTTTGGCGCCGGGCGACCCGTGGGTACAGGAAGCCAGCAAGCACCGTATGCCCCCCAAGCGCCCACAATCCCAACCAACTTCCCAAAGTGAAATGCTCCCCTACCGCACCTTAGGAGGCGGCAATTCATCATCGGGCAGTGTGGGGTATAACGGCTATGGCGGAGCTGAGAATGTTTCCGGTACGGGACAATCTTACCCAGCAGTACCCACCCCCCTGTATGGTTTTTCCCAATCCCCCAGTGCGCAAACTTCATCAGGTTTCTACGAACAACCCCAGCTAAATCAGTTATCTTCTACGGGTGGATTTGCTCCTATCAATACGCAATGGCAAGCATCTAACCAGACCACAACCCAACAACAGCGTCCTAACCTTTCGCAAAGTGGACGTTGGGTTGTACCGGCGCCCTCCCCAGCGAATGCCCCACAAAACGGTGCCCCTGCCTTTCCACAGGTTGCCGCACAGGAATTTCATATCAATGGCGGCGTTGCAAATTCACAACGAATGTTGCCTATCAAGCCGGAAACTTTAGGTATGAAAGCCGTACAAAGAGAGTTGGCTCAACAAAGCGGGGTTTTTCCTGCTCCGGTAATTAATCACACAGTAGCCAAATCTGTCCCCGCACCTGTCACGCCCACGCCCGATAGCAAAACTACACAAATTGGCAGTCAACTGCGACAAAAACTGCAAGGGTTGCTCAAGCCCAAGCAAACAGCGCCGCTTGCCGAAGAAACTGGCACGCCCATTGTCGTTAAAGATACCACCCTTGCCCAAGCGGCAATTCCCATTAGCCACACTGCCCCCACAGTGGTATCTGCCCCCCGCCCCATACGTGGCTTAAAGCCTAGCACCCAACCACAAAAACCTGCTAAGAAGAAAGGGGTTAAGCTACCTATTGGTTTGGTTTTACTCTTGGCGGCAATTTTCCTAATTGGTATTATTTTATTGGTGGCGGCAATTGCGACCTCCGGTGTAATTGCCTAGAAACGATTTTCAACACGAATAGAAATTGCGCTTTTACCCATAAGAAAAAAGTGCAACTCGATATCCGACATATATACCCAAGGTAGTCTTGTCACTTGTAAAGACATTTTTACCTGTCGAACCAAAACGCACAATTGTTTGTGCGTTTTTTGTTATCTTAGTAAGTTTGCTATTAAAGCAAATCGCCCATTGGCTTACCAATGGGCGATTTTTAAAAAGGGTTTAAGTCAGAAATTACTGAACCTTGACCACAGCGCCGACGTCTTCCAACTTCTTCTTGGCTTCGGAAGAAACTTCCTTGCTCACAGCGGTCAAAACGGTGGCGTTTGCGGTTTCAGCCATTTCCTTGGCTTCCTTCAAGCCGAGGCTGGTCAATTCGCGGATTACCTTAATTACGTTGATTTTGTTGGCACCATGCTCAACGAGAACAACGTTGAATTCGGTTTGTTCTTCGACCACAGCGGCTGGCGCGGCGGCGGCAACTGGTCCAGCGGCAACTGCGGCAACTGGTGCGGCGGCACTTACGCCCCACTTTTCTTCCAACAACTTGACCAGTTGGGAAGCTTCCAACAAGGTCAGTTCGCTCAAATCAGCAACAAGTTTATTTAGATCGGCCATTTTAGATAACTCCTTTTAGATAGGCAAAATTACAAGTTTGAAAATTTTGAGAATGGTGAAGCATGTTAGGCTTCCTTTTCGGAATACGCGTTGACAACATTGACAACTTGGCGTACGCCGCTTGCTACCACACCAGCCAAGCTACTCGCCGGGGTGTTAAGCAAGCCGAGCAACTGAGCGCGTAAAACCGGCAGGGGGGGTAGGTCTGCCAAGGATTTTACATCCTTTGCATTCACTACTTTGCCGCCAACGATTGCGCCTTTCACAACTAGCTTATCATTTTCCTTGGCAAAGGCATCCAATGCTTTGCTAACTTCTGCGACACTCGCACCGGTAAAACCGATAGCGGTTGCGCCTTGCAGAAGCTCGGCTGGGGCAGGGTTGCCTGTGCGTTCAAGTGCAATGCTTGCCAGTGTGTTCTTGGTAACGTGAAATGAACCTTTTGCATCGCGTACACGCTTGCGCACCGCGCCGATGTCCGCTACAGAAAGCCCACGGTTTTCAGTGATCACCATAGCTTCTGAGTTCTTAATCAGTTCAATGTACTCCGCCACCAATTCTTCTTTACGATTCTTTGAGATGGGCAATGTTACACTCCTTTCCCCGATTGAATGGTGCGGGGAAAATTTTTGACGATAAAAAAGCCTTTGCGTTTTCGGTAATCCGAAGAAACAAAGGCTCATTGACATACAACAACCACAAAACGCTGAAAATTCAACGCTTGAAAGGTTTTACTGCTAGAGAATGAGTCCATGTCCTCGGCAGGGTTTACTTCCAATCGGAAAACCTGCTGTCTGCGGGCAAGTACTGCAACCGTCTATAAAATTGTGGGTGGGATTCGCCACACCCAATGGCGTGCTTATTCCTTGCTCTTGACAGTGAAAGCATCCACACGAATGCCGGGTCCCATCGTAGAGGTGATGGTGGCGCGGCGCAAGTAGTTTCCTTTGGCGGCAGATGGCTTGGCGCGGTTGACAGCATCCAAGAATGCGGCGAGGTTTTCTTGCAAAGCGACTTCACTAAAGGATACTTTGCCAATTGGAACGTGGATATTGGCGGTTTTGTCCAAGCGAAACTCAACACGCCCGGCTTTGGCTTCACGAATGACTTTGGGTAAGTCTTGAGCGGGCACAACTGTACCACTCTTTGGGCTAGGCATCAAGCCACGTGGACCCAACACTTTACCCAACCGACCGACTTTACCCATCATATCTGGGGTAGCGACAGTAACATCGAAATCGGTCCACCCTTCGGTGATTTTCTTAATCATGGCATCATCTGCCACATAGTCTGCCCCTTCTTCTTGGGCAATGCGTGCGCCTTCACCTTCTGCAAACACTAACACTCGAACGGTTTTTCCCAGCCCATGCGGCAACACTACCGAGGCGCGGATTTGCTGGTCTGCTTGGCGCGGGTCTAAACCTGTGCGAATGTGAACTTCTACAGTGCCATCAAATTTGGCGTAGGCGGTATCCTTTACCAACTTGATTGCATCGTGTGCAGAATATGTTTTGAGCCGGTCTACTTTGGCGGCAACTGCTTGATATTTCTTTCCGTGAGACATTTTATTTTCTCCTGTGGTGAATGGGTCGCTAGGCGAAACTCATTTTGGCGAGTAAACACTCTCCCACATATAGGTTAATTTTTATTCCTTGATAGTAACGCCCATTGAGCGTGCGGTGCCTTCAATCATTTGCATCGCGCCTTCAATGTCAATGGCGTTAAGGTCGGTCATCTTGGTTTCGGCAATTTGTCGAACTTGTTCTTTGGTCAGCACACCCTTCTTGTCCTTGTTGGGGGCGGCAGAGCCTTTATCCAAGCCAGCGGCTTTGCGAATCAAGACGGATGCAGGCGCGGTGCGCAAGGCTAACGTGAAGGAGTTGTCTGTGTAAATGGAAATATCCACTGGGACAACTTCGCCGGTACGCGACTGAGTGCGTGCATTGTATTCTTTTACAAAAGCCATCAGGTTGACACCTTGTGGGGCTAGGATAGGTCCCACGGGCGGGGCTGGTGTGGCTTTACCACCAACCAATTGCAAACGTACTACTTTTTTTAGTTTCTTAGCCATTTTTGCCTCGGAATTTTTTGCGAAATTTACGCAAGTTTCAGTTTGCCAATCGACAAACTGTTAGCGAACAATGATTATACTTTTTCCACCTGCAAGAAATCCAATTCGATGGGCGTTTCCCGTCCAAAGAATGAAACCATCACGCGCACTTTGGTTCGTTCCGTATCAATTTCGGAGACAATGCCTACAAAATCGTTGAATGGACCGTCAATAATGCGCACCCGTTGTCCTTGCTTAAAGGTGACTTTTACTCGTGGGGCTTCAGCTTCCATGCGATTGATAATCATATTGACTTCTTTCTGCGGAAGCGGTGTTGGGGTGTTGCCCATACCCACAAAACCAGTTACGCCGGGGGTATTGCGCACAACAAACCAAGAGTCTTCGGTCAAGATTAATTGCACCAAGATATATCCCGGAAAAACACGTCTTTCAACCGTACGGCGCCGACCTTCTTTCACTTCAATTTCTTCTTCGGTAGGCACCACAATATCCAAGATGAGCCCTTGCATGCCCATTGTATCTATGCGCTGTTCAAGGTTGTGTTTGACCTTGTTTTCATAGCCAGAATAACAATGCACTACGTACCACTGGGGCTTGTTGGTATCTAAGTCTTCGCTTGGGGTGCTTGGATCTGCACTATCTGCGTGAACCGCAACCGGTGCAGGGGAAGCCTGGATAGAAGCCAGACGGTCCGCAAGCGAGGGGCTTTTGTCCAAATCATCATTGAATTGAACTTTAAATTCAACATTTGCCCTTTTTCCTTGTGGGTTTTCTGCGTCTAACTTATTTGCCATATAGTGGCTCCTGAATACTCGTATGCGAAGTAAAATGAAACGATGTGGTTGTTAGCAAATGATTACCAATTGAGAATCTTTTTTACTTAGCCAAAAATAAGGCCAAACAATTTCTCGTAGAGAAAATCTGCCAAACCGAGCAAGATAGCGGACAGTATCACTGTAATTAGCACAATAATGGTGAGTTGAAAGGCTTCTTTGCGAGTGGGCCAAACCACCTTGTACAACTCAGACTTTGATTCACGGGCATACGCCAAAATGGGCTCACGATACACATAAGCCAAAGCCGCAATACCTGCAATTACCAATGCAAGGAGAAGCCAAGTCCAATAGGTAGATAAAAATGTGCTCATTGATGTGTCCTAATCAATTACGTGCTTGTAGGCAAGCCAAAGTAACCCAGTATTGTCACTCGTCTTGCCTTGCGATTTGTGCTATATTCGGCGGCTTCTGAATTGCGGGCTTTTCTTGGTAGGTAAAGCACCGTTTTCATGTGTGCCGAACATCATTACACGATCCTAACAGAAGGGATTTTTTGTTGGGGTGCAATAATATACACGAACTATTGAAATTAATGCCAGAAAGAGCGAGTTAAAAACCCGCCCATTCGGTTTGGCAGGGGCAGTAGGACTCGAACCCACAACCGCTCGTTTTGGAGACGAGAACTCTACCTATTGAGCTATACCCCTAAATGTGGCTATCTTGCAAAAGATAGCCACCACTGGATTACTTGGTTTCGCGGTGAACGATATGCTTGCGGCAACGTGGGCAATACTTTTTCAGTTCTAAACGTCCCGGATCGTTGCGGCGATTCTTCTCGGTCACGTAATTACGTTCACGACACTCGGTGCAAGCCAAGATGGTTACTGGACGAATGTCTTTTGATTTACTAGCCATGAGATTATCCTACTGGCGATGAAAATTACGCCGTGATTTCGGTGATAACACC
>DKKK01000105.1 GCA_002455215.1 Anaerolineales bacterium UBA6668 | reverse complement strand
TCGATTCGCATTCTCCGAAAAACTGAACTGCACCCTGAGTTCAGATGGGTAGAATATCAAATTGCAATTTTTGATAGGGAAATCGCACACACTTCCTGTACGCTATTTTCATCCGTGTCGAAGATACAGATAGTCCCCTGTTCGTGGGTAAGTCTGTACCCCACCCACGAACAGGAACATTCTCTTAAATTTTGCATCTTGCCAATGGAAAAGGCTCACTTACTCCCACGAACCTGCCACTTAGCTCACTTTCTTTTTTCCAAAGATGCTCCCCCACTCATTCTTTTCCCACACAACCAATAAGGGTACGGCGATACAAATGGATGAGTAGGTGCCGCTCAGCAAACCGACCATCATGGTCATGGTAAAGGTGCGCAAAGTGTCGCCACCAAATAGCACAACTGCCAGTAACGCCAATACGGCGGTCAGTTGCGTATTAATGGAACGAGTGAGTGATTGCAACACAGAACGATTGGCAACCACTTCAAAGTCACTGCGGCGGTCGTAGAGTAAGTTCTCGCGGATACGGTCAAAGTTAACAATCGTATCGTGAACTGAGAAGCCAACCACCGTCAATGCCGCAGTCACGAATAAGGCATCCACTTCCCAATGGAAGAGACGACCGGTAATAGCCGCAAAACTCAGCACCACCAGTACGTCGTGAATCAATGCGGCAACTGCCGACAAGCCATAACGTACCGGATTGGAAACCTTGCGGAAGGCGAAAATGATATAAAGTGCAATGGCTATGGCGGCAATCGCTACTGCTCCCACTGCCCGCAAGGCAATTTCTCGCCCAACGGTAGGTCCCACACTGTCGAACAGCATGATTTGCGGCTCGGTTGCAAAAGCCTTTCCAAGCGCACTCACCACTTCCACCTTTTGCGGGTCAGTCATGGCTTGTGTGCGAATAATTGCCACATTATCTTCGGTGAGTTGAACCAACACACTTTGAAAACCATACTCGCGCACCACATTTTCCACCTTGGCGGTAGTCAACTGCGCGTCAGGTAGCTTCACTTCTAGACGGGTACCACCGGTGAAGTCAATTCCCAATCGTAGCCCAAAAACAAACATCAGAATGATGCCGGGGATAATAATGAGCGATGAAAACAGAAAAAACCACTTGCGTTTTCCAAGAAAATCGAACATATCTGCCTACCTTTTTTATAAGCCAAACCACGAATGGTTCTTTTGAAAGTTGATGCGGTCTACAAACACATGTAAAAATGTGCGCGTAACGAAGATGCTGGTAAACAACCCGACCAACACGCCGACCGCCAATGTCAGAGCAAAGCCTTTTACGATGCTGGCGCCAAAAGCGCTACCAAAAATAAACAGAATGGTACAAGTGATGAGAGAAGAGACATTCGAATCGCGGATTGAATCCCATGCTCGGCGAAAACCGGTATCTACAGCATCACGCAAACTTCTGCCATTGCGCAATTCTTCCTTCATCCGCTCAAAGATGAGAATATTGCCATCTACAGCCACTCCCAGCGACAGGATGAAACCAGCAATGCCGGGTAGGGTCAAAGTGATGGGAATGAGCTTGAACAAGGCAAAGGATACAGCGGCATACACCAACAAAGCAAGCACTGCAACCACGCCCGGCAAACGGTAGTACAACATCATAAATAAACCGACTGTAGCAAAGCCAATAATCCCAGCCAGGAGACTCCTGTCTACACTATCTTGCCCGAGCGTAGCGCCCACGGTACGGCTGTTCACCACCTTAAGCGGGATTGGCAAAGAGCCAAAGCGTAAGGCTAATGCCAATTGGTTAGCTTCTTCAGGTGTAAATGTGCCGTTTATGACAGCCTGCCCATTGGGGATGGCATTTTGTACGGTTGGAGAAGTAAGCACAACCCCATCCAGCACAATCGCCAACGAATTACCGACATTCGCGGCAGTTACCCGCGCAAATTTCTCAGCGCCTTCATCGGTAAAGATTAATTGAATTTCGGGCTTACCCAGTTGGGTACTAATCACACCTGCCGTTTTTAGGTCAGCACCGGTTAGCTCAGTGGTATAGACAGCCCCGTTAAGTTTTTGTCCATTGCGGTCTACATAGGTACCATCTGCGAGTTGGGTTGCCCCTGTGTTTTGCGTAGTCTGGATCGGCGCTCCTGCCGGGATATTTTGTCTACCTACACTTACAAACTCTAGCAAGGCGGTTTGCTTTACCAGCGCGATGGCTTCGTCTACATTTGAAATTCCAGGTAGTTCAACCGAAATGCGGTTATTTCCTTGTAACTGAACAACCGGCTCGGTAACACCAAGTGCATTTACGCGCGACTCGATAATTTGCTTCGCTTTGTCCATTGATTCACGTGTGACGGCGCTGGGGTCTGCCACATCAGATTCCATCAGCACTTGTAGCCCCCCTTGCAAATCCAAGCCTTGCCGGATGGGGAATAACTTTTCCCACCCACCTATTTTAATGGAAGGGAATATGCTGATATAGCCAGTGATAATAAGAAGTAAAAGAATGGCAATGAAAGACCATTGCACAGCACGGGGTTTCATAACGAAATTGCTCCTTGAAAGGTTGAATTTNNTATTTGGCACGTGTGCCGAATATCACCCGTGTCGAATATCAAAGTCATGCAAGTTGGCAAACGGGCAGATTATACCACAAGGGTAGAATGGGATGCGGGAAGTGAGATGTGGAAGATGGGAGATGGGATACGGGAGATGGAAGACGGGATACGGGAGATAGGAGATGGAAGGTGGTTAGTGCGGGGGCAAT
>DKKK01000140.1 GCA_002455215.1 Anaerolineales bacterium UBA6668 | reverse complement strand
TATCCTAATCAACTTCTCAGCCAGTAGGGTGCTGGCTATGCTTTTTATCAATCCGCAAAAAGGTTTGGAGAAGATTAAGCGCCAACAGCATAGCCGAAAAGTTTAGCAAATTATAAAAACATGAATTGCGTACTTGTGCAGGTTGTACTATACTAATCGTGCAAATCTAGTTTGGTTCAAATAAAATGACGACTGCGAAACCCCGTAAGGTTCAAAACTGCACTTTCCCTCTGCAAAAGCAACGCACAACTGCTTTGCGTGCCGAACATCGCTTGCCAACCTTCACCGCCGTATTGCAAGCGGGCGGGCTTTCCGGTCGGATGGGCNNTGCAGGGCAAGCCGTTAGTCCAGCACATCACCGAAAAACTGGCTCTGCTGACCCCCCATCATTTATTAATTACCAATCACCCTGGCGACTATGCGTGGCTGGGTTGGCGAATAGTTTCTGACACACTGGCAGGACAAGGCGCGTTGGTCGGTTTACAAACCGCTTTACAGGCTGTACAAACCGACTGGCTCATCTACGTAGCTTGTGATATGCCATTTGTCAGCCTGCCCTTATTGCGTTACCAAATGGACCAAATTGCTGACGCGGATGTCGTCATCCCCATTTGGCAAGACGACTATCAACCTATGCACGCATTGTACCGCCGTGCCACTTGTCAACCGTTGGTGGAAGCCGCCATACAAGCTGGCAAAAAACGCATGATTGCCTTTCATACGGAAGCACGTGTGCGCCGAATTGAACCCAATGAAATCTCGCACTTTGACCCACAAGGTCGGTGCTTTTTCAACATCAATACCCCTGCAGAACTTACTGCGGCACAGAACTTGTTCTAATCCAACTATGTCCCAAACTCCCGAACCATTCGCTACATATTTAGATGAAATCAGCCATCGTGGGCGCACCATGCTGTTACCCGCCTTACACAAAGCGACTGAACTGTATGGCTGGGTCTCACAAGACGTACAAGAGCAGATAAGCCGCGCCTTACGTGTCCCTGCCGCTGAAGTGCATGGCGTAGTCGAATTTTATTCAATGTTTTACCAGCAACCAACCGCCAAGCGCGTGATTCGCGTATGTGAAGACCCAGCTTGCTCGGCAGGTGGCGCGAGCGCAGTTTTACACGAATTGGAAGCGCAACTCAGCATTCAGGTGGGTGAAACCACCGCGGATGGCTCTGTCACGCTCGAAGCAGTGACCTGTTTGGGCATGTGCGAGCACGCTCCGTGTGCATTAGACGCAAACAAACCCGCCGGAATGCTTGACCCACAAAGCGTATCCGCCTTTCTAGCGGGTGAGTTGCCGGAGCCTGTTGGAATGCCATATGGTAATCCATTGTGGATTCTACAAAGAGTGGGCAAAGTAGACCCCACCAGCCTAGCAGATTATCTAGCAATGGGGGGTTATCAGGGCTTGCAGAAAGCAATTGCCCAGACACCTGAAGCGCTTTTAGAGCAATTAGACGCCAGTGGCGTATTGGGACGTGGCGGAGCGCAGTTCCCCACCGGGCGCAAATGGCGTATGGTACGCCAAGCCGCAGGCACGCCCCAAAACAAGCATGTGGTCGTCAACGCCGATGAAAGCGAACCGGGCACTTTCAAAGACCGCTACCTACTGGAAGAAGACCCCTTCGCCCTAATCGAAGCAACTACACTTGCCAGTTACGTGATTGGCGCACAACAAGGCTGGATTTTTGTGCGTGGCGAGTACCCGCGTGCGGTGGCACGCTTGCAAAATGCCATTGACCAAGCACGCGCGGCAGGTTGGCTAGGAAAAAATATTCTAGGTCAAAAAGGGTTTGACTTTGATATTGAACTGCGTGTCGGCGCGGGCGCGTACATTTGCGGTGAAGAAACTGCGTTGTTTGAAGCAATTGAAGGCAAGCGGGGCTTCCCGCGTATCAAACCACCCTTCCCTGTCACACACGGGCTTTTCCACCAACCCACCGCCATCAATAATGTAGAAACTTTGGTTGCCGCATTAGCAGTGATAAATGTAGGTTTGGACGCATGGAAGGCAGTTGGCACAGAAAAATCGCCCGGCACAAAATTGTTCTGCGTGAGTGGACATGTTGCCAAACCGGGGGTTTACGAATTGCCATTTGCCAGCACACTTGCAGATTTATTGGCATTGGCAGGTGGGGTGGCAAATGGTAGACAGTTGCAAGCCGTCCTGATGGGCGGAGCGGCAGGCGCTTTTGTAGCACCTCACCAACTAGACCTACGCCTAACCTACGAAGACACCCGCGCCGCCAATGTGCCGCTTGGCTCTGGAGTAGTGATGGTTTTTGATGATAGTGTGGATTTACGACAAGTATTGTACGAGTTGGCACGCTTCTTCAAGCATGAAAGTTGTGGCAAGTGTTTTCCATGTCAATTGGGAAGCCAACGTCAGTACGAAATCCTTGACCGCCTTGCGCACCATACGCCGTACACTCAAGATTTACAAACATTGGGAAATATCGGCTATACCATGACCAAGACCAGCCTGTGCGGCTTGGGACAAACTGCTACTTCCGCTATTAGTAGTGCGGTGCGATTATGGCCGCATTTGCTGAACGAAAACGCTACTCACTAAACAATCGTTTTAGACATATACTCGACATGGATGAAAACTGCGCTTTTTCCCTTAAGCAAAAAGAGCAAATCGATTTTCGGCATATGTGCCGAAGATAACCCGTCTCTACTATAGAATATTCCCGCCATAAATCGTATTTCCCGAAAATCTTACTCTATCTTCGATAAGGTGCGTTTTTCTCGTAAGAAAAAAGACAAGCTACTGAGCCGTGCTAAAGGCACATCACAAGTGATACACACCCAACCATCCCAAACAATAGGAGTAAATAGGGGGAAATCCCCTAAATAGAACTAGGGAATCTTCATTTGTGCAAAACGCACAAATCCTTATAATTTGAAGATGTAGTCAAAAAAATCGCAAATTTTGTCTGCCGACCAAACAAAATTTGCCCCAACTTGTTAGGAGAATCGCCTATTGCCAAATTCAAAACCGTTTCTCACGCTACAAAAACCTTTATTTCACAATTTCTTTATTTGGAGGAGAAATTATGTTGCGTAAATTTACAAAATCTTTATTGTTGGGTGCATTTGCAGTTGGTATGGGCATACTTGCCGCTTGCCAACCGACCCCCGAACCCACTACCGCCCCAGAAGCCACCCAACCGCCAGCCGAAACCAAATTGGCAGTGGGGATTGTTCTGCCCACCAAAGATGAGCCACGCTGGGTGCAAGACGAAGCCCGCTTCAAGGAAGCTTTGACCGCCGCTGGTTATGAAGTAGAAATTTTGTTTAGCCAAGGTGATTCCGCCAAGGAAAAAGCCAATGTGGAAGCCCTGATTACCAAGGGCGTGCAAGTAATTATCTTGACCCCACAAGATGGTGCCGCCGCCGCCGCCGCCGCTCAAGCCGCCCGCACTGCTGGCGTGAAAGTAATTTCCTATGACCGCTTGATTACCGGAACTGACGCCGTTGACTACTATGTCACCTTTGACAGTGTTGCCGTGGGCGCCGCCCAAGCACAATATTTGGTAGATCGCGTCGAAGGCACTGGCAACCCGCTGTACCTGTATGCCGGTGCGGCTACCGACAACAACGCTTTCTTGTTCTTTGAAGGCGCATGGGGCGTATTGCAACCCAAGATTGCCGATGGCACTTTCGCTATCAAGAACTCCAGCGAAGCCGTTGCTATGCAAGACAAAGCCACCTTGACGCGTGACGANNATGCCTTCGCCGCTGACAAGGATGTCACCAACTACTTGGTGACTGGTCAAGATGCTGAAAAAGCTTCCGTCCAATACATCATTGATGGCAAGCAAGCCATGACTGTGTTCAAGGATGTGCGCACCTTGGTAGATGATGCCATTGCCACCGCAATTGTCTTCTTGGAAGGCAAGAGCCCCGAACCAACCGGTTCGTACAATAATGGCGCCATTGACGTACCCGCCAAGCAATCCGAAGTGATTAGCGTGGACAAATTCAATGTGGTTGCCGCATTGATTGACTCCGGTTACTATGCCGCCAGCGATTTCACTGGCTTAGATGCCCTGCCCACCGATGGTGGTAGCGTTGCCATCAACGGCACAGTGGGGATTGTCCTGCCGACCAAGGATGAACCGCGCTGGGTGCAAGACGAAGCCCGCTTCAAGGAAGCATTGACTGCCGCTGGTTACGATGTGGAAATTTTGTTTAGCCAAGGTGATTCCGCCAAGGAAAAAGCTAATGTGGAAGCCCTGATTACCAAGGGCGTGCAAGTAATTATCTTGACACCACAAGATGGCGCCGCCGCCGCCGCCGCCGCGCAAGCCGCTCGTGACGCTGGCGTGAAAGTAATTTCCTA
>DKKK01000079.1 GCA_002455215.1 Anaerolineales bacterium UBA6668 | reverse complement strand
TTCACTAGCCTGAGCAGTTACCAGCGCCATTAGGTAGATTCAGAATTGCGTCTGCTGACCGAATAAAAATCAAAGGGTTTGCGCTTGTCATTCGCCAATTTCGTTGTATAATTTCGTGTCATTTTTTGGCAATGTCACTTTGCAGTGACTCGTCAAAAACAGACGCGTCTATTTTTGACGCAGATGGAAATTGTACTTTTTCTTAAGGAAAAAAGCGCAATTCGATATTCGGCACGTATGCCGAGTATAACCTGTGTCGAATATAACAAAATTTTCCCTGTAAACTTTGATAACCTTCCTTTATGAGCCTTACCATTTCCGACATTTTTCACGGTCCCAATGCGGGTTGGGTTTTGGATTTATACGAACAATTTCAACGTGACCCCAACAGTGTGGATGCAAAAACTCGCGCATTTTTTATTGCCAACGGGCTAGGAACTGCAACACCAGCCGCATTGCCTGCGCCATTACCTAGCACCCCTTCAACAACGAACCTGCCAAACTTAGCACTTGCCTTAGCTGTCACACGCTTTGTGCAATCGATTCGCTCGTATGGCTATTTACTGGCAGAGCTAGACCCGCTGGGCAGAATGAAAGTCGGTGATCCGGAACTCGACCCAAAATTTCATGGGTTGGAAGAAAGGGATCTTTTTAACTTGNNCCGGCGGCGCAAGGTGCAAACAATGCCGCCCAAGCACTTCAAAATTTACGCAAGGTGTATGAAGGAAGCATCGGACACGATTGGGGACACATCCGCAATCCCAAACAACGTGACTGGTTGCGTGCCGCCGCCGAATCGCGGCGCTTTCACCCCGACAACTTGCCCACCCAGCGGCTAGAACTGCTGGAGCGACTGACGCAGGTGGAAGTATTTGAAACTTTCCTGAACCGCATGTTTCCCGGTAAAACGCGCTTCTCGATTGAAGGGCTGGATACCATGATTGTCATTCTGGACGAAGTCATCCAAAATTCGGTACGCACGGAAATTAGCGATGTTTTGATTGGTATGGCACATCGTGGGCGGTTAAATGTTCTCGCCCATACCCTAAATAAATCCTATCGCCAAATTTTGTCCGAGTTTAAGGATTATGTGGAAGAACGCTTTCGAGAGCTGTATCAAGGGTGGCAGGGCGATGTAAAGTACCACAAAGGGGCAGAGCGCAAAATTGATGGCGATAATTTACGTGTTACGCTGGTGCCAAATCCCAGCCATTTAGAGCACGTTAACCCAGTTGTGACCGGCATGGCACGCGCCGCCGGCACCAAAGCCAACCAACCTGGCAAAGCACTCTTCGACCGTCAGTCCACCCTGCCGATTATCATCCACGGCGACGCGGCTTTTACTGGGCAGGGCATTGTGGCGGAAACACTCAACATGAGTGGACTCAGGGGCTACCGCACCGGAGGCACCCTGCACATCATTGCCAACAACCAAATCGGGTTCACCACCGACCCCGCCAGTAGCAGAAGCACCCGACATGCCAGTGACATTGCCAAAGGGTATGGCATCCCTGTTTTGCATGTCAACGCCGATGACCCCGAAGCCTGTATCGAAGTGGCACGCATTGCCCACGCTTATATGACTGAGTTTGAAGCAGACTTTTTGATTAACTTAATTGGCTATCGGCGCTATGGTCACAACGAAGGCGATGAGCCGCGCTTTACCCAGCCACGCATGTACCAAATCATTGAAACCATGCCCACAGTGCGCGAAAAATATGCCAAAAAACTGCAACAAATGGGCTTGATTTCAGCTGAAAGTGCAAAAAAACTGGTTAATGATCAGTTTCAAGTGCTGAACAGCGAATGGGAACTGGTGAAAAATTTTGAGCCGGAGGTGCCCCAATTTTTGCGCCCTGAGCCAGGGAGTGCCAAACGGGTGGAGACTGCTGTGCCCGCACACACATTGCAAGCCCTAAACCGAGAGCTACTCCACCTACCCGATGGATTTACCCTTCATCCGCGCTTACAACGAATTTTGGATAAACGGGCTGTGGCACTTGACCATTTGGATGATAAAAATATCGACTGGGGAACCGCCGAAGCGTTGGCTTTTGCCTCCATCATTGCAGATGGCACGCCCTGCCGCCTAACTGGCGAAGATGTGTGGCGCGGCACGTTCAGCCACCGCCACGCCGTTTTGCGCGACATCAACAATGGGGACGAATTTATCCCGCTCCACAATATCCCGCAAGCACAAGCCTCCTTTGAAATTCGCAACAGCCCACTTTCCGAAAATGCGACCGTGGGCTTTGAGATTGGCTACAGCCTGCAAGCACCTGACCGCTTGGTGATGTGGGAAGCGCAATATGGTGACTTTGTGACCGGGGCGCAAGTGGTGATAGACGAATTTTTGGTGAGCGGGCGCGACAAGTGGGGCATGTTACCCAGTTTGGTGATGCTACTGCCACACGGGCATGAAGGGGGTGGTCCCGACCACTCTACCGGTCGCCCAGAACGCTTTTTGCAGATGGCGGCGGATTTTAACTTGCGCCTTGCCAACCCCACCACACCTGCCCAGCTTTTTCACCTATTACGGCGACAAGCCAAATTGCTCCAAACCGACCCCCTGCCTTTGATTGTGCTGAGCCCCAAACTGCTGTTGCGTCACCCACTTGCCGTTTCCAGCCTGCGTGAACTGGCAGAAGGGCGTTGGAACCCGGTCTTAAATGACGAATTTGCCCAAGCCAAACAAGTAACTCGCTTGCTTCTGTGCAGTGGAAAAGTGTTTGTAGAATTGATAGGAAGCGAAGAACGTGCANNCGGGAATTTTTGCGCGAAACCTTACAAGAGTTGGCTGGCAAAATTCCGGTAACATATGTGGGTCGCCCGAACCAATCCAGCCCATCCGAAGGCGGAGCGGCTTGGCACAAACGCAACCAAGAGCGCATTATCAATAGCGCATTTAACGATTAGCAATCAATAGTAAGAAAAATAACCATGAGCGAGATTAAAGTGCCCGTGATGGGCGAATCGGTGGTAACAGCCAGTGTTGTGGAATGGCTGAAGAAAGTTGGCGAGCCGGTGTCGCTGGGGGATGTGTTGGTTTCTTTGGAAACAGACAAAGTGAATGTGGAGGTGGCGGCAGAATCGGCGGGTGTTTTGACAGAAATTATTGCCCCGCCGGGTACGGATGTGGCGGTGGGTGGTTTGTTGGGACGCTTGGGTGTGGCGGGTGTTTCTGCCCACCGAAACGGCGTTGCCCAGCCCAATGTGCCACCGCCCACCAACGAAAAAGCCAGCCCCGTCGCTCTTAGTGCCACACCGGTTGCCCGCCGAGTGGCAGAAGTGGAAGGCGTGGATTTGAGCGCAGTGACAGGAAGTGGTGCTGGCGGAAAAATTACCCGCCAGGATGTCTTGCAAGCCAAAGCACCAAATGCAAGCAGTGCCAGCACGCCCACACCTGTTACCCCACCAGCACCTGTTGCTCCCGCCAGCACGCCCATCCCCCCAGCAGATGCCCCCAGCCACCGTGTTGAAATCCGCGAGCGCATGAGCCGCCGCCGCCGCACCATTGCCCAACGATTGGTGGAAGCGCAACACACCGCCGCCATGTTGACTACATTTAACGAAGTGGATATGAGCGCAGTGATGGAAATCCGCAAACGCCATCAGGAGCACTTTAGCACCAAGGAAGGCATAAAACTTGGCTTTATGTCGTTTTTTGTGCGTGCCGTGACACACGCCCTTATAGAGTTTCCCCGCCTGAATGCCGAAATCCAAGCCGATGAAATTGTTGTNNAGAAGAAGGCTTGGTAGTGCCCGTGCTCCGCGATGCCGATAAACTTTCCTTTGGGCAAATTGAACGCGCCATTAAGGAATTGGGTGCAAAAGCCAAAAATAACACACTCAGCATTGCCGATTTGCTAGGTGGCACCTTTACCATCACCAATGGTGGCATTTTTGGCTCTATGCTTTCCACCCCTATCCTAAATGGTCCACAAGTGGGCATTTTGGGAATGCACAACATTGTGGAACGCCCGATGGTGGTGAATGGGCAAATCGTGATCCGCCCAATTATGTATGTCGCACTCAGCTATGACCACCGCATTGTGGATGGGCGCGAAGCTGTGCAATTTTTGGTGCGGGTAAAACAAAGCATCGAAGACCAAGTGGGCATGTTGTTGTAGTGGCTAGTGGCACTCACAATTCATCATTCGTAATTTCTTCTCATGTGTGGTCGCTTCACCCTTAGCCTAAACGCCGAAGATTTGCAGGCGACATTCCCAGAAATCGAACTGCCGCCCCAGTACGCGCCGCGCTACAACATTGCGCCAAGCCAACCGGTGGCGGCAATCGCCTTGAATGCGCTAGGCAAACCGGTTTTGCAACACTTTTTGTGGGGTTTAGTGCCCACTTGGGCAAAAGACATCAGCATTGCCAACAAACTCATCAATGCCCGCGCCGAAACTTTGCATGAAAAGCCCAGTTTTCGCACCGCATTTAAAAAAAGACGCTGTTTGGTGCTGGCAGATGGCTTTTATGAATGGAAGTCTCAACCCAAAGTCAAGGACAAAACCCCGATGTATATTCAGATGTCGGACGGTAGCCCCTTTACAATGGGGGGGCTGTGGGAAAGCTGGAAGTCTCCCGAGGGCGACCAATTGCTGACTTGTACACTCATCACCACCACCCCCAACGAATTAATGGCAGATATTCACAACCGCATGCCGGTCATTATCCCAGCCGAACGGCGTGCCGATTGGCTCTCGCCCACCAGCACCAGCCTGACCCTAGAGCCACTACTCACGCCCTACCCTGCCCACGCCATGCAAGCCTACGCGGTTAGCTCCTATGTGAACAGCCCGTTCAATGAAGGCGCACGCTGTGTCTTACGGGAAAGTTAGCCTGTCACTTCGTTTACCACTCTATGAATAAACCGACCCTTTCTTATGCCTATTTTGCCGTATTTTCAGCCGGTTTCACCACTTTAGGGATAGAGCTTGCCGCCGCCCGCTTGCTGGGTAATGTCTATGGCACTTCCAATCTGGTTTGGGCAGGCATTATTGGGTTAATCTTACTGTATCTCACGGTGGGCTACTTTTTGGGTGGGCGATGGGCAGACCGCTCCCCGCACTGGCAGACGTTTTATACCATCATGGCATGGGGTGCTTTCAGTGTAGGGCTCATTCCCATCATTGCCCGCCCAATTTTGCTATTTGCCGCCAAAGGTGTGCTGGCATTTAATGCGCCGGTAGCGGGCGGGGCTTTTCTCGCCACACTCATCCTGTTCATCGTGCCAATTACCCTACTCGGTTGTGTTTCCCCTTTTGCGGTGCGCCTGCTGATTCAAGATGTCGGCAGTGCCGGGCAGGTTGCGGGTAGAACGTATGCCATTTCCACGCTGGGCTCACTCATTGGCACATTCCTGCCAGTGATGGTATTGATTCCTTGGCTGGGCACACGCCTAACCTACCTAAGTTTGGCAATTTACCTGTTTGGGGTTGCATGGGTGGGTTTGTTTCAGCACAATCGGCGGCGTCCCATCTGGTTGGTGGGGTTATTGGCAATTTTGCTGGGCTTGGTGTGGGTTGGCGCACAAGGGGCAATCAAACCCACTCGCGGGCTGATTTACGAAACTGAGAGTGAGTACAACCTGATCCAGGTGGCGGAAGTGAACGAGACGCGCTACCTTCTGCTCAATGAAGGGCAAGGCTTGCACAGTGTGTACTCCCCCCACCAGTTGGGTACACAAGGTGGAACTTGGGATTATTTTCTTACTGCCCCTTTTTTTAATATGCCCCCTTACGCGCCGAGCCAAGTGCAAAGCTTGGCAGTCGTTGGCTTGGCGGCAGGCACCATCCCTAAGCAATATTCCGCCGTTTTTGGTCCCATCCCAATGGATGGGATTGAAATTGACAGTGAAATTGTGCGAGTCGGGCAAGAATATTTCGCCATGAACGAGCCCAATTTACACGTGATTATCGGAGATGCCCGCTGGGAATTGCCCCTGCTGGAGAAGCAGTACTCGGTGGTGGGGATTGACGCTTACCGCCTGCCTTATATTCCGTGGCAGTTAACCACTGTGGAGTTTTTTCAAGATGTGCAGGCAAAGCTTTTGCCTGACGGCGTTTTAGTCATTAATGTCGGGCGCACCGAAACCGACCGCAGTTTGATTGCCGCGATGTACACTACTTTGCGGGAAGTGTTCCCAAGTGTGTATATCATGGATGTGCCCTACTCCTTCAATAGCATTCTGGTGGCAACGGTTCAGCCCACTCAAGCGCAAAATTTAGCCGCCAATCTGGCTTTGCTTCCATCCGATGCGCACCCGCTCCTGCGCGAAGCCCTGGCTTTGGGTGTTCAAACGCTCCAGCCAGCCCCCGCCCCCAGCATTGTTTTTACCGATGATTATGCGCCGGTGGAACAGATGACCAATGCGATTGTTTTTAATTTTTTGTTGAATGAAGGGTTAAAATGGATGGGGCAGTAAGCACTTTTGGGAAAGGTGCGTGACGGGGGGTGAGTTGCTGGTGGCAGATGTTTTTCCGCAGTAACTGCTCAGGCTAGTGAAAACAAATCATTATGCAGGGTTGCTCCCAGATTAGTGGCAAACAACCTAAAAATAG
>DKKK01000148.1:7888-9291 GCA_002455215.1 Anaerolineales bacterium UBA6668 | reverse complement strand
AAGACGCTGGTCTTTATCACCCATGACTTTTTAGAAGCGATTAAGATTGGCGACCGCATTGCCATTATGAAGGACGGTGCAATCGTGCAGATTGGTTCGCCGGAAGAGATTGTTGCGCGCCCGGTCAATGACTATGTGCGCGAATTTACCAAAGATGTGCCACGTGTCAAGGTGTTGACCGCCCGCTCCATTATGAAACCGATTGAAAAAAGCGATTTTATTGGTAGCGCCATCGGAATTGACACAACGCTGGAGAAATTGATTCCGTTAACCGTCAATAATGACCAACAGCTTCCCGTAATTGACGAACACAATCGCTTGGTGGGGCAAGTGGACCGCTCAACCGTCATGCTCGCATTGGCAGAAACCAAAGCAGACGAGTGGTAAGCGTCCTTTAGTCCTTTTATTCGACACAGATGAACGTTGCGCTTTTTTCTTAAAAGCAAAAGTCAGGTTCGACCTGCGGCATATGTGCCGTAGATCACCCGTGTCGAATATACAATCAGCCAAAGTTTTTCTGGCGGCGGACAGTTCCCATGCCCTTTGACTACCAACGTTACCTACTGGCAAAACGCACGCTGGATGACCGTTCTCTTAACCAAAGCGTTTACCGTGCATTACAAGCACAACTCGCCCACCACCCCAAAGATGCGCCTTTACACGTTTTAGAAATAGGCTGTGGCATAGGCACCATGTTGACGCGCCTACAGGCTTGGCAAACCTTGCCGCCAGTTTCCATCCACTACACTGCGCTCGACTCCAACCCCCAGAGTACCCGCCAACTTGCCCAACTGCCCGTTCCCGCCCATTGGCAGGTAGTACCCGTCACCGCCAATTTACACCACTTTCTTGCCGAATCGCCCCCAGTGTTCGATTTGCTGATTGCCCATGCCGTGCTTGATTTATTTCACATTCCAAGTTTGTTGCCGCGCCTGCTGAATTGCCTAAAACCGGCTGGCTTGGCTTGGTGTACCATCAATTTTGATGGGGAGAGTAGCTTTGAGCCAGTATGGGATGCCGAATTGGACAGGCGTATTTGGCAAGCCTATCATCGCACAATGGATGAACGGGTGATTGATGGGCAGTCCAGTGGGGATAGTCACGCTGGCAGGCATTTGTTTCACCAATGGCAGGTGGCAGGCGCACGGGTATTGGCAGTTGGGGCATCCGACTGGGTGGTGACAGCCCAAGCGGGGCGTTACCCGGCAGATGAAGGCTATTTTTTGCAGTGCATTGTGCAGACAATCGGGGACGCGCTCACTTCTCACCCGGCTATCGCGCCCGATGCACTCACCCACTGGCTACAAATGCGTCTCGCACAGGTGGAACAAGGGGAGTTGATGTATTTGGCGCACCAGTTAGATTATTTGGTACAAAAAGCGTAACTGCTCAGCTTGGTTGGG
>DKKK01000148.1:0-7729 GCA_002455215.1 Anaerolineales bacterium UBA6668 | reverse complement strand
TTTATTTCCACTAGCCTGAGCAGTTACCAAAAAGCGCACTAGCGCACCTGCTTTTCAGAAATTTGCAATTGCATTGCCATCGTTTGCGCTTCGGCAAGCAAAGCACCGGGCAGGGTACTGACAATTTTGGCTTGTCCAATGGTGTTGTGCAGTTCGCTAAAGGGAGAAGTATCCATCACCACCCGCACAAATTGCTCATTTAGCCCTGACCAGCGATTGCCAAAACCAAATGGCTCGCTATGTTCCCACAGCACAGCCAAAGTTTGCCCGACAAAGCGTTGGTTATAGGCATTTTCGAGTTCTGCGCCCAGCACATGCAGGCGTTGACTGCGTAGTTTGACTACTTCGGCAGGCACTTGCTGGGGCATGGTGGCGGCGGCGGTACCGGCTCGGCGTGAATAACGGAAGATGTGCAGGCGCGAGAAAGCCATTTCTTGGATGAAGGCAAGGCTGGTAGCGAACTCATGCTCATCTTCGCCCGGAAAGCCGACAATGATGTCAGTACTGATGGCAATACGCGGAAGGGCGGTGCGAGCTTGTTCCAGCAGTTGTCGGTAGCTGGCTTGGCTGGTTTTGCGTGCCATGCGCCGCAGGGTGGTATCGCACCCGCTTTGTAGTGGTAGGTGAAAGCGCGCCTGCAGGCGCGGGTTTTGCCAAAGCTCGAAGAAACCGGGCGCGATTTCCCAAGGTTCTAGGCTGGAAAGGCGAATGCGGGGCATGTCGGTATCTGCCAGCAATGCGGTCACCAATTCCTTCAAGCCGTGTGAGTTGCCCGCATCGTGCCCAAAACTACCCAAGTGCACACCACTCAACACGGCTTCTCGGTAACCTTCTTGGTAGAGCGCGTTGACTTCTGCCACCACTTCGGCGATGCTACGACTGCGGCTTTCGCCACGCGCAACGGTGACGATACAAAAAGTACACTTGTTTTTGCACCCATCTTGAACTTTGATGAAGGCACGGGTGCGATTGGCGGGCTGTGGCGGAAAGTAGGCTGTTTCGGCGTTGTTTGGGATGGGTTCGGCAGTGTCTAGCCAGCCACGTTCTGCCAGCAGGTGCGGCAAGTTGTCCTTTTGGCGGTTATCCACCACCCAATCCACACCCAAAGCCTGCACGGCGGCAGGTTCTAGGTCAGCATAACAACCAGTTGCCACCACTTTGGCGTGCGGGTTGGCGGCACGCAGTTGGCGGATGATTTTTCGGCTGACCTTGCTGGCATCGTTGGTCACTGCACAACTGTTAAAGATGTACAAATCTGCCGTATCGCCCGGACCGACCAAGCGGTGTCCCGCCTGCACAAAACTGCGCCCCATGCGCTCAATTTCGCTGATGTTTAGGCGGCAACCCACCGCGTCTAGTCGAATTCTCATGGATAATTGCGTGACTCACTTTGCTGAAAGGCTGTCTTGGGTCTGATATTGGGCATGGATGCAAACTGTGCCCAATATTGGGGCGAATTATACCAGTCTAGCCTTTACGTGGTAGTATGCAATTTAAGAATGTGCTAAGATAAGCAAAAGGAAACTCTCTATCGCTAGGCTTTTTTGCTGAAACTCGAAGGGCAATTTTCACCCAAGTCAAATATCGCTTCCAATTTGAATGACTGCCTAAACTCTAAATCTATGTTCTCTCTTTGGACACGTCAAGCGCCTGCATTTTCGCACAAACCCCTCGTTAAATTTCTGCTTTTGATTTTCGGGTGGCTTCTAACCAGTTGCTCACTCGACCCACTCAAGTCTTTCCCACTGAGACTCCCCTTCCAAGCCCAAGTCCATCCCCAACTGCGACAATCCTGCTAACCCAAACAGCATCTCCCACGCGCAAACCAGCACTAGCTCCGCCATTAACCCCTGCAATAACAGATGTGCCTACTACACAAGATACGGGTTGGTTGGTTTTGCAAGCTGGGATGGAAAAAAGGATAATTAACCTATCTGCGGGTCAAAATCAACTTTTAGAATCAATCCACATCATCCGTTTAGACCAAAAGCTGTTTCGCTTTGATGTCGCTTACGATGATGACGCAAAAAACTTGGCAGATTGGCAAGCGGCAACTCAAGCCGACATTGTGGTAAATGGCGGTTTTTTTCGGGTTGAGTATGAAAAGCACATTCCAAATGGGTTAACTATTATCAATGGGCAGGCATTGGGAGAAAGTTACGACACTTTTGCAGGCATGTTATCCATTAACGAGAAACAAGCGGAGCTAAGTTGGCTTGCTAATCAGCCCTACAATCCTAAGGAAAAATTAGTAGCGGGACTGCAGTCGTTTCCCATTTTGGTAAAACCAGGTGGCGTTATTGGGTTTTCCAAAGAGCATGAAGATAACCTGATGGCTAGAAGAACTGTGATTGGGCAAGACAAAGATGGTAACATCCTTTTTATTGTTGCGTCTCAGGAGTATTTTACATTGCACAAGATCAGTGCTTATCTTACCGAATCAGATTTGAATTTAGACATTGCAATAAATCTGGATGGAGGACCTTCTAGCGGTATGTACCTGAATGATTACCCAACTGAAAGCGTGTTAGCCCAAACCCCGCTACCAATTGTCATTTTGGCTTATTCAAGATAACGATAGGGCTTGCAGTGGGTTAGGAAGCTATATTCGACTTGGGTCAGATTTGCGCTTTTTTCTTTAATCAAAAAAGCGCAGTTTCCATCCGTGTCGAATATAACCTTTCGAAAGGTGGTCGCGCCGTCCCCACAAAATTGGCAAGTAACGCGGGTTTTCCACTTGCAAAAAGTGGTAGTACGCAATGCAAGGATGTGATAAGATAAATAACAGGCTTATTTTCTCATCCATAATTATCTGTACAAACCCAATCCGATTTTTCTTTGCATCATGCTGAACGGCAAACTTCTCAAACACCGCTACCAAATTTACGATACACTCGGACATGGGGGGTCTAGCACGTTGTTCATCGGGCGTGATTTGCCCAGCGGGCGCATGGTGACCATCAAATTGGTCAATCGCGCCCACATTGATGAAAGCCGCTCCCGCCTGTTGTTGAACGAAATGCGTATTTTGCAACAGCTAAACAGCCGCCACATTGTACCCATTTACGACTATGCGGTGAATTACCAACAAGCAGATTTACCCGTACCCATCACCTTTTTGGTGCTGAAATATATCGAAGGCTTATCGTTAGAAGAAGTACTCGCACGGGAGAAAACACTCTCGGTCATCAATACACTCGCACTTGGGCGACAGGTGGTGCTGGCATTGGCAGAGTTACACGCTCGTGGGGTGGTACACCGCGATTTGAAGACCGCCAACATCATGATAGGCGTGGACAATCAAGTGCAGTTGGTTGATTTTGGCATTAGCAAGCGGCTGGAATCCAATACACTCAGCCCAATCAGTGGTCAGTTTATGGGCAATTTACAAACCGCCAGCCCGGAGCAAATGCGTGACGCCCGCAGTGTGGATATTCGTTCCGATTTGTATTCGTTGGGAGTGGTGTTAGCCCAGTGCTTAACTGGCAAAACCCCCACCCGTAACTTGCACGGGCAACACGTGCTGGCAATGGAAGAATTGAACGCCCGCAATGGCGAAGCCCATGCCACCGATGCCTTTGCTCTCATCGCCCGCCTGCTCTCGCTTGCCCCAGAAGACCGCTTTTTACAGCCAGCGACTTTACTGGAACGACTCGATATGCTCCTACAGCAAACTGAGTTACTCTTACCCTGGGGACACCTGACCGCAGTGGCTTTGCCAACCGCTCCCGCCAATGAAACCCTATCACTGGAAAGCTTTTCACAACCGCGCTATTGGTTAGTAACCAGCAATGGCAAGAATCTGCCGCTCAACCAACCCGAAGTCCGCATTGGGCGTGGCTCTGCCGCAGACGAGTCTTGGCATCCTGAAATTGACGTGGATGCGCTCCAACTAGACCACGCGGCAACGGTCTCGCGCCTGCATTGCGTGCTCTTTACAGATTTGCAGGGACATTACCACATCAGCGATTTAGGCAGTTTCAATGGCACTTATATCAATGACGAAAAACTGGAAAATGGCAGTGTACGCCCCTTACGGTTGGGAGATTTAATCGAGCTAGGCGGGGTGCAGTTAAGTTTTCGCGGAGACGCCAGCCCAATGTGACAAATCTCCTAGTGAGTTGTCAAATGGATTCAAACAAGTGAAACTCAGAATCACTCACACTACTTGAAAGGCACAGTATGTCCACGAATGAAATTTTAAAAAAAACCATCTACACCCTTGATGAAGGTCGTTTGCTCGGCGAAATCCGCGATATTTATCTCAACACTGAAATGTCCAAAGTAATGGCTGTCTTTTTGGGCAAAGAAGGGCTTCTATTTAATCGCAAGACTTTGGTCATCCCTGTAAGTGAAATAAAGCTAATGGGGGTAGATTGCTGGCTGGTGTCCAATGCCAACGCAATGATCGATCTGGCACAACTGGAGGGCGGCAAAGACATGATTAAGCTCAGCGAAGCCAAAGGACGTGAAATTACCACCGTCAATGGCACTGCAATCGGCACTTTGGGAGATGTGGTGCTAAATTTGCAAGGAGAAGTCAAGGCTTTCTCGCTGGCAAAAGTCAGCGTGCAGGGACCCCTTGCTCAGAGCAAGGAACTCGCGCGGGCGGCTGTCACTTTCCTAGGCGATAGCAAACGCCCGATGGTCGCTGATTTGCACGAAGCAGAAATCCGCGCAATGAGCAAATGAACCAAACCAAACGCTCGCCAATCCTAAATTGGCTAATGGCTTTTGTTGCATCCAAGCCTGGTGTGTGGTTTTATAAAAACATTGTGCGTCATTTGGACGCGCCACTCCTGCGCTGGTCCAAAGGGCGAATTAACATTGCCGTGGGACTACCCGTCATGCTAGTTGCCACCATTGGGGCGAAGAGTGGCGAAAAACGCACCCAACCCTTGTTGGTCACCATAGATTCACCTAACCTGATTTTGATAGCTTCCAACTTCGGGCAAACCCACCATCCCAGTTGGTACTACAATCTGCGAAAAAACCCGCTAGCCGAAGTCACCTNNTATCAAGGGCAGACGCGAACCTATCACGCCCATGAAGCCAGCGGGGCAGAACGGGAACGGTGCTGGGCACTTGCGCTAAACCTATATGCGGGGTATGCTAACTATCAAAGTCGTACAGCACGACAAATTCCGGTGATGGTGTTAGTTCCGCATGAATGATTTTTACCATTGGTTTTGGGCTTTTGATTTTGCTGGAGAGCCGATGCCGTTCTTCCAGCGTACACATGGCATCACGATACTGGCCTTAGCCTTGCTCACTGCATTGTGTGTGTGGTTGGGACGAAAGGGCGACAGTGAGCAACGCCGCAAGATTCGCCGGACGCTCGGTTGGATTTTACTCATCAACGAAGTGCTGTGGCACGTGTGGGCGTGGCACAACCACTATTGGAGCTTGCAAAGTATGCTCCCCCTGCACATGTGTAGCGTGATGGTATGGCTTAACGCTTGGATGTTGCTTACCGACAACCTAAGCTATTACCCCTTCGCCTACTTTTTGGGCATTGGGGGCGCTATCCAAGCGCTTATCACCCCGGACACTGGTCTTTACGACTTTCCCCACTTCCGCTATTGGCAAACGTTCATCTCGCATGGCACACTGGTGGCAGTGGGGGTGTACCTGACTTGGGGAGAAGGCTATCGCCCTACTTGGAAGGGCTTGCGCCAAGTGCTGGTTTACACGCTTATTTATGCCGTGCCAGTCTTTTTCATCAACTTTTGGGTACAAGGCAATTACTTATTTTTGCGCCACAAACCCACTGCTCCCACCCTGATTGATTTTCTTGGTCCGTGGCCATTGTACATCCTACCGCTCTTGCTGATTGCCTTCGTGGTGTTTGGGCTGATGTACCTACCGTGGGGTATTGCTGGGTATTTTGCCAAGCAGAAGCAGTCCTGATTTAGCGGGTTTGCACCTTACGAATATATTCGACACGGATGAAAACTGCGCTTTTCCCTTAAGCAAAGCGCGAATAGAGAAGAGATTAAAAAAAGAGACAAACCCACCAGCATCCGGTGGGTTTGTCTCTTTTAAACGATGTTGGTTTTACTTCACATTAACGCTGACCGCTTTGGGCTTCACTTCTTCGGCGAGTGGCAAGTTCAAGCTGAGTACACCATTTTGTAGTTCGGCTTGCACCTTGCTAGAGTCAATCGCCTTGGGTAGGCTAAAACTGCGGCTGAAATTACCAGAACGGCGTTCCTTTAGCAGATAGCCCGCCTTTTCTTCAGATTTTTCTTCTACCTTTTCGCCACGGATGGATACGACATTATCTAAAACTTCAATTTTGATTTGGTCGGCAGTCCAACCCGGCAAATCGGCGGTGACCACATAGGCGTCTTCGGTTTGATGCACATCAATTGCCAAGCCGAGCGCTTCTGCCCACGGCAAATTGGTGCGGGTAATCACATCATCAAAGACGCGATCCATTAGGTTGCTCAACGATGCAATTTTGCGGTATGGGGTTACGGAAAAGTATGACATTTTGGGTTCCTTCTTTTGAGTATTCATTATCAATTGGTTATTTTTAGTCACTGAACAGGCTGTACTGTTCTGTTGACTATAGAATACGCCCACAATATCAGAGCAAAATTAGCAAAGGATAGGAGGTTTGTTAACAACCTTTTGCCACTAGCGTGCCGGATTAAAAACCGATGGAAGAAACAACCAATATAGGAATCAACTTCATTAGCATAATAACTGCCCAGCATAACACGACAACCCATAGCGCAGTACGGCTTTTTATTTTACCGGTCACGGCAGTACCCACCACTAGCAAGAATAAAAACCACAAGGTGAAAACATTGATGTTTTTAAGAAATTCCTGCATAATTTGCTCGCCCAGAGAAAGCGCCCCACCAATGTTCGTAAGACCGTCACTCGCCATTTGACTTGCCCCAACTAAATGTTCAAGTCCTTCGGCAGTCACTGGTTTACCACTCACAAACATTACCCCTATCTGCAAGATACTTTTCACGATGGAGGGTAACCAGACTAGGCTAACCATCGCCAACATCTGTCTAAAAGTGTTGCTTCCGCCAGCCATGATAGCAGTGATATGCAAAAAGGTTGACCAAATTAGGGTAGCCAAAAGGGTAATAACAACAGGAATGATGATTGAAATAGCTCCAAACAACAGTGAATTTCCGTTGGATGACATGCCATCTACCGGCGTTTGAGTCATTTCCCCGCTATTAGGAAGCAATTCCCCAGTCTCCCCGCCAACCGCCCCGCTTTCTTCAGTAGAAGGTACAGTGTTACTATCTGCTACCATTTCACCTGTCATTTGCAAATTACTTTGCAAGGCGGCTTTGCCAGCAAACACAACCATTGCTAGCACCAAAACAAGCCACCAAAAACTCTTGGGATAGTCCAGTAGTAGTTGGAAGGCTTTGCGTGGGCGGAAAAATAAATTTGCAAAAATCGAGAATATTTTCATAATTCAAACTCCTTTTTGAGTAAACACATGGGTACACCGGTTGGCATACTACTTCACTGATTTTACCCATAAATACCTAGAAAAAGATTGCAAAGTAATTACAATTATGCAGTCAATGGGATATCTGACACGGATGAAAACAGCGCTTTTCTCTTTAAGGAAAAAAGCGCAAATCGGTCTTTGGCATATATGCCGAAAATAACAAAAAGGTAACTGCTCAGGCTAGTGAAAACAAATCATTATGCAGGGTTGCCCGCAGATCAGTGGCAAACAACCTAA
>DKKK01000098.1 GCA_002455215.1 Anaerolineales bacterium UBA6668 | reverse complement strand
TTTCTTATGCCTGAGCAGTTACTAATATATTATAGCAAGAGAGTGTTACAAAGATATTTCGTCATACCTGAAAATTGCGCCGAATCAGGAGGTCGTTTTGCCCGCTGGATGTATTGACAACCGGCAAACAGCCGTTATACTTGCACTTCAGTGTCCATCCGTGTCGGATATAGCAGACTTATTGATACACTTGTAATTATTATGCTCATTACTGTTCACTCTACCCCTAGCGTCTTTCAAGAATTGAAATCCGAATGGCTTGCCTTGCTAAAGACAAGCGTCACCAATACGCCGTTCCAACTGCCCACCTTTCAAGCCATCTGGTGGCGCTATTTTGGCGAAGGGCAATTGTGCATACTCAGCGTACGGGCTGAAACGGGCGAGTTGGTGGGCATAGCCCCATTATATGTAGACAAAAGTGATACCTTGTGCTGGGTAGGTGGGGAAGAAATTGCCGATTATTTGGATGTGATTGTTGGGCATAGCCACGAAAAGACAGTTCGGGAGGCAGTGTGGGCATGGCTTGCTGGGGCACAGTCGCCGGGTTGGCATACTGCTTGGCTCTCCAATATCCCCGCATGGAGTGAAACACCTGCCCATTGGCAAGCTCTTGCCCAAGCGCAAGGCTGGCAGAGCGAAGTCACGCAAATTGACGTGTGCCCGGTCATTGATTTACCCAATGATTTGGAAAGTTACTTTCAGTTGTTAGATAGCAAACAACGCCGCGAGATTCAACGCAAGCAACGGCGTGCCGAAGCTGAAGAAAGCCTACGCTTGCAAATCGTGACGGCACAAGACGATATCACCACTGCCACCGAAGAATTTTTACAATTGATGCGTGCCAGTCATCCTGACAAAGCGGCCTTTTTACTGCGTCCCAACATGCGAGATGCTTTTGTGGAATTGCTTAAGGTATTTCATCAGGAAGGTATTTTGCAGTTGGCGTTTTTGCGCTTAGATGGCGAAGCAGTTGCCGGATATTTTAATTATCAATACGCCAACAAAATTTGGGTGTACAACTCCGGCATTGACCCCAATAAAGCCTCTGCATTTTCGCCCGGCTGGGTGTTGTTGACCTATCTCATTTCACATGCGATTGAGCAAGGTAACAGCCATTTTGACTTTTTGCAGGGCGATGAAGATTATAAATACCGGTTTGGTGGGCGGGATATTGGCGTTTTGCGATTAAGAATCGAAAAAGTTTGAAAACAAGTACAAATTTACTATTCCTATTACCAGTATATTAATAAAAAAAGGTAAGAAATATGGTAATATTAAGACGGTTCTCCTATTGTTCTTCCCTCCTACAGAAACCAGCGGACACCAACTTTATTTGAGCTTGGTGAGAAACGCTGGTTTTACTTTAACGACAGGATATTGCATCTACAACTGTTATGAGCCAATCCAATGAACCCACTGTGCTGGCGCAAGAAATTGGTCGCCGTTTGCTTGCGCGTGGCTGGTTTTTGGCAACTGCCGAAAGTTGCACTGGCGGGCTAGTTTCACATTATCTAACCAACGTGCCGGGTAGTTCTGCTTGGTTTGTGGGGGGAGTGGTCAGCTATACCAATGCGCTGAAAATGCAACTGTTGGGTGTGTCACCGGAGACATTGGTGCAATACGGGGCGGTTAGCGAACAAACTGTGATGGAAATGGCTGTGGGGGTATGCCAGAAATTAGGCGCACAAGTGGGAATTGCCGTGACCGGGATTGCGGGTCCCGGTGGTGGAAGTACAGAGAAGCCAGTCGGGTTGGTGTGGGTTGGGTTAGCCCTGCCGCATCAGGTGGTGGCGCAGGCATTTCACTGGTATGGAAACCGCATTGCCAACAAAGAAAGCTCTGCCCAGACTGCATTGGCTTGGTTGCTGGAGCTATTGACCCGCACGAGCGAGTAAGGTTACAAATACACCTGAATCCATTTGACCAATGCCCAAACCGAGAGTAGCGCCAAATACAGCGGGAACAGCACAGGCAACCACTGCCAAATTTGAACCAACCAGTCATGCGTGCGCCATTCAGCCGGGAACCAGCGGCTTGCTTTCTGCCACAACCAGCGAGCCCAGCCATCAGCGCCGAGCGTCAACAGTACGGCAAAAGGCAATAAACCCGGATACAAATAGCGACCTTGATGCTGGATAAAGGTAAGGTTGTAATACAAGAATTGTAAAACGGCTAATCCCGCCAAACTCAGCAAAAACCAAAAGGAGCGTTGTTGAGCCGGGCTACGCCGGGTTTGGGGGCGTACGTATAACCCACACATCAGCACAATTACCCAGCCACCCAATAATTGGTAAATGCGGGTGGGCATGGGCACTGCCATCCAGCCAAACTGTCCCCAAAAACTCTGCCAAGTGGTCTGTGCCGCACCGAGCGCAAATGCCCAGCCACCTTTCTCTGCCCAGCCATCTGCTGTGAGTGGTTGCCCAACCACCACACGATTGTGTGCCTGTAATCCAAGAAAATCACTGCCTCCGTATACCATCGCATTTCTGCTCCACCAGATTAAACCGAGCAACAGTGCCGGTAGAAATATCCAGCTAGCTTCTGTTATCCACTGGCGGGTGGATAAATGTTCATGGCGGGCTTTTTGCCAGAGTAGCAGAGACACGCTCCCAGCCAGCAGATACACGGTGCTTTTGGTCAAAAATATTAGCCCAAGCGCCAAGCCGATGCCGAGCAATGTAAAGCGTGTGGGGCGTGCTTGCTGGTTGTACTGCAAAACTAATAAAACGCCGACTGCTAGTAAAAGTTCGGCTAGGCTGTCGTTGTTTAATCCGCTCAGCATGGCGATGTGCTGAGGAACGAAAGCGACAATAGCGGCAGTGCTAATGGCAAGTGCTACGCTACCCAGCAATTGATATGCCGCCACTGCACTGACGGCAATTAGGCACATACCTAGCAGTACACTGCCTAAGCGTAGCAGTCCTAAATTGCCATTGCTCGTTTGGTAGAGCGGTGTTTGTAGGTAGTAGTACAATGGGGGTTGGTGGTCTTCGTACTCAATCTCGCTGAGCGGCAGGTCACTAGGGAATTTTTCGCTCACCACCTTTGACAAATAGTCTTGGTCCCAATCTCCATTTTCTATGATGGGTGGCAGTCCGGCTTCTGCCAATTGCCGTACATAATTATAATGGGCTGGCTCATCGGGTACTTGCCAAGCGGGGGTTAGGCGGGCATATTGACTGGCTATTGCCAAAAACAGCAGGAGTAAGACCGTGCAGGCGAACCAAAAGGAGCGGGGGATTGCTTTCATGGTGAAATTTTATCATTGCTGTTTGATGTTTCGGTCAAAATGGGCTAGAATTTGGCTAAGAAATTTCCAAGCTGTCCGGTTAGTTATGGTTAGGTCAATTTTTAGCGTGTTTTGAGAAATCTGCAAAAGTTGGGTGTGTATTTCAAATGGAAATTTTCGGGTCAGCCATTATTAGAATTGGTTCAAACAATTGCCGCCAGATATGGCAAAAAAGCGTTTTCTGGGTATTCTAGGGCAGATTGGGTTTGTTATGAACGGTCACCCTCCCATCACGGCGCAAGCAGGTGACTGCTGGCAGGTGGGCAAGTTAAGGCCGTGCAGGAAACGGATTCGGTTCGCCTGACGGGTGCGGTTCAAAGT
>DKKK01000013.1:7108-36003 GCA_002455215.1 Anaerolineales bacterium UBA6668 | reverse complement strand
CTTGAGCGTTATCGATTCGCATCCAGTCTCGCCAGATGGTTGGTTGCGCCAACCAAGCTGAGCAGTTACCTTTTTTGTATACTAAGCACGGCCACAGATTACGGATTTTTGCTTTTTGGTAACTGCTCAGCCTGGTTTGATAAGACTGGCTAAAATCTGAATGAACCTGGTTTGTTGCCCAAAATATAGGCAGAATAGGTCCGAANNTACGTTCATTTTCGCGGTTGCGCCTGTAAAAACATCTAAATATTAACCGATTGGCTATGCCTGAGCAGTTACGCTTTTTGACCAGAACGCAACCGTTCATTACCAAGTAATGGCTTTGTCATTTCGAATGAGCGAAGCGAGAGAGAAATCCTTTCGCACACTGGGACGGATTTCTCCTTTCAGTCGAAATGACCCGAAAATCAGACCGTCTTAAGTNNCAGTGCTATGCAAAAGCGTAACTTCTATCCATGCCGAGTACATATTCGAAACGCATACCGACTTAACCCGTGCCGAATATTGAACCGCTTACAAAATGCCCAATCCTACCTGAACCAACAACGAGTAGGATATAATAGCGCAAGCAATAAACCCTTTCTCTCCCCACAAAAATGCTATGGACCGTCGAGATTTTCTAAAACTTTTAGCCGCAACGCCAGTGATGATGGCAAAATTACCGGAAGTGGCACACTCTGCCAGCAACACCAATCAAGCGGATGTCATTGTGTTGGGCGCGGGCATGGCAGGAATTGCCGCCGCTCGCAAGCTCACTGCCCAGGGCAAGAAAGTGCTGATGTTGGAAGCACGAAACCGCATGGGCGGGCGCGTGTGGACAGACAACACACTGGGCTTGCCATTAGATTTGGGCGCGAGTTGGGTACATGGCACTGGCAATAACCCACTCACCGCCATTGTCAAGCAAGCCAAAATCAAAACAGTGGCAACCGACTACGAGAATCATTGGCTTTATGATAGCAACGGCAAGCTGATGAGCGATGCGGCGCAAGAAAAATTGGATGCCCAGTTTGAAAGCTTCATGGAACGCTTAGAGACTGAGCGGGAGCGCATGGAAGATAATGATGAAGATGACGTGAACTTACAAAAGGCAATGGATGCCGTGCTGAAGCGCAAGCCCATCAGCGGCAATGCACTCACGCAACTCAACTACAGCATTAATACCACCATCGAGCACGAATATGCCGCAGATACCACCCAGCTATCTGCCTATTCTTGGGACGACCAAGCCGAGTACGAAGGCGCAGATGTTATCTTTCCCGGTGGTTATCAACAATTGATTGCCTACCTTGCCAAAGGGTTAGACATCCGCTTGGGAGAAGTTGTTTCACATATTGACCACAGTGGCAAGGATGTGCAAATTACCACCAACAAGGGCAGTTATTCTGCTCCCAAGTGCGTAATTACCCTGCCATTGGGCGTGCTAAAAAGCGGGATGGTGCAGTTTTCCCCTGCCCTGCCCAGCGCCAAACAAAAAGTCATGCAACGGATGGGCATGGGTTTACTCAACAAACTGTACCTAAAATTCCCCAACGTATTTTGGGACAAGGATGCCGTCCTGATAGGCTATGTCAACCCGCAACCGGAACAATGGCAAGAATGGCTGAACTTGTACAAAGTCATCGGCGAACCCATTTTGCTTGGCTTTAATGCGGGCACGTTTGGGCGCAAGATTGAGCAAATGAAAGATAGTGAGTTGGTGGCATCGGCAATGAAAGTACTGACCACCCTGTATGGCAAAAGCATCCCACAACCGACCGGCTGGCTAGCCACACGCTGGGCAAGTGATCCCTTGGCGGGCGGCTCGTACTCCTATCTGGGCGTATCTGCCACTGCGGACGATTACGACACCCTTGCCGCCAACATCAGCAAAAAGCTTTACTTTGCCGGCGAACACACCCACCGTGAATTTCCAGCCAGCGTGCATGGCGCATTTCTAAGTGGGGAGCGAGCGGCAAAAGAAATTTTAGGTTAATTCACTTCATGCACAAAAATGACGTTAAGCTGGTTGCGCTAGATATTGACGGCACTTTGCTAGACCCATATCACCACCTTTCGCCTGCCAATATTGCGGCGGTGCGGGCGGTGCAGGCACAGGGCATTCGTGTCGTCATTGCCACGGGCAAAACCTCCTATGCCGCTCAACCTTTGCGCGAGCAGATGGGCTTGGACAAGCTCGGTGTGTATATTCAAGGGCTGGATGTGATTGGTTCGGCAGGCGACCCGCTTCGGCGCACGTTTCTACCCAATTCCCTCCTGCAAACCGCACTGGCATTCAAAAGCGTTCACGATGTAGATTGGGTCGCATATAGCGAAAACAATGGCATCTTTGCTAACCAACCTTCCGCACGCATTGCCCGCTTGGATGGTTATGGCGAACCGCCCCTGCAAATTTGCGAAGATTGGACACAACTCAAAATTCACAAATTGTTGGCGATAGCAGAAGTCGAAACACTCCCCGGCATTCGTGCCGCACTCGAAAGAGCCTTTCACGCCCAAGCCGACATTGTGCAGGCACTCACCGATATGGCAGAAGTTCTGCCGCTGGGCGCTTCCAAAGGGGACGGCTTGGCGGCGCTTTTGACACATTTGGGCATTGATTGGGAAAATGTACTGGCAATTGGCGATGGTGAAAATGATATCCACATGATTCGCAATGCGGGTTGGGGGGTGGCAATGGGCAATGCTCACCCCGAACTGAAGGCGGTCGCCCGCTTCCACACTGCCAGCAATCGCGAAAATGGCGTTGCACATGCTCTACACACACTGCTATTGTAAAAAACGACTCATTTTTTAACAGACGAACACCCCTATTCATCATGCTAGATTTTACCCACGACACCTACCTTTCCGCTTTTACCTGGCGCTATGGCACGCCAGAAATGCGTGCCATCTGGAGCGAACACAACAAACGCTTGACCTGGCGCCGCATCTGGGTCGCGCTGGCTACCGCCCAACACACACTCGGTCTGGTTACTAGNNACAACTGGCAGATTTGCAAGCCAATATGGAAAATATAGACATTGGGCGGGCGCTGGCAATCGAAAATGAAATTCGCCATGACCTAATGGCAGAAATCCGCACCTATGCCGAACAATGCAAAATTGGCGGTGGCATTATCCATTTAGGCGCAACCAGTATGGATATTGTGGACAACGCCGATGTGATTCGCGTGTCGCAATCGTTGGACTTGATTTTGACCCAACTGCGCGAGTTGTTGTTGGCGCTGAGCGACCAGATTGCCGAGTGGTCAGATGTTGCCTGCATGGCATACACCCATCTGCAACCCGCCGAACCCACCACCGTGGGCTATCGCCTAGCGCAGTACGCCCAAGATTTGCTGATGGACTACCGTGAACTGCGTTTTTTTCGCGAACGCTTACGGGGTAAGGGCTTCAAGGGTGCAGTTGGGACGAGCGCCGCGTATGTAGAATTGTTTGGGATGGAAGACGCACAGCGCATGGAATTTTTGGCGATGCACGAATTGGGGTTGGAAACCTTTGCCGCTACCACGCAAGTGTACCCGCGCAAGCAAGACTATCGTATCTTGCACGCACTGGCAGGGTTGGGCGCTAGCCTGCACAAAGCAACCTATGATGTGCGCATTTTACAAATTCCTGCCTTCGGTGAATGGAGCGAACCCTTTGCCAGCAAACAAGTTGGCTCTAGCGCAATGCCATTTAAGCGTAACCCGGTGATGAGCGAGAATATCGGCAGTCTCAGCCGTTATTTAGCTTCATTGCCACAGGTCGCTTGGGATGATGCCGCTGGCTCTTTGCTAGAGCGCACACTAGACGACTCTGCCAACCGCCGTATTATTTTGCCATCTGCCTTTTTGTGCGCCTCCGAAATTTTGCGCAACGCCCTTCGTTTATTCAGCGGTCTGAAATTTGACCACTCTGCCATTATCCGCAACCTTGAAATTTACGGACCCTTTGCCGCCACCGAGCGCATACTGATGGCGGGCGTGCGGGCGGGCGGTGACCGTCAACACTTGCACGAAATTTTGCGCTTGCACAGCCTTTCGGCTTGGGAACGAATTCGTATGGGTGAGCCAAATCCGCTTGCCGAGTTACTCAGCCAAGACGAAACCATCCGGGCGCTCTTGCCGGATGTGGATGTCTACGATTTGTTAGATGCAGGCACACATGTGGGGTATGCACCGCAAAATGCGATTAAAGTACGCAATGAGATTTTACGCGTATTAGGGTAAAAACCATGTTCACCCGGCGAAAATTCTTACAACTGGCAGGTTTGGCAATCGGGAGTGGGTTTATGTCCGCTTGCCAGGCTGGTGTGCAACCCCTTGCCACGCCGACTACTCCTCCGTTGGCTGGCTGGCGCGGCTGGCGCGGCTGGCGCGGCTGGCGCATGCCGGACGAAGCTGAGCCGCACCGCGCGACTTGGATGGCATTTGGGGCAAGCGCAAAAATTTGGGGCAAAAAACTCTTGCCCATTGTACAAGCCAATTTGGCGCAGATTGCCGTCACCATCGCTCGCTATGAACCGGTTTTGCTGTTGGTACGTCCTGCTGAAATGTCCATCGCTCAAAAGTTGGTCAAGTCTGCCAATGTTCAGTTGATACCAGCCGAGTTGGACGATTTGTGGATGCGAGATACCGGCGCGGTGTTTGTCACTCGCTCGGACGGGAGCAAGCAGGCGCTCAACTTTAATTTTAATGGCTGGGGCAATAAGCAAGAACATACAGCAGATGCAAAAGTTGCCACTTTGGTTGCTACCCAGACCCATACCCCATTACATCCATCTACACTAACGCTGGAAGGTGGGGGCATTGAAGTGGATGGGCATGGAACCGCAATTATCACTGAAAGTTGTGTGCTGAACGACAACCGCAATCCGGGGGTGAGCAAAGCACAAGCCGAAACCGAATTAATGGCTGTGTTGGGGTTGAAGAAAATCATTTGGTTGCCCGGTATTGCCGGCAAAGATATAACCGATGGGCATACCGATTTTTACGCCCGTTTTGCCAAACCCGGTGTGGTGGTAGCCGCCCATGACCCTGACCCAGCTTCTTTTGACTATGCCGTAACGCGCGAACACTTAGAAATTTTGCAAGCGAGTACGGATGCCCACGATAACCGCCTACAAGTTTTGCAAATCGAAGCCCCTTCAACCGTGCGGGCTAGCTTTGCAGGTGATGACTTTGCCGCGGGCTATGTCAATTTTTATGTTTGCAACAGTGCCGTGATTGCTCCACAATTTGGCGACCCAATTGCAGACGCATCTGCCAAAGAAACTTTGCAAACGTTGTTTCCGGAGCGCGAAATCGTTCAGCTAAACATTGATGGTATTGCCGCTGGCGGTGGCGGAATTCACTGTACAACCCAACAGGAGCCAATGTAAATCAGCATGCAGGCATTTTTTCGCTTTTTGCAAAAACTTTCATTTGTACCCCGAAACATTGTTGTCGGTGTGGTTATCTGCTGGCTGGCGACTGCCTGCCAACCGTCCGGGTCGCAGATTCTACCCACCTTCACCCCCGCTTTCATTCCCACCTTACCGCCCATTGTTTCCGGTAGTACCGGGCAACAGATGGACATTCCCATTAATAAGGATGTGGTGTTTCCCAAAGATGGCGTGCAATTTCGCGTAATTGCTGTGGCTGATAGCCGTTGCCCATCCGATGTAGCTTGTGTGGTGCCGGGAGAAGTGCAGGTAACAGTGCAGTGGGAACAAACCGGTGAAGCCGCGCAAACGTGGGTATTTTCGGCAATGAGCGGCGCAGATGGCATGATTCGGGCTGAAAATAGCACCCAACCCAGCCACACACTGGGAACTTGGACGCTAAAATTACTCAGTGTGCGCCCCTACCCGCAAAACCACCAAGCCCTGCCCAGCGAAAACGATTATTTGTTCACTTTTTGGGTCGAACATTAAGGCTGGTTGCCTGCCAGTGTAGGTAGAATGCTACGAAAACACGTCTCTTGGTGTATACTTGTTTTCCGCGCCACTGTCATTTGGCGTCAATGGTTTCATACGCTTTTCATGGAGTCAATCCGATGGACACCGCCACTACTTCAAACGAACTCAATCCCGTTGCCGTTGTGAGTGAAAACTTACAACAAATTCTCATTCACATGGGGATACAAGCCGATTTGTAGGTACGCCTGGAACCAGCAGATGAAGAAAACCGCGCCGAGACAGTCTATATTGACCTAAATGGGGAAAACAGCCAATTGGCGGAGCTAATCGGGCGCAAGGGTGAGACGCTACAGGCGCTTCAGCAAATTGTCCGTTTACTTTCCACCCAAGTTCTACAATCCCCACTGAATGTCGAACTGGATGTAGATGGCTACAAACAACGCCGCGATGCCCAGTTACGCCGCTTAGCAGTGCGCATGGCACAACGTGCCACGCAAACCCGCCGCACAGTCAGCCTAGACCCAATGCCGGCAACCGAACGGCGTGTCATTCATTTAGCCCTTGCCGATTTTGAAGGAGTTACCACACACTCGGTAGGGGATGGCGCATTTCGCAAAGTGACCATCGTACCGAAGCGATAACCAAAGCTTTTTTAGCACAATTCTATAACATGTCTGAATCACAAAACTTACAGCGCTTTGCTTGGATATCAGTGGCTGGGGCAGTCATAACCATATTTTTAAAACTGGGCGCCTACTGGCTCACCGGTTCAGTGGGCTTGCTCTCCGATGCGTTGGAATCGTTGGTGAATCTAGCGGGTGCATTGATGTCCCTGCTAATTTNNGATGAAGAACACGCCTACGGGCATGGCAAAGCGGAATATTTTTCCAGCGGCTTTGAAGGTGGGTTGATTCTGATTGCCGCGTTGGGCATTGCCTACACCGCCATTCCAAAATTTTTTAATCCAAGCGAACTGGAACAATTGGGATTGGGTTTGGCGGTTGCCTTTGCCGCTTCTGCCATTAATCTCATTGCGGCTACCGTTCTGTTGCGTGCCAGCCGAAAATATCGCTCTATTACACTGGAGGCAAGCTCACATCACCTAATGACGGATGTGTGGACTTCGGTGGGGGTCGCCGTGGGGGTTGGGTTGGTATGGCTTACAGGTTGGAAATGGTTAGACCCGTTAGTCGCCATTTTGGTTGCGCTGAATATTGTGGTATCCGGCTTTCAAATTGTGCGCAAGTCAGTGCTAGGTTTGATGGATACGGCTCTGCCCACGGACGAATTGAAAGTCGTGCGTGCTGTACTGGATAAGCACCAAACCGATGAAATCCAATATCACGCCTTACGCACCCGCCAATCAGGCACACGCCGCTTTGTATCGGTGCATATTTTAGTGCCCGGCGCTTGGTCGGTAGATAAAGGACACCACTTGCTAGAACGGATTGAGGAAGAGATTCGCAGTGCGCTACCGGCAACTACCGTTTTTACCCACCTAGAGTCACTACAAGACCCCACTTCATGGGCAGATGCCGATCTAGACCGTGGCTTGATAGCCTAGTGCCACCCTTGCATTTCTGCACCGAGTGGTAATTGAGTAATCAAGCCGCTTGGCAAATCACTAATCTCCACTTGTCCGTTTTCGGTTTGGTAGGCGACCTGTGGCTTGTCGGGGGCAACCAGAAACTCTACTGGCTGTGCGGAATCTGCCACCAACAAGCGGGCAGGCGTATCCGATTGCAAATCCAACACCCACAACTGATACACGTCATCGGCGAGCGTGTGCAAAAGCAAATAGCGCCCTTCGGCAGTGAGTAGACCACTACGCGGGTCATCTGCCACTCGGTTGGCGAGTAATTCCAAATCATCCGAGCTGAGCAAACGCGGCAATGCGGCTTGCATATCAAAGCCATCGGCATCGGCGGCAAAGAGATACAAATATTCCGGTGCGTCAATTGCCTGAAAAACCAGCTTCAATGCACCGCTGGGCAAATCGGGTGCGTGCCAGTGACTTTCATCGGCGCTGGTTTGCACGGCGGTCACTGCCCCAGCGCTGACAAATACCTGCCCAATACCCTCCGTGCGATTCAAAACCTGCCCATTTTCAATCGCCACCACTTGCGCCACCACTTCTTCTGTTTCGGTAGTATCTAAAATCAAAAATTGGTCGCTAGGCAGAGGCAAGAGCACTCCCCGGTCAGGCGAAATGGTGAGATTAGGATAAGAAATCGGAGCGCCGTTGGTCACTGCCACCCGCTGAATTTCCCCGCTTGTATTCACAAACACAGCCGTCAAGCCATCTTGCGAGAAAATGACCCCATAGCGCGAATTGTAGCTGTCTGAAATGCGGCGTTGTTGCCCATCTCGCGAGAGAATCACCAAGCCGTCTGCATCTGCCACCACCCCCCACTGGTTTTGTGGCGACATACGTACAATGCCGGAAGGGGCGCACCCCACCCAAAGCCAAGCGCCCAAGAGCAATAGCACAGAAAAAATAGGTGTTTGTAAGCGAAAAACGCGGTGCATCATGGGTTTATCAACATATTTTGAAGCAAGTCGCCACTATCGCCATCAAAAACGTAGTAGCGGGTTTCGTCGTCGGTGACTGCTTGCACCATGAGCCAACTGCCATCCGCAGTCCAACGAGCGCTGAGCAGGCTTTGCCAGCCGGGATTAATCGCAATTTGGATTGCCGAACCATCCACCCGCATCAGCCACAACGTCTCCTGTTCATCAAGAAGTACCCAAATGGCGAGTTTGCTGGCTTCTCCGGCGACATACGTGTCCAGCAATAACACATCATTTGCCGCTTCGACCAATACAACGGGCGTGCGTGGGGGTGATGAGACAAACAACGAAACCCCTTCCGGCGATTGCAGACGATAAACCAACGCGCCATTGTATGGCGGCAGAGTAGGAGTCAAGCTTGGCTCAGGGGAAGGGCTGGCTGTGAAAGTGGTAGTCGGTTGGAGTGGGGTGGCAGTTTCTGTTGGGGGTACGGTTGCGGTGGGGGTAGCGCTGGGTAGTGGCGTACTGCTGGGAAGCTGGGTGCGCGTGGCAATCCAGTCGGAGACAAAATTACCGGCGATAGGCGCCGGACAACGTCCATCCAGCACGGTTGGGCACAATCCAAAGCCCGCCAAAGCCACCAAACTCGCCAGCAATAACATGAGAATCGCCAAGCCAGCCAGTACAACCCGCTTTTTTAGGCGGCGCGGGCGCAAAATACCGGTGACATCCGCCATACTTTGCCCATTTACAAAGCCCTGCACCAAAAATGGCACATCTCCGCTGTATTTCACCTCTGGTTGCAGTTCTGCCGCCAATTCAATTTCCAACATCTCGCCGGCGGCTAGCTCCACTCCTTCGGCGGCAAAATCGTAGCGCAGAATGCTTTCGCGGTCTGCCGCCCGTAAATCAATTTGCAAGGTTTGGTTAGTGGTATTGGTTAAGCGCAGTAAAAATAGCTCATCCGAATGGGTTGGCTCAATGCTGAGTAATACTGGGCGCGGAACGACTTCTTCAGTAGTAGGGGGGGCTTCGGCAGGAGCGGGTTCGGGCTGTGCTTCTGGTGGCAAGGGGATGTCTATGGCAGGGTTAACTGTAGGTGGTAGGGTAGAATGTACCGGATAGGGGTTTGCCCAATCGGGAATTGGCTCTCCCGGGTGAACCACTGCCGCCCGCACCGCCCCAAACAAAATCTCCGCCCCTACCGGCAATTCATACAACTGCCCGGTTTGTAAGCGCACAGTGTCCAGCTGTGTACCCAAAGTAGACCCTAGGTCTTCAATGGCAAAACGTTGTCCGAGCCAGACCAACAAGGCATGGTTGGGCGCAATCGAAAAATCGGGGATAGAAATTTCGACATCTACGCCACGCCCAATTTGAGACGTTTTTTCTTCGATGGCATACACCAATACCCTACCATCGGGAGGTTGTGCATAGAGAGTACCGAGAATCTTAGACATACTGGAATGGTAGGTAACAGAGCCAATTCAGACAGGTATATTCGGCAGGCATGAAAGCTACGCCGAACACGGGTGGTTTTATTTGAATTTCAAACGATTTTTCCACATATGCAATGAGTTATCCACAGATTTGCTCAAGTTATCCACAGGGCTGGGAAAAATCCTAGCGCGGGACCCAATTGATCTCACCGCGTCCGTTCCATGCTTCAATTTGAGTGTCGCCTTGCACCAGCCAGCCATCATATTCGTTGCCGGTGGAGCGAACTTGCCAGCCATTAAAATGATACGCCCATTGTGGGTGGTCGGCGGCAATCCACATACCATTGTAACGCCGTGCAATGTGCAAGTGCGAGCCGTTGGAATAGCCGCCTTCACAACTGACATGCCCAATCGCATCGCCAGTTGCAATATTGGTTCCTACTGCCGCACGCTCTGATTGGTCCACATGCAAGTATAAAATCGTCCAACCGGTTTGCTCGTAGCGGTCGCGGTCTAGATCTAGCACCACCGCGCCATCCTCCGAGCGTACCACTAGCCCATCCGTTACAGAAGTGACCCACTCATTGGCGATGTTACAGCCTTGCACCGTTTCGGGGGTGAAATCCACTGCCGCCCAAGCACTGCCAGCATCCCAGCCGCCATGGGGACCGCCAGTAAAATACCAATTTTCCCCAACTTGCCACGGATAGGTTAGAACAGGTGCGGTTAAGCCCGGCGGCAGGAGCGGGTCTAGGGTGTACTGGAAGGGTGAACCAAACAGGCGNNGAGAAAACCAGCCGGGGCTAGGGCAGTGCGCCAGTCATCGGCAGAACGCAAAGCGCTGAAATAATATTGCACGGCAACGGTTCCGGCATTTACGCCGGGGGCTACGCCTAGCGCACTGCCATCGGCAAAGGGAATGGATGCCACGCTTTGGTTGAGCCAGCCATAATAGCCCGCGTTTAAGCGGTTTGCCGCCCAGCTAAGTTGGCGTGACAGCCCTTCTCGTCCAGCAGTAGGGTTACCCATTGGATAGATCAATGTTTCTTCTGCTGGGTTTGGGTTGGTGACCCAGCCACTTTCGTACTCCAACACGGCTAAAAGCAGGCGCGGGTTGACCGAGTAACGCTGGGCAATCAGACGTACCATTTCCGCACCGGAGTACAATTCACCATTGAGCGGGTCATTTTCGGTGTAGCCTACCAGATAGCCTTTGCGCAAATTGACTTCTGCCACTACATCAAACCGCGCACTGGCAGGGCTATAGACCAATTCCGAATCGGGAATCAGCTTAGTATCCGGTCCAACTGCCAAAGCCGTGCGGGGTATCAAAATCATTTGCCCCACAACGAGCAAATCTTCGGCGCTCATGTTGTTATATGCCAACAAATCGTCGAGCGAAATGCCAAAATTGGTAGCGATACTACCGAAAGTATCACCGGGTTGGACAAAATAACCTTCGTCCGGTACGGCGCTCTGCCCTTGTTGGGTGGGGTCTGGGGTGGGCGTGCCAACCACCACGATAGTGNNTACAAAGGTAGGGGGCAGATTTAGCACTTCGGCTAGGGGTGTGCCCGCTTCTACGTTGGCTACACTGGTGGCATCCAGCGGTGTCACCCGCCCTTTTAGCTGTTCGGGAGAAAGCTCCGTGCCACGCGAGCAAGCCAAGATTGCCAACACAACCAAAAAACTCGCAAGCAACAGACTTATGCCACGTTTTCGTAGCAGGGCAGATGGGACATGGGGGGGCGTGTGGCTCATGGCAGGATTTTACCGTTAATTATACGATTATGCAAAAGAAGAAAGTTGGCGCATGAGTGGATGTTTTGTTTTTTTTGTAACGGCTCGGCATAGTCGCACAGGCAGGGTGATATGCAACGTTCATCCTAAATATCGTTTGCGGTTGCTGACATGCCAAAAGTCCCCCACAGTTTTGCGTATATTCTGATTTCCTATTGAATATCCACCCTGTATTATGGTACTATTTTTCTATGGATATTTCAGCAGTTCTACAAAAGATAAGGTTCGTTTTTTATAGTACGTTGCTCATCCTTGCATTGTGCGGGTTGGGTAGATTTTCATACGTGCAAGCACAAACCACCTTGCCAGAAGAGAGCGTTTGGGTGCAAAGCGCCTTACAAAAGCTCAGCCCAGATTTGCAAACGCTCTGGCGAGAAACGCAAGCAACGCAGGAAGAAAGTTTGTTGACACAAACAGGCGAAGATGTGCGGGTGCAAGTGTTTTTGCCCGCATCAGCCAACCCAGATTGGGTTACTGCTCACATGACAGACAGCATTGTCAGTCGTGCCTTTGCCGGGGTGCGCTGGGTGGTGGGCGACCTACCACCCCAAAACCTGCTCTCGATTGCAGTACTGCCCGAAGTGAGCCAGATTCGCACCAGCATTGCCAATGAGCCCACCAATCTTGCCCCGTTGATGGGACCCTTTCCCATGCCCGCCAACCGTCCTGCTGAACTATCTGCCGCGTTGGACATTCATCACGTGCGGGCGGCACACAGCAACGGCTACGTCGGGCAGGGCGTGACGTTGGCGTTACTCGACAGTGGCGTAGATTTTGGGCATCCCGAATTACAAGGGCAACAAGCACGGGTTCCCAGTGGCGCGTATGCCGATTGGCCCTTTTCATATAACACACAAGCGGTTACTTACGCTTTTAATGCCAATTACACCATTACCCCCGCTACTTACAATACCTATTTGGAAAACACTTGGTATGTCGGGACACTGCCAATTGCCAGCCCAGACTGCACAACCACACCCGGCTCTTGTACTGCCACCCTGGACTTACTGACTTCGCCAAGTGTAGTCAGCTACGCCTTCACCTGGCCCAACACGTCACTGAGTGGCAATTACTATTATTCGGTGCATCCAGATAGAGGCTTTCGCACCCGCGCCCAAAACTTGGGTTTGGGTTACGCCGGTTCTGCCCCAGCGGTGGTGATTGTGACCGACCCCAATACCGCTGGTGTGTATGATACGGTCTATGTAGATGTCAATTTTGACCAGACTTTAGCACTTCCGCAAGAAGACATGCACAAATACGATGGAATGGACCCATTGTCAGAGCTTGCCGGGGCAGATGTACGCACTGCCAACAATGGCGTAGGAACGGATGGTTTGTGGGATATTAGTGCCGGCATGTTGACGTGGATTTCGGATGGAGTAAACCCGCCCCCCGGCATTGGCGTCCTGTACAATGGTGTGACAGTCCCGGCGGCAGGGCGTGAGGTCATTTTCACCGGCGATGACAGGCGTTACAACCACGGCACGCGCACAGCCAGTAGTATGGCGGGTTTGGGTGTGATAACAGACCCGTTTGGGCTTGGCTCATCCAATGCACACATTGCGGGCGGAGCAAATGTCGGTGGGGTAGGAGGGGCAGTCGTGCCGGGAGTCGCCCCACAAGCCAAAGTCGCGAGCTTTCAAATGGGCTGGCTCTATGCCCAAGATAGCTGGACGCTGGCTGGGTTAGGCTTTGATGGCGTACCCGATTCCGGCGATGAAGCGCAGGTGGTCAACAATAGCTGGGCAAATTTCAGCACCGTAGACGATGGTTGGGACGACCTAAGTCGTTTTGTCCACAATCTGAATCGCACAGATGCAACGCACACCCTCTACACCGCTAGCACGGGCAATGACGGACATGGCTACGGTACGATTTGTGCGCCGGGTGGGGGCAGTTTTGTAGATGTTGGCGCCAGCACCGAATACGGTAATTTGCGCGATACCTTTGAATTTGGCTCTGCCGAACAATTAAACTGGGGCAATGTGCAACCGTGGAGCAATCACGGTCCGGGCATGGCAGGAGATGTAGGTGGGGATGTGATGGCAAGCGGGGCTTGGCCGCTGGCGGCAAACCCGCTTAATGGCGGGGGAAACGCCCAAACCGCCTATGTGCGCTTCGCCGGCACCTCTCAAGCAACTGCCATCGCCAGTGGGGTGCTTGGCATCATTTATCAAGCCTATGCCGATGCACATGGCGGCGTATTTCCCACTTGGCAGGAAGCTACCGACTTTTTGGTCAATGGCGCAGATGATTTGGGCGCAGATATCTTTAGCCAAGGGGCGGGAAACGTGAATGCCGAGCGCAGTGCCGAACTGGCGGCAGGGGCTGGTGTGTGGGTGGAAATGGGTAGTGGGCAGTGGCAAAGCGGGGAGACCAACAGCAACACCCGCCTTTTCCCAGCGGTACAGGCTCCCGACTCCACTAGCACGCGTACCTTCACCATTCATAACGACACTGCCACCAGCCAGCTTGTGAATCTTAGCGATGGGCAGTGGCAAGCCGTTCACACCAGCGAGACAACTTACACCTTTGGCGCACTGAGCAATTATGCCGATACGCTCCCGCATTATGTGGTAGATCTCACCAATGAAATTGCCACTTACAATGCCAGCTACGTGCGTGCCGAACTGGTGTACCCCTTTGCCAGTTTTGACCAAAACGGCGATAGCCAGTGGACGGGTAGTGATGGGCATTGGCGCGTGTTGTTTTATGACTGGAAGGACCACAACGGGGATGGTAATTTGTGGGTGGATACGGATTCGGATGGCATCGTGGACAGTGGCGAGATTGATACAGTCCCTGACTCGCTTAGCTCGTATGGTGTGCGCCATGAATATCTGCGCTTAACTTATGGGCGCACCTTTGGCACACTCACCCGCGCCGACTTAACCGGTGAAAGCATTCAACGGGCGCATGACGGCATTTTTCTCGGCTTGCAGTGCCGGAGCGGCTGTGGCTTGGCGGGTGGCTGGAACATCAAAGTGCGCTTAACCTATTATCAACGGGTAGACTGGGATTGGCTCACACTCTCTACTACTAGCCTAAACATCCCCGCCAACAGTAGCGCCACTTTTTCTGCTAGCATGAACATTCCGGCAAATACAAAATCGGGCTTATATCCGGGCGGTATTTTGTACGAGACGGGTGGGCGTACCCAGCTTTTGCCCACAGTCGCACAAGTGGCGGATACATGGAATGGCGGTTTTCTGAATTTTGGCGGTAATGATAATTCGTCACCCTACCCCAATGGCGTTTTGCTAGGTGGTTTTGAGTGGCATCCATCTATCAATTTTGAAGCAGGCGACTGGCGTGTCTTCTACTACACCGTTCCGCCGGATATGGGGGAGAACGAAGCACTCAATGCCAGCTTAGACTGGAGCGGGACGCATACCGATATTGACATGTACCTATACGGCGCAGATGCTCAGGACAGTTGGTCTACGCTCGCCCCTAATTATTTTGGACCCAGCGGCATGACCTTATTGGATAATAGCGACATTAACAATGTGGGGGGAACCGGACGCTTTTTGTGGGAAACCCGCACCGGCACCACTTCGGAATGGGTGGCAGGAAGACCGGCAGAAGGGTTAGGAATGCTCATTTTACACATGGTGGGGTATGAAGGCGATGTCGTGGGGGAAAGTTTCAACGGACGAATAGACACGCTCTCACTTACATCAGAGACGCATACGGCAAGCCCGCAAACCAATGGCAGTTTTGTAGTAGATTTTTTGAGTACCGGCGATATGATGGAAGCGATGACCGCCAACGTGTATGGACTCAGTGCGCCCATCGTGGCTAGCAACCAAGCAATTTCGCCGTACTTAGCCGTATGTGACGATTGGTACAGTGCAGTGAGTATTCCAGCAAATGGTGGTTTGTTGCAAGCTCGCATTACTGCCACCACTGCTAACAATTTAGACGTATTTGTGTACCGCGATGGCGGCAATGGTGTGTTTAATTGTGGTAGTGTGGACGACATTTTGCTGGGTAGCGCCACTACAGCCAGCGCATTGGACAGCGCAGAGACACTATTGCCAAGCGCTGGCAACTATTGGGTGGCAGTACGCGGCATGGACGTGCAAGGGGGAGATACCTTCAATATTGAGATTCGCAAACCGGCGGGGACAAACCTGGTTTTGAGCGGTATTCCCGCCAGCCTACCATCTGCGGGGGTAGCAGTTCCTTTGACTGTCAGCTATGATATTAACAGCATCCCCTACGGCGGCACTGTGGACGGTATTTTGTTCGCAGGACCCACCAGCAAACCCACCTTGCTTCGCACTTACATCCGCCTAACCCACGATTACCCGTGGCATTATTGGCTTCCCATCATCTTTCGCTAAGGGGTAGCATCTGGCTTGGGGGCGGGGATATACTGCTGGGCAAGTGCAATCAGTACATCATAGTCATCTACCAAGCGCAGGTCAATCCGGCGGCGTGGTTTTGGCTGGTTGGGTACTAGTTCAATCATCAAGTTGTCACGAGCGCCTAGTGTAATGGCGTGGAGTTGCTCCCAAGTCAGCGTATCCTGCTGAATGGTGATTTCGGTGGGGGAGATGGCAATTTGCCCAAAGCGCATACTGCCATAATGTTCCAACTCTCGCTCTGCTCGCTTTTTTCGCTCGGCAAGGGTGTGTGATTGCACCCGTGCAATCAACTCATCAATACGGTTGCCCAGCGCATCGTCCAGCAAAATACTCGGTTGGTTATGCAAGCGCAGGGTTAGTTCGCGTTTGCGGTGGGTGGGAATTCCAAAGAACAAAAAGCGAATGACTTGTACCTGCACACTCTCAACGGCTTGCCAGCGTAACGAGAATGCCTTACCTGACAACTGTACCGACATGCCGTTTGGGTGAATGGTGACAGCATTGTTGCGGTTGCGCCACCNNGAACTGAAAAGCACGATTGCCAAAATAAACAGCCACAATGCGCCAAAGCCTACCCACATGCCAGTGGTTACTTCATGGGCAGTGGAAAACAATAGCAAAGAAATCCATACCACTGCTACCCAAATGGCGCTATATAAACCAGTGGTACTTATCAAGCGCACCCACTTTTCGAATGCACTTTGCTGAAATATCGTTTCTACCTTGCCGAGTGGGTGGGACATAGCTTCGTTTACAGAGTTTATGGGCGATTGCGTTGAATTAAGCGTGGGAACGGGCTTACTTCGCGCACGTGCTCAATTCCGCAAATCCAAGCAACTGTGCGTTCCACCCCCAAGCCAAAGCCACTATGGGGTTGACTGCCAAAGCGGCGCAAATCCAGATACCACTGATAGTTTTCGGGGGGTAGGTTGTGTTCGTGGATGCGGGCAAGCAGTTGCTCATAATCGGCAATGCGTTGCGACCCGCCAATAATCTCACCATAACCTTCCGGCGCGAGTAAGTCTGCGGAATAGCAAACTTCTGGGCGGTCTGGTAGCGGGGTCATGTAAAAGGCTTTCACGGCGGTTGGGTAGTGCGTGACAAATACCGGACGGTCAAACAACTGGGTGAGTGCGGCTTCGTGGGGCGCACCGAAATCTTCACCCCACTCGATGGTCAGCAGAGCCTTGCGTTCTGGGTCGTCGGTTTCGGCGGCAAGTGCTTGCAGGCGTGCCACGGCATCATCATAGCTGATACGCGGAAACGGGGCTAGGATATTTTCAAGCTTACTCAAGTCGCGTTCCAGCAATTTGAGTTCGGCGGCGCGTTCCCGCAGGCAAGTTTGCACAATGTGGNNTTTCGGGCTCCACCATCCAAAATTCGGTCAAGTGGCGGCGTGTTTTACTTTTTTCGGCGCGGAAGGTGGGACCAAAACAGTACACCTTGCCAAACGCGCCAATATTCGCTTCATTGTAAAGCTGACCCGTTTGCGCCAGATAGCTTGGCTCGCCAAAATAATCTACTTCAAACAGGTTGGACGTGCCCTCGGCGGCGGAAGGGGTGATGATGGGCGTGGACATCTCCACAAAGCCATGATTGTCTAAAAATTCACGAATTGCACGCATCACCGTTGCCCGCACGCGAAGCACTGCCCACTGACGGCTGGAGCGAAGCCACAAATGGCGGTTGTTTAATAGGAACTCTACACCGTGCTCTTTGGGGGTGATGGGATATTCGTGGGCGATTTGCACCACTTGTAAGTCTGTTACCCCCAACTCATAGCCACCGGGCACGCCGGGGGCACGCGGGTCTTGGCGAATCGTACCGCTAATGCGCAGGCTCGACTCTTGGGTTAGGCTCTTGCCCGCTTCAAACACTTGTTCGCTGACATCATTCTTAAAAATGACGCACTGCAAAATGCCAGTGCCGTCACGCACCTGCAAAAATTGCAATTTGCCCTTGCCCGTGCTGTTGTAGAGCCAGCCTTGCAAAGTTACACTTTGCCCAACAAAATTGCCGATTTGTTCAATGCGAATGAGTGGGGAAGTCATGGTAATCCTTTCTGAAAAAAAATACGATATTGGCAGATGCAATGCGACAGTTTCTTAAGAAAAAGTCGTACTACTGCATCCTGTCGAATACCCAGTTATTACTTTTGCGAGAATTTGATCAGGCGATTTAAGCCAAAACTCCATACAAAAGCAATCAAAACAACGAGAAAAATATCCCAGCGCAAATAAATATACACCAACATACCCATTAGCACTGGAAAAACATACAAAATGATGATGGAAAACACCCAGTAAGCACGATTATTTGCCACTGTGGGGGCGGGTGGACGGTCAGCCGGGGCAGTTGGGGGTGGCTGGTGCGTGCGCTTATAGGTGGCTTCGCTCCAAGCGGCAGAGCGTGAGTTGTACGCCGCTTGCCAACTTTCTTCTGCCAAATCATGCTCACGCTTATCACGGTCATAGTCTGCCCGGCGGTCGGGGTCGCTGAGTACGTGATATGCACCGGAGATATTGGCAAAATCTTGCTCCGCCATCTGCCGGAACTTCCCTTCGGGAATGCGGTCTGGGTGGTATAAAAACGATAAGTAACGAAACCGCTCACGAATCTCTTCGGGGCTGGCAGTAATTGCCACCCCCAAGGTGAGATAATGGTCCTGCAAAGTGAGCGGCTCGTTCATTGTGGGGCGTTACTAAATAAAGATAATTTGTGCCCCTTCGGTCATGTCAATAAAGTCGCTGGCAGTGACAATATCTATTACACCCTCTACAAAATCATCTTGGGTCAGTCCCATCATATCTACGGTCATTTTGCATCCGTAAAGTTTGGCGCCGCCATCCACCAACATTTGCAAATATTCGCGCACAGGTGGCACTTGCAATTCCTTGAATTTACCGTGCATCAAGTGAGTGGCAACAGCGGTCATGCCGGGTAGCGCCCCCATCCAGTTGGGAATACCCATATTGCCTGCAGGAATACCCATCATGCTCAGTTTCATACTTGAATTTGCCACCGGTACAATTTCTAAGTGGTCTACGCGGTTCTTGTTAATCATATCCAAGCCCCAAAAAGTAAAGAAGATGGTCACATCTACGCCATTACCTAGCGCCGCCCAGCCCATGACCAGCGCGGGATATGCCATATCTAATGAACCTTTGGAGCAGATAAATGCGATTTTGCGGTTTTCGTTTGTCATTATACACATCCTTCGGGCTTACCCAGCCCCGATATTTTGGCTACTTTTTTGGCAGGTCCTTTTGGAAAAAGTGCAAACAATTCCTTCGTGGTAATGCCTGCACCATCCATGATGGCTTTGAGTGTGGGCGCGGCTCCATTGGCAGTGGCATGATGCCGGCAAAAATCAATGACTTGCCAGTGTGCGGGGGTTAGCTCGGCAATACCTTCTTCTTGGGCGATTGCCAAGGCGAGTGCGGGATTCCACACATCAGCATCCATCAGGAAACCTTCATCGTTTACATCAATTGTGATTCCGGCGAGAGTTTTGGTATTCATAGTTAGAGTATCTGTTGAAAAAATTTGAACGATTTTACAACAAAATGGCGGTTTGCTGATAAATTGCTTGTAATCTATATCCAACACGGTTTATATACTNNAGCACACACGCCGAATATCGTTTTGCCTTTTTAAAGGGAAAAAGCGTAGTTTTCATCCGTGCCGAATATAGCACAATGAGCAGGATTTCTCCCTTCGGTCGCAATGACCCGCAAATCAGACCAGCTTAAGTGATGGTTGATGTTACGAAAAGGCGCAATTTTCACCCGAGTCGAATATAGATGAATGAAGGCGACTGCTTGCAATTTTTGGGAAAAAGTGCTATTATTTTGCCCGTTGATAAAACAGCCCAGACGGGCGCGTAGCTCAGTTGGTTAGAGCGCACGGTTCACATCCGTGAGGTCGGGGGTTCGAGCCCCTCCGCGCCCACCCAAAAACAGTACCCTATGCGTGCTGTTTTTTTATTTCTACTAGCCATCACCCAGCTGATTTTACATATACGCCGACCTTTTCTCCGCCGTTTTCAAACGAAAGGGAACGTTGGGAAATTAGCTGAGTAGCTTGAGCAAGGCTGGGGCTGTTGCACAGGAAAGCCACTCGCCAGTGAGCGAACCGTTGCTGTGCCACCCGCCCAAAAGTGGCATATAAATTGCGTAGCTGATTGGTGTCACCGATGCGCAGTCCATACGGCAAATTGGCAACCAAAAATCCGGCTTGGGGAGGCGTTTCCCAACCTGCCGGGGCTTGTACCGCCGAGAGCGGTTTGCATTGCCATTCCACCCATTGAGCAACTCCCGCTCGCTCTGCGTTGGCTTGACTTGCCTCCACTGCACCCGCATCGCGGTCACTGCCAACAATCGGCGCGGTGGGTGGGTGGATAGCGGCTTCGGCTTCTTCTAATTGTAAATTCCACTCGGCAGGGTCGAAATTTTCCCATTCCTGAAAGGCAAATTCGCGCCGTAAGCCGGGTGGGGTGTGGCTGGCAATCAGCGCCGCTTCAATCGGAAACGTGCCTGCTCCGCAAGTCGGGTCTAGCAATGCCTGTTCGGGTTGATAGCCAACCGCCGCCAATACTGCCGCCGCTAGGTTCTCGCGGATAGGAGCTTTGGCGGTTTGTAAGCGGTAGCCGCGTTGGTGCAGATGTTCGCCGGAACTATCTACGCTGATGGTACAGGTATCGTGCGCAAGGCGTACCACCACTTGCTGGGCGGGAGCAAGCCCTTGTGCCGGGCGCAATGCCATGCCGAGCCGCTTTTGAATGGCGGCACGTACCCGCTCTTCCACGCCGTCTGTGTGGTACAGTTTGCTTTTGTGGCAAGTCACGCGCACCGCCAATGGCAAATCTACGCGCAAAGTTTCTTCCCAGGGCAGGTGGCTGGCACGGCTGACCAATTCGGAGAATGTGCTAGCATAGAAGTCGCCAACCCGCACCAGTACCCGGCTGGCAAGGCGACTCCACAAATTGACGCGGTATAAGTGGCGTAAAAAGCCAGTGAATTGTACACCGCCCGCCACCGTGCTTGGCTGGTTAATACCCAGAGCGAACAATTCTTGGCGGGTCAGTTCTTCAAGGGCGGGTGGGCAGGCGACAAATATTTCTAAGCGAGACATAGTGAATGGTGGGGGTGGAGCATAATTTTTCCCTTTTCGAATGGGTTGTGCTAGTCAGGGATTAGGGAGAAAATTTTCTGAAATAAGCGTCAATTTCTGGGCGTAGGGCAATGCCTACTTGCTCAAAAATATCTAACAATTGGTAGTATGTTCCGTCTCCTCCTAGAAAATCCCAAAATTCAATGCCAACTTTTAGTTCTTGCGGTAAATCAAGCATTCCACGCAATGTCCACCTTGCATAAGGTTTAGGTTCATATGGATTGTAAGGAATAGCCAAAAGGGTGTTCACTGTGGCATTCGGGTCATTTGCTAATGTAATCGCTACCCATTCCAGCAAAGTGCGCTTAAATTCTTTAAACCCACCAGCATTTGGCTTGACAGTTTTTAGGTCAAAGAGAAAAATTGCCCCATCATTTCGCACAACTTTCAAATCGACTTTTGTAACTTTGACAGCTTTCATGTCACCAACATTGCAAACAGACCGTATCGCGTTAATTTCGTTGATTTTATGTGCATCCACACTCGCTATAGTCAAATTATCCAGGATAGTTTGAATAACCCGTTGTGCTTCTGAGCTAATAAAATCCCCAGCCGATTGGTGAAGTGTTACTGAAGAAAAGTTCTTCTTTGCAACTTCCGCCGCAATCGGTTCGAATATGGATACACCAAAGCTTGTATTTAAGGATTGGATAAACGAATATAATGCCAAACGGTCTTTACCCAAAAGACGAGTATGGAAAGGCATGGAAATTGTCTCGGGCTTGTAAGTTTGGAACTTATTTCGGATACAACTATTCAGAATAGTAACAATTTTTTGGGTTTGGTCTTCTGATAATGCCATTATCTTTTCCGAAGGTGAAAAATAATTTCAGAGTACGCGCCTTTATCTTTCTCTGTACGGTTTAAGACAGGGCGCTTAAATTGATTGACGATTTCCAGCTTCGCATTTTTTGCAATTTCTGGGTACAAATTATATTTATCATTAGCAACCAAAAATATGTGGAAATCATCTACGAGAAACTTTTTACAATTATTCAGTACTTGGCTAATTCCCTGAATATAAGACTGTTTTGCTTCCTTTCCTTGCCCTTTATAGAGCGCTCCAATTTCCAAATTGTCTCTTCTCTCAAAGCCAAACAGGTCGTAAGCATAAGCGTGCTGTTCGTGATAATCAATCAGCCCGACATAGGGCGGAGATGAGAAAATCCCTTTTATTTTTTGGGTTTGAACCAAATTTGCAAAAGCCGGGTTTTTCTGTTCCAATTCTGCATGAATGTCCATCTCGCGACTATCGCCCGATAAACACAATTGGTAAGTTGCAGTTCTTAATTGGTCAAATTGAACCAACCGTTTCACGGTATCTTTCGTATAAGTTTCCCACCACTTAAGAATAGAAAATATTGGTTTACAGATCTTCCCGTGTTTTGCACAGTAATAAGTTGCCTTAATAGGTTCAACCAATGTCGCCAAGTCTGCATGAGTAGTAGCTCTGCAACTACGAATCGTTCGACTTAGAATTAATGCCAATATTTTTTTTGTTTCAGGGTTTGAAATTTTTTTTATTTCACCAAAAATCAAGTTGATTTCATCTTTGATTTGTTGGAAATACCATTTATCCAAAAAACGCTCATCGCCATCCAGCAACTGTATGTTATATTGTTCCAAAAGAGAATAATATATTGGCAGAAATGCTCTTTCCTTCTGACTACCATAGACATTTTCGTCAATTTCACCTTGACGTAGTTTATATTTATAACTGGATGAAGGAAAATAGAGATTATTAAATTGGTTTAGTGCTTGAAGGAGTTTTTCTTCAAATTCAATACTGCGTGATTGGCTGATAAATTCTTTTAAAACATGATTGATTCGATTGATTTCAACTTGCACATTGGTAAGCTGATATTTTGTTATCTTGCAATTTCCTATCATGGCATTAAATGCCGAAATGTCTATACCAATGGCATGGATGCCTAGCTCACAACTTTGTACCATCGTTGTTCCGCTTCCAGAGAAAGGATCTAAGACAATATCGCCTTTTTGAAAATATGTAGTTGTTTTAAACTGATCAATATGGTCATCTAAAAAATATTCTACTAACTGTGGAATAAACTTTCCTTTATAGGGGTGCAAACGATGGACATGTTTTGTGGTTTCTGATTCTTTAAACTGTTCAAAAGACAATGCCCAATTTAGATCCTCACCCAATTGTAATTTCCACAAACTTTCTTTCGTTTTAAGCTGTTTCTCGTAATAATTAAGCAAATCTTGTTTGGATATTTTTACAAATCCTTGTTCGTTAATTTTGGGGATGCGTCCGTATTGTATCAAATACGATATGTTAGCACTGGTAACTGTTTTACCAATATAATGCGTTGCCCAATCACTAGCTTCTTTAATTGTGAGTAAGTCGGTTGTTAACATTATGGGTTAGGTAAATAATACTCGGCAGGCTCAAAATTTTAGTTACGGGAGAATAACAATTTTTACACATACCCAGTACATTTTTTGCTGATGTTTCTTTACTAAAGGACAAGAACAATTGTAGCATGGACTTTTCGGCTTGCAAAATTTGCATTGGAACAAAACCCAAGCCAGATTCGTTCTACACCTGAAGGGGTTATTGCTCATTTGAGACTACCCGCCACGTCGTGAATTTTTTCTTGCTGACCTGATATGCCTCCTATTCGCAGAATCTTCCTGAGCGCCCTGCTCGGCATTTTAGCCGGATTGTTGGCGATGCACCAACGCACCGGGGGCGTTTTGCCTACCCCCTCCCAAGCAGAAGCCAAACCACTCGCGCTGTACCGCACCTTCTTGCCAATTGTCTTACAAGCAGGCACACCATTTCCCCCACTTCACCAAACCAGCTACTACATGAAAACCGTTGATATCAATCATAGCTGGTCTTTGGGCTGTGCCTTGGGCTTGGCAGATGAAGCCACGCCCGGCGTACAAAACACCATCATCGTTCTGGCATACGGCACTCCACGCAACTTGGGGGGCGGCGTGTATGGCACCAGTCTCTTTGGTTTTGGTCCGGTTTCGACCTCGCAAATTTCTGCCGCTGTGCAGATGATGGCGGTGGGTTATTGGTATTGTGCCGACCAAGACCGCCAAAGTGTACTTAATATTGCCATTGGCACCAATAACTATGGCTCGGCTGTGACCTACGAGCATGGGCAAGCTTGGGCAGGCATGGTCAACGATACTCAACAATGGGTGGTGAACAATGGCTATGCCGGGCAGGTGTTGGTCACTGGCGCGAGTGACATGGAGTTGGGTTGGAACACCCCCAGCACGACTCGCGCTTGGGTCAACGGCTACGACTCGGTCAACCTGTGGCGACTGTATAATTTTGGCGATGCGGCAGGTTGCCCACCCTATGGTGATTGTGGCACGGGTGCTTACCCAGAGTGGACAGTGGAAGATGTGTGGTACATTAGTTGGGGCGCATCGCCGAGTTGGCCCCTGCCACTCATTTACACCACCAGCGGCAGTTTGGCAGAGCAGTGGTATCGCATGAGTTTGTATGGATACACGCAACACGGGCAACGCATGGACATTGCCGGGGTGGTGACGCAATGGCAAGCTTGCCAGCAACGTGGCGGCTGTAGCGGAACCAATAACACGCCCGAACAAGGCTACATGCAGTTATACAACAAGTTGAATGCCGATTGGCGCACCGCACAATCTATCAATTGGTCACTCGATTTTAAGTGGTGGGGAGAATAACCCAATGAAACGCGCAACTTTTATCTACATCCTAACCTTTGCGCTGGCTCTGCTGGCGATTATGGGCTTGATAGTTTGGCAAAGCCGGGCGAGTTGGTTGGCGCAAGAACCGGCTCCGCTCGCCAGTACCCCCCAACTGCCAGCGGAAAAAGCCACTATCGTTGCGCGTGAGACTGCCCAAGCGCAACAACCCACCGCAGTTGCCCAGTCGCTCCTAGCCCTGCCAACTTTTTCAGCGCAGGATTTACCCGCCCCACAAGCGGGCATCCTTTGGGATGAAACCGGACCTTTTCGCCCGGATGAGTTGCTGGTGACCAATGGCTGGCAAGGGCAGTGGGGCACTGCATGGACACAAGTGTTTGTGGGGGTACGTCCCGACTCGGCGTCAAATCCGTGGTTGGCTGTCTTGCATTACTCTGCCAATCACAGCCTGTCTGCACCAATAGAGTGGGTGGCAGTGACCGATGTGCCGGGAGGGGATGGGCAAGTGTGGATTGTTAGCCAGACGGAGAATCAACTGCTGTTGGCAAAAACAGTCCTACCCCTGTGCGAAGCGTGCCACCCCGAACCCTTTGCCGCGCTGAATTTGGATACAATGCAGGTGGAGCCGTTGCCCTAGCCAGGCGAGTGTTTTAGCGATTGCCTTCCACCAGCCACAACACCTGATAGGGCAAAATAGCTAAATCCTGCACGGCAGAAATATCCTGCTCGCTGACTAAATCCTTGAATTGGTAGCCCAAACCATACATGCGTAGTTCGTTGCGGGTTAACGTTTGCAAGTGTTCGCTAAAATTCGCCAAAACCAGCACCCGACCTGCGGTATTTTGCCGCACATAACCGAGAATGTGCGGGCTACTTAGGCTGAGTACTTCCAATTCCCCGGCACCGAAGGCTGGCTGATTCTGCCGCACACGCACCATGTGTAACAGCCGCTGAAAAATACTGTGTGTTGTGGTTCCTGCCTGATTTCGGGCTTCTGCCGCCTGCCAGTTCATGGCGACCCGATGCACCCAACGGCTATCGGCGGCGTGTTCGGGGTTTTTGGCATAGGCATAATCATTCTGCGTGCCCAGTTCATCGCCCAAATAGAGCAGTGGCAAACCGCCCAAGCTGAGAATCACACTGTAGAGCAGAATGATGCGCCGAATGGCATATTCACCAGCTTGGCTTTCGTGCTGGTGAATGGCTTGTTCCAAGCCTGCCAGTGAAGCACAAGTGCCGCAAATCCGACAATCCCCTGTTGCAGGGTTTTCTTGAAATGGAAGTCCGCTGGCAAAGCTTCCGCCAAAGCGACCGGTGTAAAACTGATTGAGAAATTGGCGATGATAGTAACCGTTAATTCCCAACTGCGCGGCATCTTCATCTGAAAATGTCCAACCAATGTCGTCATGCACCCGCACATAATTGACCCAAGCCGTTCCGGCGGGTAGGCGATAGCGCCTAGCGAGGGCTTGTGCCAGCAGAGCGGGCTTGCGCGTGGCAAGCGATTCCCACAAGAGCGCCATCACCAACGGATTATAGCTAAGCTGGCATTCTGCGGGGTCAATATATTCCACCACTTGGTCGGGATGCACAATGGCTTCGCTTTTGAAGGCTACGGCTGGTGCGGCAATGCGGCAGAGCGCGTTGTAGGCGCGAATCAGGGTGTGCGCTTGGGGTAAGTTCTCGCATGGGGTGCCCATTTCCTTCCACACAAAGGCAACTGCATCCAGGCGAATCACTTCTGCTCCCAAATTTGCCAAAAATAGCAATTCTTGCGCCATTGCCACAAAAACTGCCATGTTGGCGTAGTTTAAATCCCATTGGTAACTGTGAAAAGTAGTCCACACCCATTTTTGCAAGTCGGTGTGCCAAGTAAAAGCCCCTGGGTGTTCATCGGGGAAAATTTCGCGCAAGGTGCGTTCATAGGCATTGGGCAGGGTGCGGTCTGGGAACATCAGGTAAAAATCCTGAAATTCAGCATCTCCTTGCAGGGCGCGTTGTGCCCATTCGTGTTCGTGGCTCGTGTGGTTAAAGATAAAGTCCAAAGCCAGGCTGATACCGTTGGTAGATAGCTCATGCGCAAATTCCCGAAGCTCTTCGATATCGCCCAATTGCTTTGCCAGTCGGCGATAATCGCTCACCGCGTAGCCGCCATCATTTTCGGGTTCTGGCACGGCATAGGGGGGCATCAGGTGCAGGTAAGTAATGCCCAACTCGCGGAAGTAGCTCATCTTTTGGCGCAAGCCCGCCATATTGCCGGCAAACAGGTCAATGTATGCCACTGCGCCTAATCCTTGTGGGCGTTGATACCAGTCCGATTGCTTGAGCCGATTGCGATCTAAATCGTGCAAATAGGCGGGGCGTTCTGCCAAACTGTGGAAAGCCGTTGTGAGCAGTGCTTCCAGGTGGTAGTAAAAATCGTAGCGAGTGCCATAGAGTGCATACAAAGCGGCAAATAAGGATTGGAAGTGGCTCTCTAAACGCTGGCGAAAGGTTTTCCAATGTTGATGACCCGCGAATTGCTGTTGCAAACGGGGTAATAAGCGGCGTAGGGTGAGCTGGGCAAGGTCCGCGGGCATGATAAATTAGTTGGATTGAATAAAATTTTTATAAAAGTGATAACTGGCTTTGGGCGTGCGTTTTTGGGTGGCATAGTCCACATGAACAATGCCGAAACGTTGGCTATAGCCCCAACTCCACTCAAAATTATCCATCAAAGACCAAACAAAATAGCCATCAATGGGGCATCCGTTTTGAATCGCTCGCTGAACTGCCAACAAATGCTTTTCCAAATAGCGCACCCGCCGCACATCGTTTACTTGCCCGTGTTCGTCGGGTCCGTCGTTAAAGCTTGCGCCGTTTTCGGTAATCACCATACGGGCAGGGCGATAATGGAAATGAATGCGATTAAGTAAGTTGTAGAACCCATCTGGGCAGATGCCCCAACCAATGTCGGTGCGCTCTTGGGAGCAAGGCAAAACTGCGGGCAGTCCATCGGCTTGCAGTGGGGCACTTGCCAATATGCCGGTGTAATTGTTGATGCCTAAAAAGTCTAGCGGGGTGGCAATTTGTGGCAAATCACCCGGCAGAACAAAGTCAAGCCCATTGGGCAGATGACCAGACTGCTGATAGTGCGCCACCATATCGGCAGGGTAGCCCATGCCAAATATCGGGTCTAAAAACCAACGGTTATAGTAGCCGTCATAAATGCGGGCGGCTTGAAGGTCTTCTGGGCTGGGGCTGGCAGGGGTGGCATGTTCAAAGTTGAGCGTGATGCCCACCTGAGCAGAAGGGACATTTTGGCGGATGACGCTGACTGCCATGCCATGCGAAAGCAAGACATGATGAGCGGCGCGTAAGGCGGCATTCCAATCCTGCCAACCGGGGGCGTGAACACCTTGCTGATGGCTGAGCAAGCTGGTACACCACGGCTCGTTGTGGGTAATCCAATGCTGGACGCGGTCGCCCAAGTGGCGGGAAACCACATCTGCCAAGTGAGTGAAGGGTTCGCAAACCCAACGTTCTGCCCAGCCCCCCCGCGCTTGCAAGGGTTGGGGTAGCTCCCAATGGTAGAGCGTCAACCAGGGGGTGATTCCGTTTTCTAGCAAAGTATCTACCAATTGGCTGTAAAAATCCAAGCCTTTGGAATTGATTTGCTTTTCTCCGTTGGGCAATATGCGCGTCCAAGAAACGGAAAAACGGTAGGCATTGATTCCCAAGTCTTTCATCAGGGCAATATCTTCACGCCAGCGGTGATAATGGTCACAAGCTACATTGCCCGTGTCGCCCCCGCGCACGCGCCCTGGCTCTTGGCAAAAGGTGTCCCAGTGAGAGAGTGTGCGTCCATCTTCGTTGTAAGCCCCTTCAATTTGGTAGGCAGAAGTGGCAGTGCCCCAGATAAAGTTTTTTGGGAAATGCGATTGCATAGGAGGTAGCAAGGATAAAAAAAAAACGTAACTGCTCAGCCTGGTTTGGCGCAACCAACAATCCGGCGAGGCTGGATACGTCCCCATAATGCTCAAGTGCGGATGATGAGTAC
>DKKK01000013.1:0-7083 GCA_002455215.1 Anaerolineales bacterium UBA6668 | reverse complement strand
TTACGCTGAATTTTGATGGGTGCCATTTTTAGGTTGTTTTCCACTTATCCAAGGACAACCCTGCACAATGATTGGTTTTCACTAGCCTGAGCAGTTACAAAAAAACGGGATATAGCCTACGGGTTTCCGTAACCATATCCCGTAAATGATAAGAGAAGAACTAGCCTTTAACTGAACCAGCGAGCAAACCACGCACAAAGTAGCGTTGCATCGAAAGGAAGACAGTCATGGGCAAAATCATGGTCACAAAAGCGGCGGCAGTGAGCAGGTGCCAGTCGTTGCCGCGTGAACCCACCACATCCACCAGACGCATGGTGAGTAGCTTCAGTGCGGGGTTGTCGCCAATGAAGATGAGTGCTACAAGGTAATCGTTCCACACCCACAGGAATTGGAAAATGGCGAAGGATGCCAATGCGGGGAAGGAAAGCGGCAAAATGAGACGGGTGAACACGGTGAAGTGGGATGCGCCGTCAATGAAGGCAGATTCCAGAATGTCGCGTGGCAGTTGGCTCACATAGTTATAGAGCAAATAAGTTGCCAAGGGTAGCCCAAAGCCAGTGTGTGCCAGCCAAATGGCTAAGTAAGTACCGTTTAGCCCAAGCCGGGTGTAGTCGCGCAGGATGGGGACGAGCGAGATTTGCAAGGGCACAACCAGCAAAGCAATCAGGGTGATGAAGAACAGCCGCCTGCCGGGGAATTGCATCCAGGCAAAGCCATAGGCGGCAAAAGCGGCAATCAGAATGGGAATGACAGTGGCTGGGATGGTAACACCGATGGAGTTAAGAAATGCGCCGCCCAAATTATCGCCTTGCACTTCTTTTTCGTTGCCGTTTTCATCGGTAAAGGTGTATCGCTTACCGGTCAGCACGTTGGCATAGTTTTCAGTGGTCAATTTGGCACGGGTGGTCCATTCCATCTGTTGTACTTCAACCTTGCCTAAGCGTTTATTGCCCACCCATTGCACACGCACGCCGTCCTCTTCAATGCCAGCCCGGAACTCTTCAAAAGTGCCGGTTGCGCCTTCAATGGTCATCACGCTATTGGGGTCAACGCCGAGCGTTTTGGGGTCGAGTTCAGCCGTTTTGACCCATTCGCGGTGTGGGAAAATGGTCCACCAACCGGATGTGGCAATGTCGAAGCGATCTCGAAAGGAAGAAACCAATAAACCAAAGACTGGGATTATCCACAATAAGCAAATGATGACTAAAGAGCCATTGATTAGGATGCTGGAAACTCTTTCTTGGGATTTTGCGCCTTTAAACATGGTTAGAAGGTCCTCCGTTTGCTAAAATCACGCAAGTTGTAAATCATCACCGGCACAACCGCGAGTAGTAAGATAATGGCAAGGGCAGAACCTGTGCCACTGTTGCCGGAAGTGAAACTTTCCCGGTAGAACTGTGTCCCAATCACTTGCGTATCAAACTGTCCACCGGTCATCACCCACACCACATCGAACACTTTTAGGGTAAAAATGACAACGGTCGTTGTGACGGTGATGATAGTGCCCCAAATGACGGGGATCATAATGCGGAAGAAAATTTGCACTTCATTGGCACCATCCACCCGTGCGGCTTCCAGCAGTTCGGAGGGAATGCCCTTAATGGCGGAAGAGAACAACACCATTGCATAGCCAGTTTGGAGCCAAATGACGATTATAATCAGAAAAATATTGTTTAAGCCCCACGGCAAGCCGACGTTTTGGGCAAAGGTGGTTGGTTCTGCGCCAAATAACGTTAGTATGGCGTTTGCCAAACCGATTTGAGATTCTCCGCTTGGGCGATATTCATAGATGAAGTTCCAGATGACACCTGCCCCTACAAATGAAATTGCCATCGGTAAAAAGACAATCGCTTTGGCAACGTTTTCAAATTTACTGCGGTCGGCGAGCACGGCAATCAATAGCCCCATGATGACCGATGAACTCGCCCCAAATAAAATCCAATATAAGTTGTTGCGGAAGGCAATCCGCATATTGTTGTTCTCACCAGAGAAGATTTGTGCATAGTTGTCTAGACCCACAAAGTTTTCTGAGAACTCTTTTGAGAAATTATCCCAGCCACCCCCTTCAGCGGGGGAAGCCCACACAGCCGCCGGAGGACCACCCGCATTGCTAAAGGCACTGATCCATAAGGTGCGGATGGTAGGAAATGCCAAATACCAAAACAATATCAGCACGGCAGGTCCTACAAATAAATACGGTTGCACGCGAGCAGTGATGACTTGTGGCATCTGCTCGATGAACATATTGCCAAATGTGTAGAGCATGGCAATGCCGCCTACTCCCCATAGAATGGCAAACGGTGTCATCACATATAAGGGCACTTCTGCCGCTCGCAAAAAGCCAAATCCCCACACCAAAAATACAATGGTTGCAATTAGACCACCAAGTGAAACGAGTAGTTTTCCTGGTGCGGTTTCAAAAAAAGACAGTCCAGCTTGTGAATTGTCTTGGGTTGTATTCATAAAACCTCCTTATTGGCTGGTGATAGGCAACTGGCAAGCCAGTTTGTGGCTGAGCTTGCCAGTTGCCCTAAAAATTGCACAGTGCCAAACGATGCAAACGCTTGAATTGTGCGTAGAAACCAATGTTCACAATCTTACACAAGTTTGCTTTATGACTGAACTGTTGTGTAAAAGTGGTTCGTCACTTGCTTCCAAGCTGGGTCATCGGCTATTTGGGCCAAGAAGCGTCAATATTGGCAAGAGCGGTGTCGAGGTCGGTTGCGCCGCTGACATAGTCGGTCATTTCGGTCCAGAAGGAGCCAGCACCCACAGCACCGGGCATTAAGTCGGAAGCGTCAAAGCGTAGGCTTGTGGCGTTCATCATAATTTCGGCAACTTTGCGGTCCACCACATTGCTGTACCAATCGAGTGAGCTGTCCATGTGCGGGCTAATTGCGCCGCCGGCTTTCACCCAGTTTTCTACAGAAGCGCCGGTTGCAAAGAACTCCATCACGGCTTTGACTTCATCACGGTCAGAGAAAGCCGCCATGATGTCGCCACCTACTTCCACTGGCTTGCCATAGGCTGAGTCAATGGGGGGCAGGTAGAAGAAGTCATAATCTTCACCCGCTACCAACGTGTCATCACCAAAGAAACCGGTGATCCAGCTGGCTTGCTTGTGGAACCAGCAGGAAGGCGGGTCGGTGAACATGCCAACCGGGCTGTCGCCAATGAAGGTGGTCACGATGCTTTCGCGTCCGCCATAGACATAATCGTCATTGAACCAGATTTCAGCCATCTTTTCGGCGGCGGCTTTCACTTCGGGGCTGGCAAAGGGCAGTTCGCCGGACACCCAAGCGTCGTAGTTTTCCAAGCTGGTGGTGCGAAGCATGATTTCTTCCATCCAGTCGGTCACAACCCAACCAGTGGCGGCACCCGATTCGATGCCGATACACCAAGCGGTGTCGCCGTCATCGGCAATTTGTTGGGTGAGTGCCACCATGTCGTCCCATGTTTCGGGCACAGTGTAGCCAGCGGCGTCAAAGGCTTTCTTGTTGTAGAACACCAAAGACTTGTTGCCAGCGCGGTGCCAAACCCCGGAGATGATGTCGCCATCGGGTCCGGGCATGCGGGACATATCAATCCAGGATTGGTTGTAGTTTTCAGCCAGCTTTTCTTCTGGCAGGAAGGAGCTTACATCCACCACATAGCCACCGGCGACAAAGTTTGCCAGCAAGCCGGGTTGTGGGAAGTCCACAATATCGGGGGCATCGCCACCTTCTACACGGATCTTGATGGAGGCTTCAAATTCTTTAGAACCTTCATATTGAATGTCAATGCCGGTTTCTTCTTCAAATGCGGCAACTGCATTGTTAAATTTCAAAGCGTCTTCGTCCACGAAAGGACCGGTCATGGTGACAACCGTGCCCTTAAATTCGCCAGCCTTGGCGCGTTCCAAGAAGGAAGCGTTTGCCATTGGCGCATCGGTTGGGGCGGGTGCTTCAGTGGCGGGCATGTCAGTCGGAGCGGGGGCTTCGGTGGCGGGCACATCGGTTGGCGGCACAGCAGTGGGTTCTGGCGTGGCGGCGGGGGTGCAAGCGGCAAGAGCGGTCAAAGCAATCACCAAACCGCCGCTATACAATAAAGTTTTGACTTTGTTAATCATTGGATTCTCTCTCCTTAGATAGAAAAACAGATAATCATTTGACAATGGAATTTAGACAGAACTTGAAAAAATGAATAAAATCACCCCCTAATAAAATTAGTACTTTTTCTTTCTACTAGTTGCAAAGGCAACTCAATCGCTTTTACATCGCTTGGGTGAGCGAGTAAGTTGATTAGTTGACGTGCGCCTTGTTTGCCCATTTCTTGCATGGGTTGGCGCACGGTAGTCAGCCCAATGTATTGTGAAATTTCAATATCGTCAAAGCCAATCAAAGCAAAATCATTGGGATACCGAAGCCCGCGCTCTTCCGCCACCTCCACCACTCCTAAAGCCACAGTATCCGAATAAGCAAAAATCGCAGTGGGAGTGGGGTCTTGGCTCAGTAAGTAATTTGCGCCTTGAACGCCGGAACCCTTGCCCTGATTGCCTTGGAATATCCAATTTGGGTTAGGGGCGATGCCGTTATCTCGTAAAGTTTGTTGATAACCGTGCAGGCGTAATTGAGTTGTGTGAAAACCAAATAAATCGTTTTGATTGTCGCCAATGTAGGCAATTTTTGTGTGCCCTTTGTCAATTAGATGCTGGGTGGCTAAAGCACCGCCAACGACATTGTTCACAGTGATGGCACTAATTTGTGGGTGAAAGGAATCAACCAGCACAACAGGCAGATCATTTTTTGCAAACAATTCGACATATTGGTCTGAGAGTGGGAGAGTTACGACAATTACGCCATCAAAACGCCTACCGAAGACGGCTTTTCCAAAGTATTGTTCGCTTTTTTCGGGTGAGTCTACGTTCATCACCAGCAAGTCGTACCCCGCTTCAGAAATCTCCGCGTGAATGCCTTCCAGAATGTTGACAAAGAAGGGGAAGGTGAAAAAAGGGAGAATAACCCCAATGGTGAGCGTTTCTTGGCGGGGCAGGCGTTGGGCAATCGGGTTGGGGCGGAAGTTTAGCTCGTCAATGACCGCCAGCACTTGCAGGCGTGTTTGCGCACTCACATTCGCGCTATTGTTTAGCACTCGTGAAACTGTGCCAACACCGACACCTGCTCGTTTTGCGACATCACGAATGGTTACCATGGATAAGAAATGAAGATAATTACCACCAATTTAGGTACACTGTGCAGATTGACGGAAAATCTGCAACTGGAAACGTTTCCATTATAGCGTTTTGCATAAGCCTTTGTCAAGTATTTGGTACAAAATTACCTAGCAAGTGCTTGCAAAATAACACAACCTATTCTCGAAACTTACAATTGGGCAGGCAATTGAACCGGGAGCCGCCCAACAGCGGCAATGGACCCGGTTAGCACTTCTGCCAGTGCCTGCAATGCAAATTCACCCTGCCCATAGGTGCAAATTTTTACGGCAGGTAGGGGCGAAACAGCTAAATCATAAGGGGTTCGCAAGGCGACATGCACGGTTTTGGGACAAACTTGGGCAATGGCTTGCACCAAATTGGCTTGTGTTGGGCTTGTGTTGGCAAAGTTAGAGCCAATCAGCACCCCAACCGCTTTTTGGGCTTGCTCTAACACATGCTGAAATTCTTCGTCTGGCAAGATTTGCGAATACTGCAAAAATTGGCAAGCGGGCAAGTGCTGGCGTAGGATGTGGATTGGATTGTGCTGTTCAAAAGCAGTGGTGTCTGCTAGGGTTTGGTTTGCACCTTCCGGCACTAGCACCAGCCAACCAGCCCATTTTTCTGCCGGCATGGGAAACCAATCCGAGTGGTTTTGTGTGACGGTGACCGATTGGCGAGCAATGGTCAATGCTAGCTGACGATGTTCCGCACAGCCCACTTTTTCAAAAGCGGGGCGACTGTAACCGGCTAACCAGTGTTTGAGTGCCGATATTCTTTCCAGGCTTTCTGCCACTCGCTGAGTGGGTAGAAGCTCTCGCTCAATCGCCTGCACCAAACTTTCATAAATTAGGCGGTTTTCCCCATCGTCTTTAGAAAGCAACAGCAGGTCAGTGCCAGCCCGAATCGAAGCGACACTATCAATCACCCGTCCCATTCCACTTCGAATGGCACCCATATCCATTGCATCTGTAATTACGATGCCATTAAAAGCCAAGTCCTTTCGCAACAGTTCGCTGATTACTTTATGAGAAATAGTAGCTGGTAAGCCGGAATTGCCAGTTAGCTCTGGAATGGCAATGTGGTTGATCATACATAATTGGGGTTGAGCCGAGAAAGCCAACCGAAAAGCCTCAACATCTTGCGCCATTAATTGTTGCAGAGTGTGGGGGTAAATCGGCAAGGCGTGATGGGGGTCGGTTGTGCTTGCGCCATTTCCGGGGAAGTGTTTGACAGTTGCCGCCACGCCGCTCTTTTGCAAACCCCCAATTAATTGGCTTGCCAACTTGCCCACCCATTCGGGTTGGTCGCCAAAAGCGCGAATTCCAACATTAGGATTGCGCGGGTTGGAGTTGACATCGCAAACGGGCGCATAATTGACATTTACCCCCACAGCGGCTAATTCTGTGCCAATGGCAAACCCCATTTCAAAAGCTAGTTGTGGGTTATGGGTGGCACCCAATGCCATTTGGCTTGGGAACAGCGTGAACGCGCTGAGAGTGTTGAGCTGTCCGCCTTCTTGGTCCACTGCAATGAGGAGAGGGGGCATATTGAGCGAATGAGCCAGCGATTGCAACTGTTGAGTTAATTCCAAAATGCCAGAAGCCGATTGGTCATTGAGCAGGCGGAAGAGCGTAACCCCGCCACAGGGCACTTCTTGCAAAAATTTTTGGAAAGTGGCGGGAACTTGCGTGCCTTCAAATGCGGTCATTAGCAACTGTGCTGGGGACTGGTGGGGTAGCAAATGTGTGGCGGTGGGAAGCATAACAATAGGTTTAGGCGGTTGAATGTAAATTCATATTACTTACATTTAGGATAAGCGAATAATTCAAAATTGTCAACTTAAACCGATGTTTGGGGCAGGGTTTTCTGAAAGTTATGAAAAGGGTTGCAAA
>DKKK01000186.1 GCA_002455215.1 Anaerolineales bacterium UBA6668 | reverse complement strand
AATCTTTCATGCGGTTGCCCTGTTCCCTACTCATCCAGCACAGCCAAAGCCGCCAACCCTTCATGCGCTAGCAAATCAAATGCCTGCTCCAGCGCTTCATTCACCCCGCGCAAACCATTGACAACTTGAATTGCCCAGAGCAAGTACTCTCGCCTTCTGCCGATATCCCAGCCAATGCCGGGGTCTCTGGTAACATCGCGCACATTGCAAAACTTATCTGCAATTTTTATCAGGCGTGCCCCGTAAGATTTGTGGGGAGCGTTTACAATTTGCAGGCGTTTACGTTCTGACTTGGGTAAACTTTTGTCATCCGTACATTCTTGCACTAGCTCAAGAATTTCTTTCCCAAACACCACTTCAATTTCTGCCGGAGTGGTTGCCGTATCTTCCAACACATCGTGCAAAAATGCGGCGGCTAAGATTTGTGGGGTTTGGATGTCACCAATTTCAACCAGAGTCGCTACCACTTGGATGGGGTGATTAATGTACGGTAGTGCTGTTTTTCCCTTGCGAATTTGGTTGGCGTGGCGTTCAGCGGCGAACATTAGGGCGATAAAAACTGTTTTATCCATGAATGAGAATCCTGTAAATACTAGAAATTTTCTGTAAAAAAAGTGGTACGATTATACTCTGCACTTATGCTTCTGTGGCAGGAGCTAGAACATCGCCTTTCTTTTAAGGAAAAGCGCAACTTTTAGCCGTGCCAAAGCTACCCATCACAGAAGTTCACTGGGAGCAAGTTTCTGCTCCCGCCTATCTTATTGGTTGTACTCTATGCGTTTACGTCCTAGTAAATTTGATTATCGCACGCGCCGTAAAGATTCGCCAGTTCGAATCGTAATTTATCTTGCCTTTATTCTGGCAGGTGTTTATGTATTGTGGGGTATGCGTCAAGGAAGTTTCTCTCCAATTGGAGTGCCAACCCCCACTGCCACCCGTAGCGCCCTTTCCTTTGCCGAAGAAGCCGAAGCCGCCTTCTCTGCCGGGCGTCTGACCGATGCCGTACTCGCCTACCAACAAGCCCACCAAGCAGAGCCCAATAATGTAGATTATCTGATTAACTTGACAAGAATCCAAACCTACGCCGGAGATGCGCTGGGGGCGGCAGATGCGGCACGCACTGCCATTGTCATCGCGCCAGAAAGTAGCATGGCATACGCCGTTTTAGCTTTTGCGCTCGGCTCAAGCGGCAACTACGAAGAAGGTGAAACTGCCGCCGTAAAAGCCATTCAATTGGACGGCAATAACGCTCTTGCCCATGCCTATTACGCCGAAATTTTGACCGAAACGCTGAACTGGACGCGTGCCAGTGAAAGTGCGGAATTGGCGCTTCAACTCAACGCAAGTTTGATGGACGTACACCGCGTATATGGCAAATATTTGGAATATGTTGGGGCATACGAAGATGCCATTTTGCAGTACAAACAAGCGGCAACTATCAACCCCAACCTACCTAGTTTACAACTCTCACTTGGGCTAAATTACCGCGCTTTAGAAGAGTACGAAGTTTCACTCGAATATTTCCGCCGAGCGCAAGCGCTGGATCCCTTGAAGATAGAGCCATACCTGTATATTAGCCGCACTTACTTCCAAACCGGCGATTACCAACGAGCTACTCAATGGCTGGAAGATGCGACTCAAGTAGCAATCCAAATCAATGCCGATTCGAAGGTTTTAGCAGATATTTTTGGGCGTTTGGGTCTGATTAAGCACCGTAGTTTGGATTATGAAGGCGCAATTGAAGACCTGCGTTGTGCAATTGATGGTTGTCAAAAAAATATTGATGGCAAAATTGTCAATATAGAAGGGTTGAAATTAGCTGATAATAATTTTCAAATTCTGACCTATTATTACACCTATACCTCTGTTCTAGCCGCCTATTCACCAGCTACCCCACAACTTTGTGCCACTGTCCAGCCTTTATTACCACAGATTGTATTAAATTCTCGCAATGATTCTGTAATTCTAACAATTACTACAGATAACTATAATACCTGTATACAAACCCAAAATGGCGTTTCGCCCGAAAGTACCCCCGACCCCAACAGCACGCCTACCCCAACTCCCTAGCACACCCACCCTGAGCTATATTCGACACCTAGCAAAATTGTTGCCACACTTGCGTCAGCCACACCAAATCTGTGCTGTATTGTTGGCAAATTTTGGAAAAATCCGCAAAAGCGAGACTGTTTACCAATGCTTCGGCTGTCGCGGTAGTGGGATAGCCCGCCAATAATACCAGCCGCTCTTGTCCTTCTGCAAGTTGTACCCGTGGTTGAAATAATTCAACCCGTGCCCTAGGTAGATTTTGCTGTGCCCACTCATGCAGGCGATTCACTGCTTGGGCTGTCGGTTTGAGTCCCCCGTCTTGCAAGTTCAGGGTGGAATGGTAGAGCGCCGCGCAAGTGTGGGTTTGCGAAAAGGCAATGACAGGAGATAAACTGCTGGAAATGGGTCTGGTGGTGTAAGTGTGTTCAATTGCCAACTTCCACATTTGAAAATAGCCACTAGCAATATACTGTCCCAACGTGGTGCGGTCTTGAAACGCCTCCAGCGAGAGATAATCGCCGGGGTTTTGGGCATCTTGATACCATTCTTGGCGCAGTGTCAAGCCAGCGTTGCGAGCGGAAGCACTCAACTGGCGAGTGGCTTGCTCAAACTGGGTATGGGCTGACGGCTGAATGCGAAAACGAACTTGGAAGAAAATCGGCATGGCAAACTTATGGAACGTAGGGCGTAAGCTCCGGTGTGGGCGGCATCTGCACCCCATCATACATAAATTCAGCCAGCAATGGCTCTACCAATTCTGGAATCGGCACAAAAACTGCCGCACCGCCTTCCGTCATAATCCCTTGCAGAACATCGGGAGTGAGTGCAAAGGTTTGGATATTTTCACGCGGGATTTTCTGCCCAGCCAAACCATACGAAATCACATCGGCAATGGTAAGTGTGGTGCTCACATTGCTACTGAGCGCATTCCATAGCTCCGGGACTTTGGTAATCACGTTGATGTTTAAAGCCGTGTCACGAATACCCAACATGACCAGTTGTTGGCGTAAGACCCGCTCATGGTCACTGTCTTGATGCCGAGTACGGGCATAGCGCAAAGCAGTGATACCGTCCATGTGCTGAAAGCCCGCCGGTACGTGAAAATACATTGTACCGTAATCATCTGTGGGAAATTCATAGTCATTAATTTCTTTTGGGACATCAATATCAATGCCACCCAACGCATCTACCGCCTGCACAAAGCCTTGAAAATCAATACGGGCGTAACCATCAACCGGAATGCCGAAGTTGATTCGCACCGTGTCCATCGCGGCTTGCGGACCGCCACCCGGTNNGTTTAGCTCGCCATAAAAATGGGCTTGGTTGATGCGTGCTTCTGTGCCAGCGGTATACCACAAACTTTCCGGCATTTGCACCCACAGGTCACGCGGAAAGGACAACAGCCGCGCCGTTTTGTGCTCAAAATCTAAGCGAGCGACCATCATGGTATCGGTGCGTGTTACCGTGCCTTCTTCGGGGCGAGCATCTACTCCCAAAAGCAAAATGTAATGCACCCCAGCCGGGACATCAAGGCTTTCGGTAGCAACCGGAAGCAGTTGGGGGACAATGGTGCCACTGGCAGGAGTTGCCCAGCCGAGTTGGGTGGGAATGGGCTGGCTATTGCCACCCCCATTGCCAGCAAACAGCCAGCTACTTTTACCTGTCATTGCGCGATAAGCAAACAAAAAAACCACACCTAAGTTTACTAGCACCACTACGGCTAATAAACCGACCAGCCAATTCCAAGAACGTTTTTTCTTACGCACTTTGTTCTGTGCTTGCTGTCTCTGGACGCTGGGGGATACTTGAGTGGGTTGATTATTTTGGGGCGAATTGGATGATGGCGAAAACATTTTGGTAGTATAGCATAAAAAGAAGTACGCTCTGGCGCGATTCCTGCACGTCTAATCTATATTCGACACAGGTACCGAATAGCAAGTTGTGCTTTCTCCCTACTAGGCATAAAAAGGCAATTACACGCGCGTCAAAGCCAGATTGCCTGTATGACGATGACAGAAGCCGGATAGTTCCTTCTATATTCGATACCAGTTATATTCAGCCCAATTGCCGAATACACATGACAAACCTATCTTGCAAGATTGATTCCAAGTTGCCAGTATCTGCCAAGCCTCGAATATCGAGCAGTTAAAGGATACAAGTCATGAAAAGTGCGTTTAACTTTCGGCGAAAGCCACAAATCTTAAATACGCTACGCGCCGCTATGCTATAATTTCTATACTCTGTACGGTTTCTGTTTGGCACTGTTGGAGCGGGCAATTTTAAGTGAAAGATTCCAGTTTCCGTAAGCGCCAAAAATAAAAATTTACTTATGAAGTTCACCTATCAGTTTGACATCGGCTTAGTTCATGGCAATCCAAACCCAGCATTGGCTTCGGATTTGGTGTATTTGGTGGATGAAGCACCCCGCAAAGCCGCACGCGGGCGGGAAAAAGACCAACTACTATTGATTTTGCACGTGCAAAGCAAAACCCCAATTCCTGAAAATGAATTGGCATATTTGCTCGAATTGGCACACCGCCAATATTTTGGCACACCACGCTCTGCTACTGCCGCCGCCCGCGCCGCGATTGATGCGGTCAATGACCACCTACGCCAACGCAATCAAACAAAGGAGCATGAAGGCGGGCTGGTTCAAGGGCAACTCACTTGCCTGGTGTTGCGCGAAGATGAGTTGTATGTCACCCATGCCGGGCTTGGAAGCAATTGGGGCAGAATAGCCAAGCAAATGGAGAGTTTTAGCCCCAACCGCCAGTTTCGCCGCGCGTTGGGGAGTACTGCCCACCCAGAAGTCCACTACTTCCATTGCAAACCCCAACCACAAGATGGCGTGTTGATTGTGCCCGCCAATAGCCAAGTTGACCCACAAACTCTGCTCAATTTGCCACAAAACAATCCTAGCGCAGTTTTACAACAATTGGCACAGCTTCGCCAAGGGCAAGACCCACTGATTTGGGTGCAAATCTTACCAGCAGGCTCTGCCCTAGAATTAGAAACTGTCCCACAACTGACACCCGCCAGCCCAGATCAGTCAGCCCCACTTGCCGCACCGGACATTGCCACGAGTGAGCGCGACCTTGCCAAAAGTCAGAATCTACAGGATGTGTTGGAACGGGTACGCAATGCGGCAATCGCCGAGAGCCAACGCCTGCACCCACCAACCCAGCCCACAGTTCCGCAAACTTTGCCCACCTTAGCAGATGAAGATGACGAATTGTGGGACGCGCCACGCGAAACGCCCTTTGAACTGCAGGAAAAATACGGCAAGCAGGCTGTGATAGACCCATCTCCATTGCCAGACCCGTCTTACAGCGCGGTGCGCTATCAAGAGCGCGAGAATCCGCGGCGCGAGAATCCGCGGCGCGAGANNGAATCCGCGGCGCGAGAATCCGCAAGGCGAAAACCCGCCCCCTACCCAATCCCAGCCAGTTTACCCGCCTGACCTAGCCGCCCACCCCGAAGTAGCGGCGTTTCCCCCTGCCACTGCCGATTTTCCAGTGGACGAAGTTGAATTTGCCCAAGATTTTGCCGATGAAGGCGATTCACCCATTGCCAGTGAACCGTATGCCGAAAGCCCAAACCGCCAAAGTTTGAAGGAAAGGCGTGCCGCGCAGTACAATNNGGGAATGTGCGTCTGCGTAATTGGTTTATCCAGTTACCCTTGATGCGCTGGCGAAATGGCATTGCCCACCAACTCGAAAAAATGGGGGGTGTCCTGCGCTTTGGTGGCAAAACCTGGGCTGAAAGGCTGACCCCCGCTGGCGAGATGAGTTATCAGCCAAATCAGGAACGCATCATGTTGGCGGCGGCGATTTTAGTGCCACTCGTGGTGGTCTTTTTGGCATTTTCGATTTACCAACGCTACGGCATTGACCAGCAGTATAACGCCCAAGTGGCTGAAGCCATTCGCTCCAAAGAAACTGCTTTGAGCTACTTCAATGACCCAATACAACAACGAGCGCATTGGGCGGCGGCACTGGAACAAATTGAGAGTGCCGCAAGCCTACGTGAACTCGGCGAAACTGCACAAACTTTGCGCCAAGATGCCCGCATGGCGTTGGACCAGCTTGACCAGATTGAACGGTTGCATACCACGCCGATTGCGCTGGGCGAATTGCCCGGCAACAGTGAGTTTGGCAAAATATTTGTGCATCAAAACGACTTATATGTGTTAGACAAAACCAGCAACCAAATTTTCCGCCTGCTATATACGGCAGACGGCTGGAAACGCGACAAAATGTTTAGTTGCGGTCCCGGACCGGTGGGCGATTACACCCTCGCCACCATTGTAGATTTTGTCTACTTCCCGAATACCATCGAGAACAACCGCACGCTTCTCCTAGCCTTAGATGGGCGTGGCAATGGCATTTTCTGCGACCCAGAGAGCGAAACGCCCACCATTGCCCGCTCACTCTTGCAACCCAATGGCGGGTTAAGTAGCGATTTAGATTTGGCTGTCTTTGGCGAAACGCTGTACGTGCTTGACCGCCAAATTGGCGAGTTGTACACCATTTCACGCGAAGAAGTCAGTTTTTCGGCAGATTACGGCTTGTATTTTACCGATAACAAGCCAGACCTTACCCATGCGCTACAAATGACGATAGCGGATGGTACACTCTTCCTTTTGTTGGAAGATCAAGTGATGCTTCGGTGTAGTCGCGCACTCGGAAGTGCCAAGTGTGACACTATTCCATTGCTCAGTAGTCATTCTGTGCAAGCAGAAACACTGGAACTGCCCGTAGATATGCTGAATCGCCAACCACCGGAACCAGCCATCCTAATTGGGGATGCCACAAATGGTGCTATCCACTTGTATAGCCTATCACTCTTGCACCAAAAGCAGTATCGCGCGGGCTGGGAAGAGCAAGGACAGATTGGTGGCTTTACATTTGACGAGAACGGCACATTTTACTTCACGGCTGGCAAGCATATCTTTACTGGAGTACGCCCATGAGCGCCGAAAAAACCATTATTGGATTAACCGGCAACATCGGCTCCGGCAAAAGCGTGGTGCGGCGCATGTTGCAACACTTGGGCGCGTTTGGCATTGACGCCGACAACCTGACTCACCTTGCCATGTCGCCCGGCGCACCGGCTTATGCCCCCATCATCCGCCTGTTTGGAACCTGGGTGGTGGGTGAAGACAAGCAAATCCTGCGCAAGCGGCTGGGCAAGCTTGTTTTTGCCGACCCACAAGCTTTACAGGCTTTGGAAGGGATTTTGCACCCAATTGTGCGCCAAGCAACCCGCATGTTAGTGGAACGCGCCAATCAAGCGGTGGTGGTTATTGAAGCAATCAAGTTGCTAGATGGCGACTTGGTGAATTTGTGTGACTCCGTGTGGGTGGTGGATGCTGGCGAGAAGGTGCGCATTCAACGGCTGGTGGAGCAACGGCAGTTCACACTTGAAGATGCCCGCCAACGCGTGTATGCCCAAAGCCCGCAAGCTGAAAAATTGCGGCGTGCCGATGTGGTGATTCACAATGACGGCGACTTGGCACAAACCTGGTCGCAGGTGCAATCTGCTTGGCACGCCCTGCACCAACCTGCCCCTTCTGCCAGCCGCTCTCAATCTACCACTCCCCAAGCACTGGCTCCGATTGAAGCTCCAACCATTGGCGAGTCTGGCATTATGGTGCGGCGCGGTTCGGCGGCAGATAGCCAAGCCATTGCTGAGTTTCTCTCCACGCCGGGCAAGCCACTCACTGCTAAGCAGGTCTTGGCTAGCTTTGGCAGTCAGGCGTACCTTTTGGCATCGCTGGGTGATACTCTGCTGGGTGTACTCGGCTGGCGGGTGGAAAATTTGATTGCGCGAGTGGGGTCAGTCTCCCTTGCCGAAACTGCCGATGCTTGGCGGGTTTTGCCCCTGCTGTGGGCACATTTGGAAGGACGCGCCCATGAGCTACAGGCAGAAGTGGTGCTGATGGCGCTCAATGAAAAAGCCGCTCATCAATGGCAGGAAATTGCCAACAAAGCAGGCTATTTGGCTCAGCCGATTGCCGAAATGGATGTTTTGCTATGGCGTGAAGTGGCAAAAGAACTGGTCAGTGAATCTGGCGAGCATACGCCCAATATTTTTTGCAAGAAATTACGCGAAAAGCGCGTGCTCAGACCGATTTAATTTTTTACGCAAATCAATCAGGAGAACATTTATGGCTACACTTTGGAATTGGATTCAAACCCACCCGCGTTTGTCCGGCTGGATTGCGCTGGCGGTAGGCATGTGCGCCATTTTGGTGTGGGAAGCCCGCTCGGTGGGGCTGTTGTGGTACCAATGGATTGCCTTGCTGGTGGTGACTACGTTGGTGGCTGGGGCGTGCGTGTGGATTATTTCGATTGATGATGACGAGAATTAAGTGAGTGCTTTTCGGAATACTGTGAACCGAAGTGTGGGTACGCATTGGTGATGGGCATTCCCAAACAAACTCGCGTGCTGGTGGTGGAAGATGATGCGCCGGTACGCAGTGGCTTGGCGGGTCTATTGCGCCAAGCTGGTTTTGCAGTCAGCCTGGCAGAGAATGGCACGCAAGGGCTGGCGTGCTTATCCGATGCGCCCGATTTGCTTTTGGTTGACCGCCTGTTGGGCGATTTGGACGGGAACGAAGTGGCAAAATTTGCCCGCAGTTTGTACCCCAGCCTCCCCATTGTTTTCCTAACTGCCAAAACCGCCTTACCCGACAAGCTGGAAAGCTATGCCAATGGGGCAACCGCCTACATGACCAAGCCGTTTGCCGTTGCGGAATTGCTTGCCCAATTGCAGGGTTTACTGCACTTGGTAGAAGCCACTGCCGAGCCAGAAGATTTGCAATNNCATTATACCCGATGCGCCATCTTGCCGTTGTGAATGGCAGGGAAGTTGCGCTAACCCCGTTGGAAGTGCAAATTTTACAGATGTTACTGCTCAAACTTGGCAAACCGGTGGGGCGACACCAGTTGATTGCGGAAATTTGGGGGGCAGAACCGGATTTTGAAACTCGCACCATTGACAATCACATTGCCCGTTTGCGGCAAAAGCTGGACCCGCACCAGCCAGAACGCTGGATTCGCACCATTCGCGGGGTCGGCTATTGGATAGAAACGCCGCCATGAGCATTTTGGACTTGCGTTGGCTGATGTTGGGAGGTGCGCTACTGCTGGTCGGTTGGGCATGGTGGAGCATGTGGCGACAACGCCGCACCNNCAGCCCCCCACCCAACCACACCCCGCCACTTGGCTTTTAGCCAGCTTGCCCACGAATTGCGCAACCCACTCACCGCCAGCATTGCCCACCTAGCCTTGGTGCAAAACCCAAATCTGCCACAGGAGAGCCGCGCACTTTCACTCCAATTGCTCTCCAGCGAGTTGCACCGCCTGCAAAACTTGTTGGAACGGGTGAATCTGTGGGAGCAAAGCCAGCTATCGGAAGCCTATCAGCACACGGTCTTTGACTTGGCGCAAGTGTGCGAAACGGTTTTGCTTGAACTGTTCCCTTTGGCACAGCAAAACGCCATCGAAATAACTTTGCAAGGCACAGAGCAGGCTGTTTTTGTGCGGGCAGACCCAGAACGAATCAGTCAAGTTTTGCTGAATTTGGTAGGCAACGCTTTGCGCTATGTTGGGAACGGGGGCTTGGTGCGGGTTCGCTTGCAGGTGTCTGCACCCAAAGTGCGTGTGGCTGTGTGGGATAACGGCAGGGGCGTGCCGCAAAAGGAGTTGGCTTTTTTGGCGGAGCCGTTTTATCGGAGTAGTCCATCTGCCAAAGGCAGTGGCTCGGCAGAGCACCCAAGTTTGCCACCACCTAGCGGGTTGGGCTTGGCAATTGTGACCGAACTTTTGCACCATCACCAAGCGCAGTTGCGCTTGGAAAGCCAAATGGGGGAAGGCAGTTTCTTTTTGGCTGAGTTTGAACTGGCGTTGGCGTAGGGTCTTTTAATGATTGATGTGAATTTATAAGCCTTATTTGGCAAAACTGACAGTTTGGCGAAGCAGAATGAATATCCATCAGGTGTAAGTGCAGATGATAGGGGTTGGCTGTTGATTGGTTTGTTCAATCCAGTTTAAGTCGTTATTAGCTTCTATTCCATTCAACGGGAACGCTTCAGTGGCGGCATTCCTATTTCGTCATTGCCATGCAAAGCATCGCTCAGTGGAAAGTTTACCAATGGCGTGCGGATTGGCAGTTGGTAGAACTCGGTAATTTTTTCTGTGCTTAAGCCCAGTTGCTGAAGATAGCCCGCAGAAAGCTGGGATCACAGGTAAAAATCTACCACATCAATCAATGCCACTGCCGGGTGCTCCCAAAATTTGAGCATTTCTGAGTAGGTTTGCCAATCTCGAACATAAAGTTTTACACTGCGGTATTCTTCAGCTTGCCAATAGAAAATTTGGACGAATTCCTGCAAAACGTCTTGCGAGACCACTCGCCCATTGCGTGGAATTCCGCCTTGGATGGTGATGGAATGGGTGTAATTGGGCACCCCAATTTCATAACTAGCGACTGCATCGTTCAACTGATTTTCATTAATGAATTGGGTAAACTGCTCGGCAGTCAGTGCTTCTTGAAAGTGTAGCTCGATGGTGCGTGGGTAGTGCGGGTCGAATTGGTCAACGATGTTTTGCGCTTGGCTGTCGTTTGCCAGTTGGTGAGAAAATTCGGCATTGAACTGGCGCAATTGTTTCAATGCTTCCGCTGTCGATTCAAACTTAGTGAACCCAAAATTCCCTTCTATTTGATACCAACCGCCATACCCGATTGCAACAGCAATTCCACTTCTTAGCAATGGATAATCAGGCACTGGGTCAGCACCCGAAACGCCAAAATAGGAATAATATTCATTCCATTTGTACAGCGCGGTGATAACATCTACAATGTAATATCTAAAAGTTGCCGATGAACAGCACAAGCCCCACACATGGAAGCAGGAGCAGGAAAAGTTTTCTGAATGGTTTGCGCATAAAACTCATACCTTATATAGAATGCGGCGAGCATTAGGTTTTGGGACGCACGGCGTGCGTCCCAAACTGTGTGTTCATCTGAAATCGGTTTTCTTAGTCCGCTCCCATTTTTGCGATGCCAAAATCTTCCAGAAACCAATATAATGAGCCATCTGTACGCATCATTTGAAATTCTTGCGTGAATTGTTCCCAAGTCAGATCAGATTGTGCTTGGAAATCGGGGTGGTAATAAATCAATGTGCCTGTAACATCCACCAGATAAACTCGCGGGTCTGCCAAAAGTGCCAAATAGTTTTCGGCTGTTACCACTCCTTTCACCTCAAATATGCCACCTAACTTTGCCAAGTTGCTTTCTTTTTCCTGTAGTTGGCTCATTGCCGTTTCCAATTCATCTACAGGAACCAGTTCCACTTCGCTCGGACCACCGCCCATTGTGATGCGAGCTCCATCTTTGCCATATACTCGAATGGTGTATCCAATATCTTGCATTTGGTATTTGGCAACCCATTGGCTAAAATCTGCAGGCATGAGTGCTTGACGAAAGGTAACCCAAACATACAGTTCTTTCACCTCTTTGCTTACTAATTCTTTCCCTTTTAATTCACTATACTTCTTATATTCATCAATTCCTTGCAAACTGTGATGATTATATTCTAAAATCCCATAAGGATATCCCATATCCATATTGCCATAATAAGCGATTTTTTTCTCGTTATCCAAATGGTCTTGCACCATGACCCAATTGGCATTCGTCTGTTTTGGGATTGATAAGATGGCATAAATGCTAGCCACTAGAATAGTGAGCATGATACCGATTGCAATTTTTGAATGTTGATTGTTACGTAACATTTTTTCTCCATGTTTGCCAAGTTACGGTCATTTTCCATGCGCAATAATCCGCTGATGTATTTGAGCCCGTATTCGCTAGTATCCCTGGTTTTTGTGCAAAAATACTGCGCAAAACGTTCATAAAATGAAATTAGCCGCTCGCCAAGTTTCGAAACTTCTTCCAGCGGCAGTCCCCATTGAAGAAATTCTTTTTTTCCATCTCACTATTTTGCCACAGAACAAATGTTTAATGTGACATTGTCAAACTACTGAGATTTGTGTTTTCCGATTTGTATCATGAATAATCTGCTTGCAGACTCCCGCCACCCTAGCTGATTTATTTACGGTCAATTCACCAGCTAGGGTGTTTTTGCAGATTGGTGGTCTGCTGAGCAAAAATTATGGAATAGGCATTCCCATACCGTTACTTTCCCTTAAACGATGGCTTGTTGGCACGCCGACCATAGGCGCAGGAAATGCTTGCTGATACAACTTGCTAATCATCTCATCATCCATCCCCGCTCGCGCCAAGTTCTCAGGGCTATATTTAGAAAGTATGTAGTAATCTGCCACGGTTAGCATGGCAACGTGTGGATTCTCCCAGAGCGTTAGCAATTCATGAAATTTGCTCCAATCAGTGATTTGAACATTTACCGATACAAATCCATTAAATGGGCTTTTGTCTGCTTTTCCATTTATTTTCGTATATTCTCTATCCTTCTGTGCAATGTCTTGATATACCGTTTTCAACACGTCTTGCGGGAGAAGTTCACGATCTATTGGACCGCCACCAATCGTTGTGATAGTTCCATCTGAATTTGGCTCCCAAATTTCATAACCAAGAACTGCCAAATGATTTTCTTCGACAAAGCGTTGAAATTGAACCGTGTTGAGTGGATGGCGAAAATTGATTTGCACGCTTTGTTTTGCAAGTGGGTCTAACCGTGTGATTTGGGCTTGCAACATTGCATCAGTCGCCAGTTGGTGAGAAAAATCGTAATTAAACTGCCGGAATTGCTCCAAGCTCTCTTTCGTTGGCATAAAGGAGAAGAAACTTTCCGTTTGATACCAATTTGAATTTGTGTCGCCATAGGTTGTCACAATTGAGCCAGCAGAAAGAAGCGGGTATTTCTCCATCGGGGATTCAGCCGAAATCACAAGTGGAGACGGAATTGAGAAATTTTCATTCTCGGCAAAGGTTGAAGCATTGGGTTTGGGTTGGAACACAAACAAACCAATCAATGCAATAACAAATATGTAAACATAAATATGTTTTTTTGATGGTGAATAACTTAACATGGTAAATTCCTATTTAACATTGCTAACAACTGCCATTAGGTGGGTTGGTTGTAATAGTATTCTTATAACAAAACTTTCGCATGATATTGCCGAATGGGAGGCAATAAATTCCAAGCCCAATAGGTATCCACTATACACAGTCAACTCCCCTGCACTTACAATGCTAGGGTATGTTGTATCTTTAAAGAGATGCTGAAACCAATAGTTCGAATTTGCTATTGGCGCCGCACCAATTTTGACTCGCCATTCATTGTTGCTACACCCCCACCCTGCACTGTTAGGCTGATAAGTTGGTGATGGGAAATTTGACCAAGAGAAACTTGTTACAGGCGACCCAACCCTTAACCCATTACACGTATTAGCCGCATTTGCGTTAAAGGCATGGTACACCATAGCGGGTTGCCCATTCGGAAAATTCTGTGTTATTGAAGCGACATTTGCCGACGACCAGGAGACATAATCATCACCCGCACGTACAAAACGATTCCATCCTGAGTATTCCACCTGTCCTCGATGATAACCTGATTGCACCGCACCCCAAAATGCATTTTTTGTGTTTGAATATGTTGTTGCTGATTGCCATGCCACCATCAAGGGAATTACACAAAGCAATAAAGCAAAATAGATAAGTGTTTTAATATTTTGATTGACCATAGTAGTCCTCAAAAAAAGTAAGAAAATAAATTAGATTGATTGAACCCAAACGTATTATTGAATAGAATCGCCTCCTATCGTGTAGTTTGTAAGATAATGCAATTGAATTTTCGATTAATCGTCTTTTGCTTTTCATTCTACTTCGCCAATGTAACGGTTGTGTAACAAAACTGTACCAATCGTGTAACAATTTGCTATACTATTTGGCGCACGGGTCTGCCACCCATGCGCCCCCAAAATTTTGCCATGCGCCGCCATCCTTCCTTCAACCGTTTCTTACTTTTGTTGGGCGTTGTCATTTGCCTGCTGGCAGGCTGGCTATTGCGCCAAGAAAATTACCCGGGTCGGTATTATTTGCTTTCTAGTGCCGAGATAGCCCAACAACCCCTGCCGTGGGTGCGGGTCACTCGTCAAGGGGAACAGGTATTTGCAGAGATTTACGATAGGCAACCTTGGGCGTATGTGCGTTTGGAAGTGAACGGAAAACCGGCAACCGCTCTCGGCTACAACACGCTGGAAGCAGACCGCTTGTATCATTGGCGTTGGCAACTCACGGCAGACACACTCGCCACCCCCAGCCAGCTGAGTTTTTTCCACACCTGCCAGCTAGGCTGTCAAGCATGGGCGGTACAACACATCGGGATGCCGCCCCCCATCACTGAGCCGCGTCCTTACCGCCCCACCCAACTCGGCGCAGTCTTTGCCAGCCCACAACGCAACTGGCATGGCAGGCAAGCCTGGTCAGTCGAAATGACCTATGCCCAACTGCCGGATGATGAAACTTGGGGCGTAGATGCCCTAGCCGAGCGAGTGCGCCTTTTGCACAGCAACGGCTTGCAAGTTTTGGTGCGGGGTCGAGTTTGCGCGTGGGCAAAGCTTGCCACCCGAAGGGGATTGGGTCGCGCTCAGCGAATATTTGACCTATCTACGGCGTTTGAATCAGGATGTGCGCCTGAAAGGGGTGTATGCCTGGATTTTGGGCAGTAGCTACAACACCAGCGGCGCAAACCAGATNNACAATCCGCAGGGACGGGTGTTGCTGGGGGCGGTTGCCCCTTGGCGGGATGAAGCCAACGGTTCGGTGCCTTTCTCTATCCATACCCCGAGCTTAAACTACTTTTACACGCTCCTGCTGGCATTGGCAGATGCGACACAATCTGCCGGGCAGGTAGGCGGCTGGAGTCTCCTGCCCGATGGTTTTGCGGTGCAAGCACCCGGCACACCCAGCCTGTCCCCCGCCCACCCTGCCCTAGAGCCACAAACCGACCTACGTGACCCACACACACAAGCGCAAATGGGGTTTCGAGTGTATCAAGATTGGCAGGCGGTCATCAACGCCGTCCCTGCCACACAGGGTCTGCCCATCTACATCACCGCCACCAACACTTTTGAATTTGCCACCGACCAACCACCCGCGCAAAATTACCCGCCAGGCTGGCTCACCCATGCCCTTGCCGAAATCGCCCACAATCCGCAAATCCATGCCCTGTGCTGGTTTATGGATGACTTGGCGGGGGATGGGCAATGGCAGTTTTTCTCGCTCACGCAGGGGCAAGGTCAGTTGCAATTTGCCAATACTGAGTTTGACGCGCTGTTGGGTGGGGAGTGAGCGCAGGGGTTCTAAGTAATGGAAAAAGGTGCTAGAATAGGGAAATGAAATTTCCCATTTGCGGTGCAATATTGCGCCGAATGGTAGGGCAATACTGCATTAAAAATCTGGCGTGGTAAACGCTCTCTCTTTGCTGGACTTTAAATAGCAAACTTGTTTCTGTGTTGGTTGGACAATCTACTTTCCCTTGGAGCTACTCACTATGAAAAAAAATCGAATGGAAGCCTTTAGCGATGGCGTGTTGGCAATTATCATTACCATTATGGTTCTTGAATTAAAAGTGCCACATGAAGCCACCTGGCACGCCCTTTTGGAAAAATTACCGGTGTTTTTAAGCTATGTTTTAAGCTTTGTTTACGTTGCAATTTATTGGAATAACCATCACCATTTGCTTCACACGGTGGAAAATGTCAATGGGCAGGTCATGTGGGCAAATAATCATTTGCTGTTTTGGCTTTCATTGGTACCGTTTGCTTCTGCTTGGGCTGGGGAAAGCTATTTTTCATCCACCCCTGTTGCGCTCTATGGCATTGTTCTTTTTATGGCGGGGTTGGCGTATTACCTATTGAGCCAGACGATCCGTGCCACGCAAGGGGAAAATTCGATCTTGGTTCAGGCGACCGGCGCAGATTACAAAGGCTTTGTTTCGCTCATTTTAAATGCCGTTGCCATTCCTTTTGCCTTTTGGATGCCGTATGTGACGATGCTGATTTATGCGATTGTTGGGGTGATCTGGCTATTGCCGGATAGACGGATTGAAAAAGCTTTACAACAGGAAAACAAGTAAGTCGTTATTGGCTGGCGTACAGGTCGGAAGTTGCGCTTTTCGCGGCTAGTGCGGGGGCATNNCACAGGTGAAAGCTACGCTTTTTCACAATTCGGTTTAGTTCACGATGCCTGAGGAGTTATAAAAAACCTAGCTGGTTTGAAATGCTGGGATAGTGCGAACCCGGCTGAAGATGTGCCGGATTGAGCAAAGCCGCCAGTTCTCAAAGCATAAAATTGAACAGCATTGCCATATTTTTGACATAACCATTCGCCGCTTAACTGGGTTAAAATGGTTAGCGGAGTATTTGGATTAAATCAGCATATAATTTATTAATTTTCACCCTGAAAATGCTCTTTCTTATAAAATAAACAGTCACATTTCTTTACTCAAATAGTTTCGACCACACCCTAGCTACCATGAACACCAAAGCCAACCCGCCTGTGCCAGAAAATGACATCCAATTGATGGAAACTTTGCATGGAAATTTGGGTTATGTCGCCCATTCGGATGGCCTGAACCAGCGGCATTGTTGCCTCCACAGCCCGGTGCATCGCCATAATTGGTATGAAATCGCACTGATGCAAACCCATTCGTCCAAGTTGTTTATTGATTTTGAAGAATATCCGCTTTCCGGGAGCTACCTGTTGTTCCTATCTCCGGGGCAAGTGCATACCTGGGTTGGCGATTTAAATGCCATCAGCACGCGTGTGGTGGGCTTTGTGCCAGAACTCTTCGCGCTCGATTCGCCACACTTTCAACATGCTTGGCACAAAGTTCCCTTTTGGTCCGACTCCACCCTGCCTTTTTTCCAGCTAGAAACCCAACAAACCGCACTGTTTACCCAATTATTTGGGCTGGCAGAACAGCGCTTTCAGTTTGCCAAGCCTGCACAAACTGAACAAATGCTCAGGGCTTATATCAATCTGATTTTAACCGAAATCCAAGCCAATCTGATAGATTCACCCACCAGCGAGGCTGATGCCCAATTTGCCGCGCCAACCTTGCTCACACGCAAGTTTCGCATGGCAGTGGAACAAGACTTTTTGCAACGCCGTCAGGTGCAAGAATATGCTCAACAGTTAGGCGTAACCGATAACCACTTGGTAAAGACGGTGCGCCAAACCACTGGACGTACTCCCAAACAAATATTGCAAGACCGCCTGCTATTAGAAGCCAAACGCCTGCTCATTTATACGCCGCTCTCTGCCGCGCAAATTGGCGAGCAACTCTCTTTCCCAAACCCCACTCAGTTTGGCAGGTGGTTTAAATCTAACTTGGGGCTTGCCCCCCAACAATTTCGGCAGTCGGGCTTTGCAGGATGATGCCGGTAGGCAATTTATTACCAAATCCTTAAAACTGCACGGCAATTTAGCCAGATTATAAAATCGCATTTATACTCATTCCCGTGTGAGTTGGGCATACCGGAATCCTTCGGTCCGCTTCTTCCGCACCCTACCCAGCCCGAGTTCCCACTCTTCACCCATGCAAACCCCACCCACCCCAACTGCGCTTCTGCCCTTTAGCCCAAACTGGCTTACCACTGCCCAATCGCTCAATCAAGCCGCCGAATTACTGGGCGGCATTCGCCGGCTCACACAGCCCCGTCAACCGGTTTCCTTGCACCTGGCACTGGATATCACTCGGCGTGGGCTTTCGGTTGGCAAGCTACCCCAAAATGGCAAGCTGTGGTTGGAATTTGCCAGCGGTTGCATCTGCTATCAAAACGCCGATGGAACGGTTGCAGATAAAATCCGCATTCATGGCTTCACACAGGCTCAGATTTTCTCAAATTTGCTAGAATTGCTTGCCAATGAGCTTGCTGAGCTTTTGCCCCAATCGCCAAACCGGGTGGACGATTTTTTTCAAGCCTTGACCGACAAAGGTGGCTATGTGCCCCCGCGTGAAGAATACGCGAAACCAGTTGAATTGTCGGTTGATGGGATGGAAAGCCAGAACTATGCCCATTGGCACTGGCTAATGTTCACGGCTTTGGCACGCTTTCGCGCCCAACTAGCTGGCACACTCTCACCATTGATTGTATGGCCCCACCACTTAGACATGGCAACCCTTTTGTTTGCCGAAAACCAACTCAATGACCACTTGCCCCACATGGCGTTTGGCTTTGCCCCGTACAGCCCCGGCTTGCCTACTCCCTATTTTTATGCCTACGCTTACCCCACCCCCTCCGACTTTCAGCCTACATCCGCGCTACCCAATGGGCTAATTTGGGAGAACACCGCCTATCGCGGCATTTATTTGGCAAGCGAAACCATTGCCCTGCAACATGACCCGGCTGAATTTGTCGAATCAGCTTGCCAATTGAGCTATCAGTTCCTACAACAAATGCAAACAACCACAGAAACAAAATGACCCGCTTACAAAAAATTCTTTCTTGGAGTGAATTATCCGACCGCCAACCCACTTACGCCTTGGTGGAAAATGTTGATCTCGTTGTGATTCGTTACGACACTCAGGTTTCGGTGCTCTACGGGCGCTGTTTACATCGCGGCGCACTGCTGGCAGATGGAACCGTCAGCGGGCACAACCTGATTTGTGGTCTGCACGATTGGGATTATCGAATTGACAGCGGCATTAGTGAGTATAACCATGCAGAAGCCCTGCCCAAATTTCAAGCTTGGGTAGATTTGGAGCAAGATGCGGTACTGGTAGATGCCGATGAAATTGCCGCTTGGCACACCCAAAATCCCCAAAGTTACAACCGCAAAAGCTACTTAGGTTTGTATGCCGACCATCAAGGCACCGACATTGAGCCAAAAACAAACTACATTCAGCAGTTGGCAAAAAATGGGCTGTCAAAATGGGGACATCATGGCAAAGTATCGGCGATGGGGGTGTCTCGCCAAAATTTGCCCAGTTGGGACGACATTCAGCTAGTTACCGGACAATTGGCAATTCGCCCCCTGCTGGATGACGAACGTGTCGGCACCGAACTGGTGATTGGCGCAAAAGCCAAACGCCCTTTGCGCCTGGAAATTCCCATCTTTGTCAGCGACATGAGCTTTGGGTCGCTTAGCGAAGAAGCCAAAGTTGCGCTGGCACGTGGCGCAGAAATGGCAGGCACGGGCATTTGTTCGGGAGAAGGCGGCATGTTGGAAGAAGAACAAAGCGAAAATTCGCGCTATTTTTATGAACTAGCCTCCGCACGCTTTGGTTGGTCTTTGGATAAGGTGAAAAAAGTGCAGGCTTTTCACTTTAAGGGGGGACAAGCCGCCAAAACAGGGACCGGTGGACACCTGCCGGGCAACAAAGTGATGGGCAAAATTGCCCGCGTGCGGGGGTTGGCTGAAGGGCAACCTGCCATCAGCCCGGCTGTCTTCCCGGATTTGGTCACACCCGCCGACTTTGCCGAAGTTGCCCAACAGGTGCGCGAAATTACCGGCGGCATTCCGGTGGGCTTTAAACTCTCGGCGCAACACATCGAAAAAGATATTGACTTTGCGCTTTCAGTGGGTGTGGACTACATTATTTTGGATGGACGCGGAGGCGCAACCGGAGCCGCCCCCGAAATTTTTAAAAACAACATCTCGGTGCCAACCATCCCTGCCCTAGCCCGTGCCCGAAAACACCTAAATGCCAGCCAAGCCCAGCATGTAACGCTCATTATCGCCGGCGGATTGCGAACCGAAAGCGACTTTGTCAAAGCACTGGCGTTGGGCGCAGACGGCATCGCCATTGCCAACAGTGCCGTTCAGGCTATCGGCTGTTTAGGCATGCGGGCTTGCCACACCAACAACTGCCCCGTTGGAATAGACACCCAAAAATCAAGCTTAAGAATGTGCCTGAAGATTCAACAATCCGCCGAACAGTTGGCGACTTTTTTGCAGGCAAGCACTGAATTAATGCAAGTTTTGGCACGCGCCTGTGGGCACAGCCATTTGAACCAGTTCTCCCCCGAGGACCTAACCACTTATCAGAAGGATATGGCTTTGCTAACTGGCATTCCGTTTGGCGGGGTGGGCTAACCTACCCCAAAATGGTGAAAACTGGGCTCCTGCACGTCTTTGGCATACTTTTGCACATCCAAGCAGTAATTTTGCAATTGTCGGAATGCCCATCAGGCACTAGAATAAGACCATCCGTTAGGATTTCTCGTTTTGGGATTTGCTCGGCATTTTGTGTTGGATTAGAGCCAATATAAAATGGGGCTTCTTAGCGAATAGCCACATTTTCATTCGTGCCGGGTATCACTTTCCCACCGAGCCCCAAAAATTTTCTTCACGTATTCAAAATATCATGCAAACTTTTCAACTTTCTCAATTNNGCCCAACAATTGCAATGGGTAGAAATGCCCACACCCACACCCGCCGCCGATGAAGTGGTGGTCACTGTAAAGGCAGTGGGTATCAACCCGGTAGATAACGCCATCATCGGTGGCATGTTCAAGCACCCCCTGCCCTTAGTGCCCGGCATTGAGTTCTCCGGTATCGTCTCAGCCGTTGGCAGTGATGTGCGCGACCTATCTGTCGGGCAAGGCGTATTTTCCTACAACGGTTTGTTTGCCCAATATGGTGCTTTTGCCACTTCCATCTGTGTAAAAGCCAGCCAAGTAGCCGCCATCCCTGCCCAACTGGACTTTTTGCAAGCGGCGGCAATGCCCGTTGGCTCGCTGACCTTTTTGCAACCGGCAGTCCGTGCGGGGCTTGCCAGCGGTCAGGTGGTGCTGATTCACGCCGCCGCGGGGGGTGTGGGCACGCTGGCGGTGCAAATCGCCAAAGCACTCGGCGCAACCGTCATTGGCACCGCCTCCACCCGCAATTTGGCGTATGTGCGTGGATTGGGCGCAGACCAGGTGGTTGATTACACCACCACCCGCTTTGAAGATGTGGTGCGCGATGTAGATATGGCATTTGTTGGGGTGCGTGGCGACACACTCAGCCGCACTTATGGCGTGGTGAAGCCCGGCGGAGCATTGGTTTCCATCACCGAGCAAATTGACCCGCAAAAGGCGCAAGGCATCAACGCCATCTTCAACAGTGTGCAACCAAATGGTGCTCAGTTGGCTCAGGTGGCGCAGTGGGTGGCAGAAGGCAAAATTCGCCCCTACCTGGATAAGGTTTTCCCGCTCGACCAAGCGGCACAAGCCTTCCAATACCTGAACACCCAATTGCAACGCGGTAAAGTTGTTTTGCAAGTTGGCTAAACCACTCGGTTCCGGCTTGTTTTCATTTCGCCACCGTTCACGTTGACCCGGCACAAAGATTGCGCTTTTTTCTTAATCTAAAAAAGCGCAATCGGATGTTTGGCACACGCCAAATAAAAAATCATGCCAAAAATAGAGTTTATCAGCCTGAACTGTGGCGATTTTTTGTCTTTTTTCATTTTTCAGGAGAAACCATGAAACAACAAACGTCTTTTTTCACTTGGAAAACGCTACTCTTGGCGATTTTTACAACCCTACTGGTCATGCTTTCCGCTTGTGGAAGCGCTCCGCAAACTGCCCCCACCGAAAGCCCGCAAGCAGAAGCTACCGCTGGTGGCACGCTCAAAGTTGGCTTACTTTCCATCATTAACACCGACCCGGCGCAAATCAGCTCGGATAGTGAAGTTTTCCTGGCAAATGCCGTGTATGATTATTTGGTGGATGTTGATGCGCAAAACAACATTACGCCCCGCCTTGCCAGCGAGTGGCAGACCAGCGAAGACGGTCTGACCTGGACCTTCACCTTAGTTAGCACCAAATTCCATGATGGCAGTGACCTAACCCCTGCCGATGTTGTGTGGACGTTTGACCGTTTGCGTAACCCAGATAATGGTTTCCCCACCAGCGATTTATACAAAAACATCGAAAGTATCCGCGCTGAAGGCAATTCCAGTGTTGTGTTTGTGCTTAGCCAATCCAACCCGTTCTTTTTATATGACCTAAGTGACAGCCATGCTTTGGTGCTGAAAGCCGAAACCAGCGATTTTTCCAAATTTAATGGCACCGGTCCATTTGTGGTAAAAACTTACACCGCCGAAGACCGCGTCATTTTGGAACGCAATGCCAACTATTTTCTCAGCGGTCAACCCAAGTTGGATGGTGCCGAGCTGGTGATTTTTAGCGAAGACAACGCAATGATTGATGCCTTGCGCGGCGGGCAAATTGACTTGATGATGCGCATGGCAACCGCCCAGTTTAAGGCACTGCAAAGCGAAACCGGCATTTTGACCTATAACGTCCCCACCAACGGCTTCGACATGGTGCGTTTGCGTGCCGACCGCGAACCCGGCAACAACCCACTGGTGCAACAAGCACTGAAGTTGGCAACCGACCGCGAAGCGATTCGCCAGGTGATTACGCAGGGCTTAGGCGCACCCGGTAGCGACACCCCCATTGGTCCATTGTATGCCCAATATTATGTTGAAACCAGTTTGCCTGCCCGTGACGCCGAAAAAGCCAAAGCATTGCTGGCAGAAGCAGGTTACCCGGACGGGCTAAACCTGACTTTGCATGTGCCAGACAGTGGCGACCGCCCGAATCTTGCCGCTGTGCTGAAGGAGCAGTGGGCAGAAGCTGGAATCAACATTGAAATTTCTGTTGAGCCAGAAAGTGTGTATTTCGCAGATGAAGGTTGGTTGGGAGTAGATTTGGGAATTACCAATTGGGGTTCGCGCCCATACCCACAGTTTTACTTGGATACAATGCTGACCAGCAATGCTGTGTGGAACGAAGCTCACTATGCAAACCCCAAATTGGATGAATTGGCAGTAACGGGTGGCACTACGCTGGACGAAAACGCCCNNCCAAACAAGCCTATGCCGAAATTCAAACCCTGCTCCAATCCGAAGGTCCGCTGATTATCCCCTATTTCTTCGCGCAATATGCCGCATCCAGCGACCGCGTGCAAGGTTTTGAACTAAAGGCATTTGCCGGAAGAAGCGACCTGCGCATGGTTTCGCTAAAATAGCCCTAAAACATGGGCAGACCGTGCTAATTCTTACAGGGGCGCACCATAGCGTCCCTGTAGCTTATCCCTATCCCAACGATTCACCCTTCCCTTATGTCGCGCTTAAATACTGCTAGCACTTATTACACCTTAACTGCCGTCACCACACTGGCAACTTCTTTAATTTGGGGCATTAACACCATCTTTTTGCTAAACGCCGGGCTAAACAATGCCCAAGCCTTTGGGGCAAATGCCGTCTTCGCTTTGGCTCAGGTCATCTTTGAAATCCCCACCGGCATCGTGGCAGATACACAGGGGCGTTCCCGTTCCTATCAGTATGGCACTATCCTCCTGGCTTTATCCACTGCCTTATATGTGTTTTTATACCCAATGCGTGCCAATTTCCTGTGGTGGGCATTTGCTTCTGCCTTGTTAGGGATTGGCTTTACATTTTTTTCGGGTGCTACCGAAGCCTGGCTGGTAGATTCGCTCACGGCGGAAGGTGCTGTGAACGATTTGCAAAAAGTTATGGGTACCAACCAAGCCGTTTCCGGGATTGTGATGTTAAGCGGTTCGGTTTTGGGCGGCGTGCTGGCGCAAAATTTTGGCATTACCATCCCTTATCTGGTTCGCACCTGTTTATTGGTACTGGCTTTCATCATTGCCAACCGATTAATGCGCGATAAAGGCTTTACTCCCAATCAAACTGCCCACTGGTTCAGCTATACGCAAGGTATTATCCGCTCGGTGGGCAAAACCATTGCCAGTCAACCCAACATTGGTTGGCTAATGCTCAGCGGCGCACTGACAACCGGTGTGTTTGGCTATGCGTTTTATGCCCTGCAACCGTACCTGTTGCAAATGGGCGGTGACAACCAAAACCTGGTCTTGGCAGGAGCCAGCGCATCTTTAATGGCGGTAGCACAAATCGTTGGGGGCTTGCTGAATGCCCGCTTCGGCTCGGTTTTTCGCAATGGCAAACAAGCCCTGCTATTTGGGTTGGCAAGCAGTGTGAGCATTTTGCTGGTGGTGGGCATGGTGGCAAATTTGTGGCTGGTGCTGGGCTTGTTCTTTGTGTGGGCGGGTGCGTTCACCTTTGTTATGCCAGCACGCCAAACTTTGCTCAACCGCTACCTGCCTAGCCAAGAACGCGCAACCTTGCTATCGGTAGATAGTTTGGGAAGCTCGTTGACCTCCAGCATTAGCAATCCGTTGTTGGGACGCAGTGCTGATGTGTTTGGCTATGGCACTAGCTTTATCTTTGCCGGGCTTTCGCAATTGTTGGCACTTCCCTTCATCCTGCTGATTAAGGAAGACCCAACCCAAGTCACTGATTAATAGGATTTCGGGATTACGCTGAAAGTTTCAAACTGTTGTGCTTGAGAATCTTTCCAATCCATATCGCAGATTATTGGGATTTAGGGATTACGCTGAACTTTTCACACAACAACGCTAATACTTTCCAAACTGCTGTGCTTGACAACATCCCTAATCTGCGCCATCCCATAATCCGTCCAATCTGCGTCCCTGATTATAAGGATTTTGGGATTACGCTGAACTTTTCACACAACAACACCAAGACTTTCCAAACTGCTGTGCTTGACAACATCCCTAATCTGCGTCATCCTATAATCCGTCTAATCCGCGTCCCTAATCTGCACCATCCTATAATCCGCCCAATCCACATCAC
>DKKK01000202.1 GCA_002455215.1 Anaerolineales bacterium UBA6668 | reverse complement strand
AATCATAACCATTCCCTGCCTACCAACTGGAGCACTCCCACTTTTCTAATCCGCGTCATCCGACCATCCGTTCAATCTGCGTCCCGAAGACCGAAAAAATGACCGAACCGTCTGCGCTCAAGTTCTTTCCAAACAGCAAAATGCTCCTAGCAAGCCCGCCCCGCTGGTGGTGGGGACTGTTGGTGCTTTGGGTTTTGGCAATGATAGCCATCCCCATCCTAATTTGGACTTATGGAGAAAGCATTTTGCCAATAGCCTCCAGCTTCACCACCTTGCTATTGGCTGGGCTGAGCGGCAGTTTGCTGGTGCAACAATGGGGCATAAAAGTTGCGCTTCCGCGTTTGGCGGGCATCTTGGTGTTTAGCTGGGCAATCGAATGGCTGGGGGCAACCCACGCCTTTCCATTTGGCAACTATCACTACACCGCGGCATTACAACCCCAATTATTGGGCGTACCCTTATTAATTCCATTTGCCTGGCTGATGCTACTGCCATCTGCATGGGCAATCGCCGCCAGCATAGATGGCAAATGGCACGGGGCGCGTTTCGCCTTGCTAAGCGGAATAGCCCTAACCGCCTGGGATCTTTTTCTCGACCCGCAAATGGTGAAATGGGGATTTTGGCAATGGGAGCACTTTGGGTGGTATTTTGGCATCCCCCTACAAAACTTTGCTGGCTGGGTGGCAACCGTCACCGTCTTCAGTTTTTTGCTTCGCCCGCCAGCCCTGCCCCTTTTTCCGCTCATTGTCATCTACGCAGTCACTTGGTTTCTGCAGTCGGTTGGCTTAATTTTCTTTTTTGACCTACGCGCACCGGGTTTGGTGGGTGCAGGTGCGATGGGGTTGCTTTTGGCAGTCGCCATCTATCGCCTACGCGCAAACCACTCGCATTTGCTTCAAACCCGCACAGTGGAGCAGAGCAAAATCTTGCAAGAGTAGAGATACCCTACTCACTAAAAATTCACTCTAATTTCTTAAAGGTAGTTTATGAACGCAAAAAAAATCATCATTATTGGGAGCGGCTTTGGCGGTTTGGGCGCGGGCATTCGCCTAGCGGCACGCGGGCACGATGTGACCCTACTGGAAAAAGCAGACAAAGCCGGCGGCAGGGGCACTGTCTTTGAAATCAATGGCTTCAAGTTTGATGCAGGACCTACCGTCATCACAGCCCCATTTCTGTTCGATGAGCTATTTGGCTTGGGCGGCGGCAAAACCAGCGATTATGTGCAGTTTGTGCCACTCACACCGTTTTATCGCATCTTTGACCATCAAGGCAAGTTTTTTGATTACTCAGACGACATGGCGTTCACCCTTTCGGAAGTGGCAAAATGGAATCCGGAAGACCAGGCTGGCTACCGTGCCTTTATCAACAGCACCAAACCCATCTTTGAAAAAGGCTTTGTGGAGTTGGCAGACCAACCCTTTTTGCATATCACCGATATGCTAAAGGTTGCGCCCGACCTCATTAAAATGCAAAGCTACCTGAGCGTTTATGCTTATGTGAGCAAATTCATCAAAAACGAATTCCTGCGCCGTTGTTTCAGCTTTCACCCCCTACTCATTGGCGGAAATCCCTTCACTGCCCCCTCCATCTATGCCATGATTCACTATTTGGAACGCGAATGGGGTGTGCATTACGCAATGGGGGGGACAGGCGCACTGGTGCAGGCAATGGTGCGCAAATTTGAAGAACTGCAGGGCAAACTGCGCCTTTTGGCAGATGTGCAAGAAATCAGCATTACCGACAAACGCGCCACGGGGGTGGTTTTACGCAATGGGGAACGCCTGGCGGCAGATGTGGTGGTCAGCAATGCAGATGTGGGCTATACCTATCAAAGCTTAATCCCGGAAAGCAAACGCAAATTATGGACGAATCGCAAAATTGAAAGTTTGGGCTATAGCATGTCGTTGTTTGTCATTTATTTCGGCACTCAAAAAGAGTACAAACATTTAGGCAATCTGCGTCACCACAACATTATTCTGAGCGAACGCTATCGCGAGTTGATTAACGATATTTTTCACAAAAAAGTCGTTGCCGATGACTTTAGCTTGTACTTACACATGCCTTCCCAAACCGACCCCAGCCTGGCACCCGCCGGTTGTGAAAGTTTCTATGTGCTTTCCCCCGTGCCACACCTGGCAAGCGGCATAGACTGGCGCAAAAAAGCCAAGCCATACCGCGACCTAATCATGCAATTCCTGGAAGAACATTATTTGCCCGACTTACAAGCCAACATCGTTGCCGAACATTACATTGACCCACTGCACTTCCGCGACAACCTAAACAGCCCTTACGGCTCTGCCTTTTCGGTTGAGCCGGTGCTCACGCAATCTGCCTGGTTCCGCCCGCACAATCAATCCGAAGAGTTTGAAAACCTATACTTTGTTGGGGCGGGCACCCATCCGGGGGCGGGCTTGCCGGGTGTGCTGAGCAGTGCCATCATTGCAGAACGGCTCATCGAAGGCGAAACCAAAACGCCTGCCTAAGCCAAAAGATACCGGCACTGAGCCGTCAATCCCAAGGTTTCAACACCCATGTTATTTAACATTCTCTTCGTGCTACTGGCATTTTTTTGCGGCAGTTTGCCTTTGGCACTTTGGCTGGGAAAAATCTTCGTGCGCCGCGATATTCGCCAAGTGGGAGATGGCAATCCAGGAGCCACCAACCTACTAAAAGCGGGGGGCATGGTCTGGGGCGCAGTGGGCTACGCGCTGGAATTTGCCAAAGGTGCACTGCCAGTTGTGCTTGCCCAACAAGCGGGCATCCACTCCGGCGGCTGGTTGGTGGCAATTGCCATTGCCCCTTCACTTGGGCACGCCTACTCGCCATTTTTAGGGTTTCGTGGCGGCAAGGCACTGGCAACCATGCTAGGCGCATGGATCGGCTTAACCCTTTGGCGCGTGCCACTGGTCATCATCCCAACTTTGTTGCTTTTGCATGGGTGGCTAAAACCCGATGGTTGGGTGGTGCTCTTCACTTGCGCGGCGGTGGCAATCTACCTATGGGTCAGCGCATCCGAAGCCTCGCTGTGGGGCGTGCTGGCGTGCCAAACGGCACTGGTAGTGGTGCGACACTGGTCCGAAATCACCCACCCACCCCAACGAAAACGCTAACATGCCACCCCACCCCCTCAGCCCTTTTCTGCAACTGTATGCGGTGCTGACTGGCATAATTTTGTGTGCATTATTGCTAAACACGCTGATAAACACCCTTTGGGGGCTTCGCCTAGAAAAAAGCACCACTTTGCCAATTCACGCATTGCCCAAAATCTCCTTGCTCATTCCCTTTCGCAATGAAGCCGCCATCATTGCCGAAACCATCGCCAATCTGCAAAATTTAGAATATGCCAACCTGGAAATTCTACTATTAGACGACCAATCGGACGATGAAAGCCTGGCACTGGCAATGAGTGCCAGCCAACCCGATAGGCAAATTCGCATTCTGCAAGGGGAAACATTACCGGCTGGGTGGCTGGGCAAAAACTGGGCATGTTGGCAATTGGCATCCCAGGCAAGCGGGGACTATTTGCTATTTAGCGATGCGGATGTTCGCTGGCAATGCCAAGCCATTGGGCAAATTTTGGCACTCAGCCAAGGCACGCGGGCAGACTTGTTGAGTATTTACCCCACCCAGATTTGCAAAAGCTGGGCAGAGCGGCTCACTGTGCCACTGATTGGGCAAGCACTTTCCGCTTATCTGCCGGTGGTCATTGGGGCGCACCACTTGCCGTTTGCTTCGATGTCAGCGGCGATTGGGCAGTGCATGTTTTTTCGGCGACAGGCTTACTTTCAGGTTGGCGGGCACGCGGCAGTGAAAAAGCAGGTGATTGAAGACATTGCACTGGCACGGCGCATTAAGCAAGCGGGTTTGCGCTTACGTCTGGCACAAGCGCAAGGCTGGCTCACTTGCCGGATGTATGATGGATGGGCAAGCGTTCACAAAGGCTTCGCCAAAAATATGCTTGCCGGGCATGGGGGAATTTTCCCACTCTTGCTCAGCACACTCTTTCATTGGGGGGTCTTTCTCGTGCCGTGGGTGTGGCTAATGGTGGGTGGAGGCTGGCAGGCACTGGGGTTGGTGTTGGCGGGCGTGTTAACGCGTGCCATCAGTGCATACGCCAGCCAACAACGCGTGTGGGATGCGTGGACATTGCCCATCAGCGTGCTGATTTTCAGCCGAATCGCGCTCACCAGTTTCATTTGGCACCTAAAAGGCAGTGGGGAATGGAAAGGGCGGATTCTCTCGAATTGAGTAAAAACGGAACTGCTCAGCCTTGTTTATACTCGGCACGGGGACCCATTGCATTTTTTCGTAGTGCCAACCTTCACTTGAGAGTATCTGATTTTCGGGTCATTTCGACCGAAGGGAGAAACCCTGCCCAGTGTGCTATATTCGACACGGGTGAAAGCTACCCTTTTTTCCTTAAGAAAAAAACGCAAACTGATATTCAGTACGATACCGAATATAACCCATGCCGNNTGACAAAGCCGTTACTTGGCAATCGAGCGTTGAGTTCTGTCCCAAAAAGCAAAAAATCCGCAATCTGTGACCGTGCTTGGTATAGAGCCAACCAACCTGGCAAAGCGCTGTAAATTCCTGACTCGGCAGAGATTCCCCTATTTATTTCAACGTTTTCTGCGCGTTTTGTCGCTTCGCCTGCGTAACAAGCACGCGAACAGGGCGCATGGCGCAATCTATATCAGATGGAAACACAGCCTATTCTGGCATCACAAGCTACAGCCTCACAGCCACCATCTCACCCCCTTAGGCAAGCTCTCATACCTTGCAATCCCCCGCAATGTTGAATCCGTTTTCTTCCCCCACTCTCTTGCCTTTCAGTTGATTTTCCCCTAAAATACCCCTGCCCACCCAACCGGTTGGTTGGGTGGGCAAACTCCCATCATTCAACCCACCAAGCACTGCGTGACCAAGACGTGCGCAAAGCGAGGAACAAGAACTGCATAATTTGCTCCCATTTAGGCTTTTGGATCGACGAAACAAGATCACTTTCTTGCAGTCGTGCCCAACCAGCCTGCTTTTTTTGCATTTGGAGGTACCCTTGACCCAAGCTTCGGCTTTTGCCCACTATTCCGCCAGCGATTATTATGACGAAATGTTCGATGCACCCCATCAACCCCGTCCGCAGTTTCGCAGTTTGTTTGAACGCCTTGCCACAATCCCCATCGAAGAGTTGCAACGCCGTCAATCCGCGTCAACCCAATCCTTCTTACGTCAAGGGATTACGTTTACAGTCTATGGACACGAAGAAGGCACCGAGCGTATCTTCCCATTTGACCTGATTCCCCGCATCCTAACGGCTCAAGAATGGGCAACCATCGAGCAAGGCTTAACCCAACGCATCACCGCACTCAATCTGTTTTTGAAGGATATTTACACCGAAGCACGCATTTTGGCAGATGGAGTCATCCCACACGAAATGGTTTACACATCCAAGCACTATCGGCGGGAAATGCGTAAAGTGGAACTGCCCTTTGACAGCTATGTAACGGTGGCTGGCATTGACCTCATCCGAACCCCGCAAGGCGAGTTTGTGGTGCTGGAAGATAATTTGCGAACACCGAGCGGTGTTTCCTATATGCTCACCGACCGGAGTGTAATGAAAACCGTTTTCCCACGCTTGTTTCAAAACCACGGCGTTCGCCCCATTTATGGTTATGCTCAGCAATTGCTCGCTAGCCTTTCTAGCTTGGCTCCTCAGCGGCAAGGCAAACCCAACATTGTCATTCTAACCCCCGGTGTGTACAATTCCGCTTACTACGAACACACTTTTCTTGCCCGTCAAATGGGCATCCGGTTGGTAGAAGGGCGTGATTTGGTGGTGCATAACAATCGGGTGTATATGCGTAAAACGAGCGGTTTGGAACGGGTAGATGTGATTTATCGCCGCTTAGATGATGACTTTTTAGACCCATTGGTTTTTCGCCCAGATTCAATGCTCGGTGTGCCCGGATTGTTCAACGCCTATCGGGCAGGCAATGTGGGGTTAGGCAATGCTGTGGGAACCGGGGTGGCAGATGATAAGGCGGTGTATGCTTATGTACCCCGCATGATTCGCTACTATCTCGACCAAGACCCCATTTTGCAAAATGTGGAGACCTATATCTGCGGCGAGCCCAAAGAACGCGAGTATGTTTTGGCAAATTTAGACAAATTGGTGGTAAAGGCTGTGGGCGAATCGGGCGGCTATGGAATGCTGATTGGTCCGCATAGCACGGCTGAGGAGCGTGAAGCTTTCCGCGAGCATATTCTTGCCAATCCACGCAATTACATTGCCCAACCGACCATCCAATTTTCGGTTGCCCCGTGCTTTGTGGATAACCAAACCATTGAACCCCGTCATGTGGACCTGCGTGTATATGTGCTGTGTGGCGATGGGCAGGTGCGCATCACCCCGGGCGGGCTTTCACGCGTGGCACTCCGCAAAGGCTCCTTAGTGGTCAACTCCTCGCAAGGCGGGGGCAGTAAGGACACTTGGGTCATGTTTGAATAGGAGGTAAACCCATGTTATCACGTGTAGCAGATCAATTATATTGGATGGCAAGGTATTTGGAACGAGCAGAACATACCGCTCGCCTGTTAAATGTGGCACTTTCGCAAAGTTTGGAGGAGCCCGGACGGGTGGTGCCCGATGACCGCTGGAACAAGCTTTTGCTGTGCCTAAATGCCGAAGACCAAGCCGAAAAATGCCAAACCCCGTATCAAACGACCGCCATGTTGGCATTTGACCGCCAACTGCGCAATTCGGTCATCTCTTGCATTGCCGCCGCTCGCGAAAACGCCCGCCAAGTGCGTGAAACCATCTCCAGCGAAATGTGGGAACGCATCAACCATCTTCATCTGTTGGTTACCACCGCCCGTTTGGAAGAGTTGTGGGAAGACCAGCCCTCCGACTTTTTTTGGGAAATTCTCAACGGGGCAACGCTTTTTCACGGGCTAACCAGCTCCACCCTGCGCCATGATGAAAGTTGGGACTTTATTCAGATTGGGCGCTATATCGAACGCGCTCAGTTGGTGGCACATTTGCTTAAGGTGCATTTTGACCCTCTCCCACTCGAACAGTTTTCCGAAGTGCGGGATGGCGATTTGGGCTTGATCGCTGTTTTGCGTTCTTGCACCGCCTTTGAAGCCTATTGTCAGCAATACACTGCCCGCCTAACTATCCGCGAAATTGTGGAGTACCTTTTGCTCGACCGCGAATTTCCCCATGCTGTCCATTTTTCACTCCTGCAAGTGCGCGAATCGTTGGATGCGATTGCCACTGCCACCGACACCGCCAAAACGCGCCCGGTCAATCGGTATGCCGGAAGACTACTCACTTTGTTGGAATACGGGCAGGTGGATGAAGTTTTGCAAGGCGGGTTGGCAAGCTTTGTGAAGGAGGTGGAAGAACACAGTGCTAGGGTACATGAAGCCATGTACACAGCATACATCACCTATCCAATCGAAGCGCACCGTGTGATGGGGTAAGCCATTTCCCATTTCGCCCATGCCGGTTCATTATTCTCTCATGCAAGTTCAACCTGTCCCACTTCCTACCTCGCCTACCCACGAGCCACGCTTTTATGTGATTCGTCATGCCACCCGCTTTCGCTATTCGAGTGCCATTAGCGAGAGCGTGATGGAACTGCGCATGTGCCCACGCACGGCGACACACCAACGCACGTTGTCTTTTCATGCCAGCACCAACCCCCGTGCTCAATTGTTTGAATACACAGACCACCTGCAAAATATCGTTCATCACTTTAACATCACCCGCCAGCACAAACAATTGTTCATTAACGTCGAGGCAGTCGTTCAGCAATCCCCCACATTGGATTTGCCCCCAAGCCTTACTTTGGAACACTGGCAAAAGCTGGACCAAATGGTGCAAACCAGCGATTATTGGGAAATGCTCCAACCGAGCTATTTTGCCAAGCCTACCGACCTTTTGCTCGCTTTGGCACAGGAATTTGGGCTTTCCCGCCAGCAAGACCCCCTCACCACCCTGCGTTTGCTCACCAGTCAGGTTTATCACACCTTTCAATACACACCCAACGCCACTCAGGTTGATTCGCCCATTGATGATGCCCTGCGTTTGCGCAAAGGGGTGTGCCAGGATTTTAGCCATGTGATGATTAGCTTGTGCCGCTGGTTAGGCATTCCGGCGCGTTATGTGAGTGGCTATTTGTTTCACCGTGAGCAAGAAACGCGGGTTGCCAACGATGCCACCCATGCTTGGGTGGAAGCACTCCTGCCCGATTTAGGCTGGGTGGGCTTTGACCCAACAGCCAACCGCATGGCTGGCGTGCAACACATTCGGGTGGCACTCGGACGAGATTATGAAGATGTGCCCCCCACCAAAGGCATTTTTCGCGGCACAGCCGAAAGCGAATTGAGTGTGGCAGTGCAAGTTTTGCGAGTGTCAGAGCCAAACCATCTGCCTCCCCAGCAAGACCTGCCGTTTGGGAGTGTGCGTAATTTACTTCAGCCAGAGGCAGAACCCACCGCCAGCTTTCAATATCAACAGCAACAGCAACAATAAGTATTCACAACTCTTGAAAAATTGTAACTGCTCAGCCTTATTTGGCAAAACCGATAGGCTGGCGAAACAGGATGAATATCCATCAGACGTAAGTGCGGATGATAGGGATTGACTGTTGATAGTTTGTTCATACAGTCGCCGACTCTGCTTGCGCTATCGAGGAAGAAGCCACTTTTCTTAATGGTATCATCCGAGCATCCGTCCAATCTGCGTCCCGAATCGGGAGTGTGTCGGTAAAGCGTCTCTGTCCGTAACACAGATGTTTCGGCTTGGGAGATTACGCTGAATTTTGATGGCGTTATTTTTAGATGGTTTCCCACTTATCTGGGAAAAACCTTGCATAATGATTTGTTTTCACTATGCCTGAGCAGTTACGAGAAATTTTTGTTCTTTCTCTCTTGGCTTCAACTGGATCGAAATTGGGCGCGTGTGCCGCCCGTAAACGCCACCCAACAACCAGCCACAGCACCCCTAGCTCACTGAACTTTCAATTCCCACACCACTTGCCCGCCACCTACCCGCCAGAAACGCACCAGCGGAGCGGACACCCGCCGACCAAACTGCGGCGAAAGCCAGCCTTCTTGCAGTTCCACTTGCAAGCCCCTTGCCCCCGATATGGGCACAAGGCGCAGGTTGGGCGCGTGCGGGCGGGTTGTCTCCACCTGTAAGTCGTGGACTCGTACCGGTAAAACATCGAAGTGAAAGAACCACTCAACCCAGTCAGTCGGCGGGGCAAGCACATCATCCACAATTTGCCAGCCCCCTGCCACACGCCGGATGGTGCGGGTGTGCGTCCAAGCCCCCTGCCACCGCCCAACCCAACACCCATTGGCAGGCTCCCAAGCTAAAGCTTGAGCTCGGCTGGCAGGTGGCAAGTGAAAAAGCTCGGCGGGCAGTGGGTTTTGTTCGGCTTGGTTAACGCGCACCGTGTTGTGCATGGCGGTACTGCGGAATAAGTTGCGTAGTTCGCGTGAACCGCCATACATGTAGCTGGCTGGGTCGCACAGCCAACGGGTTGTGCCATGCCCCACTTCAAAGGAAAGCCCATCATTGTGGTTGTGTCCGCCCCAACCGGCTGTACCCAGCTTGCCCAACGTCACTGCCAACCAGTCTGTGCCATCGCGAAGCACATACCAGCCCGCCGCTTCAGAAGCCCAACTGTGTGGCTGTGCGGGAACGGGCAGGGGCAGGGGCAACCAATGCCCAGAGTCATCATCGCCAAAGCGCGGGAAGCCCTGCCCCACCTGCAAGCCGGCACACACCGCCTGCATCTTTGCCACAAGCTCGCTCCAATCTGCCACATTCTGCCAATTCAGATATTGCACCGTCCAATATAGCATTTCTGTGTTCAACCAATGATAGGCGGTACTACCTTCATAGCTTGCGCCGTCTGGCAGAAGTTGGTGGCGCAGTTCCTGACGAAGCAAGCGGCTGGCGCGGGTCACCCATTGCGGGTGTTTGAGTGCCTTGCCTAGCCACACCAGCCCGCATAAATCTGCCAGCAAATGGTTGGTGCGCGGCCAGGCAGTCTCTAGGTGTGCCCAGATTTGCTGGGCGTGCTGGTGCAAGCTGTGCCAGAACTGCGGGTGAAAGTCGGCGGGCAGTGCCGGGTATAGCCATTCCCACGCCACAATCCAGTTGGCAGAGCGAATGGCAAGCTCCATTGGGTTGCAATAGTGAATGCCGTGCGGAAACGGGTTGGCTTGCCACCAATCGCGCACTTGGCGCACAAATTCCATTGCATAGCGAGCATCTCCTGTTTGCCGAAAAGCCACTGCCCAGCGCACTGCCTGGTGAAAGCGGCTGTGTTCCCATGCCAAGCGCACATCGGCATTGGGAAATGCGCCCACTAGCTGGAAATTTTGCAATTGCCAGCGATAACCGGTTTGCGAGTCGGTGTGCCAATCGGCAATGGAAGCCGCTAGGGGAGGCAATTGCCAATCGGTGGGCAGGGGTGTGTCAAAGCCGGTTGGGGCAAAGTGGGCAGGTGCTGGGGGAAGTGGGGAAAGTGGGGGCGGGAAACGGCGGCGCAGTTGGTGGCGCAACACGCCCCACCATGCCCAGCGCGGAATGCTTCGCATTAGCTGAAAAACTTTCATCGGCACACTACTTAGCTTTCNNCCACTCGCCCCCAACGCCACGCCCCTAACCACACACCAGCACATGCCAGCAGTGCAAAAATCCCCACCAATGTAAAGGCATCCGACCAAAACTGTAAAGGAAATAGGCGAATGAGCGTATCTTCAAAGGAAAAAATCCAAGTGTCGCCTGCGAAAAATATCTTGTGAAAATCCGTAAAGAAAGAGTAGAAATTGATGGCAATGTAGAGCATAATGCCAATCAGTAGGCTCGCCAATAGCAGACTGCCACTCTGCAAGCCCCAACGCAAGTCGGCACGTGTGGCAGACGTGCGCGAAAGAAAATAGGCAAGGATTACCAGTAGTCCGATTGCAATATACCAGACCGATAGAGTAGCTTGCACCACATTTTTAACGTCCAGCATGTGGCTGAGTTCTCGCTCGTTGTAAAGTGGCGTGCCATCGGCAAATTTTTCGTTGGCTAGATAGTCAATTCCTTGCGAATTGAGTAGGTAGTTGAGCGCATGTTGGGCATATTGCAAACGCTCGGCATTGGTGAAGCCGTAAACATCCGGGGGCAAGCGGTTGTATTCAAACTGAATGTAATAGGGCAACAGCAAAAGGCGCACCACGCCAATGGCAATGACAATGGGCACTAGAATAGTCAGAGAAATGCGTGACAGCGGGCGAAAAAGGGTCATCGGAATTGTTCCTACGATACAAAAAGTGAAGGTTATGAGTGGATTGTATCATAAGCAAACAAAAACCAATACCGCCTGAGTATTGCGATATTCGGTTCAACTTGACCTATATTCGCTATATCGGGGTTTGCCCGCTATTGGTTTCTGAC
>DKKK01000164.1 GCA_002455215.1 Anaerolineales bacterium UBA6668 | reverse complement strand
AATCATGAGCGACCACATCTGAGTTTGCAATATGCAATTCCACGCAATTTTTATGATTTGATGGCTAGTTCCGACACGGTTTCACATATCCCCACCCCTGTAAATATCACTAAATTTGTGGGATGTGGGGGGTAAATCTGACAAGCTCCGCTAGGACAAGACACTAACTACTAATCCCTATCCCCTAATCCCCTATCCTACCCGCTTTCCATTAGGAATAAACATTTTACCCAATTACGGTCAGTTGGCGTGGCAAGGTACTCAAACTCTCAGCGCCCTCTGCGGTAATCACTAGATTGTCTTCGATGCGGACACCGCCAATACCGGGTAGATACACGCCGGGTTCCACAGTGAAGGTCATGCCGGGTTCCAGCGCCAGCAAGTTCGTTTCCTTCATATCCGGTTCTTCGTGTCCTTCTAAGCCCAAACCGTGTCCGGTGCGATGGTTAAAATAAGCCCCAAACCCAGCTTCAGTGATGGCTTGGCGGGCGGCACGGTCTACCGCTTGTCCCGTAGCGCCGGGACGGCAAGCCAACCTGCCCGCTGTGTTTGCCGCCAACACAGCATCGTAAGCACGCACCAATTCTGGGTGAATTTCGCCCCCTGCTACGGCATAGGTACGGGTTAGGTCTGCCAAATAATGATTGTGGGATGCGCCCCAGTCAATTGTGACCAAATCGCCGGGCTGAATGCGGTACTCACTGGCATTCGCGTGTGGCTTTGCACCGTTTGCCCCTGCCGCAATGATGGGTTGGAAAGGGAGCACGCCTGAACCCGCCCGCAAAGTAGCAATCACCAACTCGCTAGCAAATTCTTGCTCAGAGATTCCGGCGCGTAAGTCGGGCAAGACCGCTAGCAAAGCCGACTCGGCAATGTGAACAGCTTGGCGCATATCCGCAATGGCTTGTGCCGATTTTCTCATGCGTAATTCTGCCAACATCGCATCGGCGTTTAGGCATTGTGGGGCAAGCCCAGTCTGATACATCGCGCTCAGTTCTAAAAAGCGCATTCTGCGCCCTTCCACGCCCAACTTTTTGCCAGAAATTTGCATAGCTTGCAGAGCCCGTGCGAAGGCAGGGGGAAAGCCGGAATTATCATCATAATCAAAAATTTGAAATTGTTGAGCGCCACTCATGGCTTTTTGCACTTCGAGTTGTGGCACAATCAGCGTTGGCACACCTTGCACCGGAAAAAAAGCCACAATTGGGCGTTCGCTTAGGTGAAAGTCTAACCCGGTAAGCAGGAGCAGATTAGGACCGGGGATGACAGCCACTGCGTCCAGGTTGAATTGGGAAAGGAGATGAGATAAAGATGTCATGGAAAAAGGGGGCTGAAAAACGAATCACTTACCAACCGCTACCGCTAAAAGTGGTTTCGTGGCTGGGTTGGTCCACTCTGCGGAACATTACAACATCGGTAAAACGCTCACCCAAGATACCGTCATGGATTGCCCAGCTTCGCCCGCGCACGGTGTGGGCTTGCTCTGGTTGGCGGAAGGGGGATGAGCCATCCAGTAGCGCACACAAATCACCATTGGGCGCAAACCGCTCATCTAGCGTGAGCATTTTGCGCTTGCCTTGCACGTAGCCAAAGCCGTGGCGCTCTAATAAAATCGCATTGTGGTAGTGGAGTGGCTCGGCGAAAAAGATCGGGTCACCCATCAGGCTAGCAAGTTTGCCCACCCCTGCCACAATTTCTGCCATTAGGTTTAGCCCTTTGCGCACTTGGGCGGGCGCTAGTCCGGCTGATTTTGCGGCAATTTCGGCGGGTAGGTTGCGGTAGCGTGTGCCAAAGGCAGTGGGCGTGCCATCCGCTAATACATCCACATCAAAGCGCGGAGCAGAAATGTCGTTGACGACTGTGAGTAGGGCTTGCAAACGGTAGTTGGCGGTGTCGGTCAATTGAATGTAGAACACCGGGTCACGGTCTGCCAAATTATGCCACAACCACACTTCCACCATAGATGAACCCGCTGTTCCCTTCACTTGTAGTAAATCTTGCCCACTTTCATCTTTCAGGGAAGGTGGCAAGCTGGGGAGTAAGGTGAACAAGCGTGGTGGAATCAGCCCCCGGCAAAATTTGAGCTTTACTTCGGTAGGCAAGCGGTTGAACCCAGCCACCGAACTAGGAAAGGCGTGGGAATCAGGCATAAGCTTACTCTCTGCGCCCCATTTCGCGGCGCATGTCACGTTCTGCGTCTCGTTTGGCAATGTCTTCGCGCTTGTCATGCAGTTTTTTGCCCTTTGCCAGAGCGATTTCCACTTTGGCTCGCCCTTTGGTTAGGTAAATTTGCACTGGTATCAGCGTGTAGCCCTTTTCGCGTACCTTTGCCCGAATCTTAAGAATTTCGCGTTTGTGCATGAGCAATTTGCGCGGACGTACCGGGTCATGGTTTTCTCTGGCGTGCCCATAGGGTGCAATGTGGCAATTGCGTAAAAATAGCTCGAATTCTTCGATGAGCACATAAGAATCCCGCAACTGCACCTGTCCCGCACGCAAGGATTTTATTTCAGTACCTTGCAGGACAATGCCAGCTTCAAATCGTTCTTCTAAAAAATATTCGTGGTGAGCTTTGCGATTGCTTGCCACCACCTTTACTGCTTCGTCAGCCATACTTATGCCTATCGGGTTAAGATTTCTAGCGCTTTTGCTAATTGTACATCGTTATTGGGCTGATTGGGGTCATTTTCTACGACAAAATCCGGCGTTAGCCCAACTTCGTGAATCGGGTTGTGATTGGGGGTGAACCAATGGGCATGCGTAATGCGGATACTGGAGTGATCTGCTAATTCAAAGACAAACTGCACCGAACCCTTACCAAATGTTTTTACACCCACCAATTGCGCTCGTTGGTGGTCTTGCAATGCGCCTGCCAAAATTTCACTGGCGCTGGCAGTATTCTGATTGACCAGAAGCAGTACCGGCAGGGTAGTTTTTTGTTTATTCGGCGCGGTGTAGGTCTTGGGGGCGGCGTTCTTGGCTTCTTCAATTAGCNNCGCAAGTCCAAAATCAGCCCGCTTACCCCTGCCGCCTGCAGTTCATCCAGCGCCTGAGCGGTTTCTTCGGCTGTGCGGGCGCTAAAGCGCAAAATCTGAATATAGCCAATTTGCGGTTGGTCGGGCAAGGTGTGCCAGGTGGTGGAAGGAATTTCAAATTCGGCGCGGGTGATGGAAACTTCCTGCGTCTCGCCCTGTGGGGTACGAAATCCAATACGCACCGTCGTTCCTACTTCGCCCCGTACCAGCGCTACCACTGCATCGAGGGTGGTTTCTGCCGAAATTNNGTTCCTGTCCATCCACGCTGAGCAGAACGGCTTGGTCGGGGATGCCCGCCAGCGCGGCAGGGCTTTCGCGGTAGGGGGAGAGCAGTACGTCGCCTTGTTCGTTGCGCTGGATGGTACCTTCAATACCACCAAAGCGTCCCGCCATATCGTTTTGTTGCAGTTCGGCGTTTACTGGCTCCGAGAAACCGCTGTATGGGTCGTTTAGAGTAGCCAACATGCCATGAATCATGCCGTACTCGAGTGTGCGCTCTTCTGGCACTTCGCCGTAGAAATGTTGTTGTACCAATTGTTGGGCTTGTGACAGGATGCGCAAACCACTGCCTTGTTCCTGACGCATGCCAACCAAATATCCGAGAAACAAGCAAACCCCCGCCAAAACCAAAGAGGCTCCTAAATAGAGTAGGCTGTTGAGCCGCGGAGTCTGTTCGATTGAGTCAGAAATTTTTCGTAGAAAAGCAAAAAATGCTCTCATGGTTTACCTGCTCCGGCTTTTTTCACCGCTTCGATAATCACCCCTTCGGTCTGTTCGACCAATGCATTCCAGTTAAATTTGGCATGGGCAGTGGCTTTGCCTGCCTGCACAAAACTTTCGCGCATGGGGGCGTCTCCTAACAATTGGCAGATTGCTTCCGCAAGCAAAGGGGGATTTCCCGGGGGCACTAGCAAGCCATTGACACCCGTTTCTACCACTTCGGGGTTGCCGCCAATGGTAGAGAGTATCGCCAGNNACAAAGGCTTCCACTGCGGTATGGGGTAGACCTTCATAGGTGGAGTATTGCACATACACGTCCGCCGCTCGCAGGTAACGATACACACTTTCCACGGGGAGCGCCCCGGTCATGGTGATAGCGCTTCCAAAGGGGGCGGCACACGCTTGCAGGTACTCCCATTGCGGACCCCCACCTATCAGGGTGAGATGGGCATTGGGCAGGCGTTTCTGCACGTCGGCAAAGGCGGCAATAATCTGGTCAAAGTGCTTCCACGGGGCAAGGCGGCTGACCGCCAGTAGGTGGGGTTCATCTCCCCAGCCAAGTTCTTCGCGTAACTGTGCTTTGGGCGGCAGGTGTTCAAAGCGTTCCAAACCAACTGCGTTGTACACCACACGCACCTGCTCTTTGGGGATGCCNNCCGATAGGCAAACTGGCAGAATAGTTGCTGGGTGCAAGCACCAGCGTAGCGCGATGCGTGTACCAGCGTTGTACCGTCCAGAGCAAATTGACTCGCCACGCTTTGGGCTCTAGCGTTTGAAACTGGTCAATGGTCACATCAGCGGGAATCCAGCCATGCCGCACGCTAAATTCATAGGTAAAATCACTGACGTTTTTGATAACGGTAGGTTTGCGAAGCCACAAATTGGCAAGCGCGGTGGGCAAGCCGTAGTCGCTAATGAAGACAACATCCGCTTTGCTGGCGTGGCGCAGGATGGCTTGGGTGAGCTTGAAGAGCCGTATTGGGATGGCATAGCTTCGCGAAATACGGTGAACCGGGTAGCCAAAAGTGGTGGTGTCGGTAAAAGACTGCGCTTCATCGGTGTAGGTGACGACCACAATTTCATGCCCGCGTGCTTGCAATGCAGGTAACAAACGGCTTAGGTAAATCGGGGGACCCCCGGGTTCAGGCAGAAATGTGCCCGAACAAACACAAATTTTCATAGGCTACTCTTCACTCTGATTGGCTTGTAAAAATGGGGTGTCTGGGTACAGGCGTGCGATCTCGCTATACACCGAACATCCGCTGTGGTGAGCGCCCGGCAGGTAGCCGATGCTCATCAAAAACTCCCCAACAACCCCCCCGCCGGTAAACAGGAATGTTTTCTTAAATAATTTTACCCACTCGGCTTTGCTTTTCGGGTGGTGGTGGGCTAACCAATTGGCAAAACTGCCATGCTCCGCTTGAAGCGCCAAAATACGCTTGGCATTTTCAATAGCGGCGTTAATTTTGAGCCGATTGCGAATGATACCGCTGTCCGCCAGTAAGCGGGCGCGGTCTTGCTCGTCAAATGCGGCGACACTGGTGATGTCAAAGTTGTGATATGCCGTGCGGAAGCCAGCCCGTTTTTTTAGCATCAATTCCCAGCTTAGCCCAGCTTGATTGATTTCCAGCACCAGACGTTCAAACAGGGCGTTATCATCTGACAAGGGAAAACCGTACTCATAGGCGTGATAGTCGTGGTGCAAAGGGTGGTTGGGTGCAAATTCGCAATAAGTGGACATAAATCTGAAAAAAATAGAGCCCCAAGTCGTTTGATGGGCAAATGACCGGGGCTATGCGATTGGGTACGCTTTAGATTTGGCACGGGTCAGGGTTGCGTTTTTTCCTTAAGGAAAAAAGCGCCGTTTTCATCCGTGTCGAATATCGAATTGCGCTTGCTCGTGTAACGAGACCTGTGCGATTTTTACGGATGCCGAGTACCCATTATGTTGACAAAGTAGGCTATAACTTAACTATGCGAGCAGAGCCTGCCTTGTTTTTTGTGGCATTGCGAGTATCTACCACCAATTTGGCTTTCGAAAGAATATCTTGCCAATCGTAATTGCTATGGTCGGTGATAAGCAAGACACAGTCGGCATTTCCCAGCGTTTCTGCAGAGAGTTCTACCGAGTGCATATCAAAACCATCAATACCGAGATAGGGTACATACGGGTCGTTGTAGGTCACATGTGCGCCGCGTTCTTCGAGTTGTTCAATGACATCCAGTGCGGGCGATTCGCGCACGTCACTTACATCGCGTTTGTAAGCGACCCCCAACACCAAAACCTTACTATTGCGGATAGATTTTTCCACTTCATTCAGTGCATCACCGACCAAACTAACCACATAACCCGGCATGTGCGTGTTGACATCATCGGCTAGCTCAATAAAACGGGCGTTGTAGTTGAAAGATTTGAGTCGCCAGCTTAGGTAGAGCGGGTCGATTGGGATGCAGTGCCCGCCCAAGCCCGGACCGGGATAAAATGGCATAAAACCAAAGGGCTTGGTCTTGGCGGCTTCAATCACTTCCCAGACATTGACATTCAATTTTTCGCACATAATGGCGAACTCGTTGACCAAGCCAATGTTCACAGCGCGGAAGGTATTTTCAAGCAATTTGACCATTTCGGCGGCTTGGGTGCTGGAGACTGGTACAACTTTGCCGACTGCAGTGCCGTACAATGCACAAGCGACTTCACCACAAGCTTCGGTAGCGCCGCCAATCACTTTGGGTGTATTGTGTACGCCAAATTGCTTGTTGGCGGGGTCAATACGCTCTGGAGAGAACGCTACAAAAATGTCGGAACCGAGTACCAGCCCATTGCGAGTCATGTGGGGAATGACAATTTCTTCAGTCGTGCCGGGGTAAGTCGTGCTTTCGAGTACCACCAACAAACCCGGATGCACATATTGAGCGGCAGATTCAGTCGCACTAATGACATACGACATATCGGGGTCGCGGGTTTTGCGCAGGGGCGTTGGTACGCAGATAATCAGTGCATCACAATTGGCAATTTCGCTGTATTCAGTTGTGCCACGCAAAGCGCCATTCGCAATGATAGGCGCAAGCTCTTCATTGGCAATGTCTTCGATGTACGTCTGGGCATGGTTGAGCATTTGCATTTTGCTTTGGCTGGGGTCGATACCCACCACCGAAAAGCCCTGCCGTGCAAATTCTACAGCCAGCGGTAGCCCGACATAGCCCATGCCTGCAATGGCAACCCGGGCGGTCCGATTGTTAATTTTTTCGAGTAGTTGTGCGCGATAACTCATAATTAGCCAACAATTTGATAATTTTTGTGAACTTTTCCGGAAATTGGCTCGTCTTTGCCGTCATTTTGGAAAAAGTGGATAATGTCTTGGATGGTTTGGTCTAATCCGATTTGCGGTTGCCAAGCCAAAAGCTCATGGATGCGAGTCGTATCCGGTACGCGGCGGCGCATATCTTCAAAGCCTACGTCGTAGGCTTCATCGTAGGGAACTAGCACAATCTCGGAAGTACTGTTTGTCAACTCCTTGACGCGCTTGGCTAAGCCTAAAATGCTGATTTCGGCTTGTGAACCGATGTTGAATACCTTGCCAATGGCTTGCGGGTTTTCTGCTAGCCCCATAATCGCGCGAATGACATCGCGGGCATCGCAAAAACAGCGACTTTGCCCGCCATCTCCGTACACGGTCATTTGCTGGTTGGAGAGTGCCTGCTTGACAAAGCGCGGGATGACCATGCCATAGCGTCCGCGTTGGCGGGGACCGACTGTGTTGAACAGGCGGAACACCACTACTGGCAAGTCAAATTCGCGGTGGTAGGCAAGCGCCAGAAACTCATCGAGCGCTTTGCTGGTGGCATATGCCCAACGGTGGCGGGTGGTTGCCCCCATTACCGAGTCGTCGTCTTCATTGAAGGGAATTTTGTCGGATTTGCCGTAAATCTCACTTGTAGAAGCGATGAGCGTTTTTTTGCGGTAACGGCGGGCGGTGCGCAGTACAATCTCGGTGCCCATTACATTCGTTTCAATCGTATGAACCGGAGAGCGTACAATCAGTTCAACCCCAACAGCCGCCGCTAGGTGTACGATGATGTCACACTCACTTACCAAGCGGTCCATGACCGTCGCATTGGTAATGGTTTCGATAACCAATTGAAAATTTGGGTTTTGACTGTGCATCTGCACATTTTCCAGCCGCCCCGTAGATAAGTCATCTACTGCGGTTACGCTGTGCCCTTGTTCCAATAGTGCCTGACACAAGTGTCCGCCAATAAATCCGGCGCCGCCGGTGATTAGATAACGCATAATACTGTAAATATCTCCGAAAATGCCAAAGGGGTAGTGTTGTGGGGTAAATCAGTGTGGATTATTCGCTACAGCTCTGAATTTTTGTTTGTTTCGTTAGGGAAAAAGTGCTATTTTCATGCGTAGCGAACAAAGTTTTAAGCGAATACTTAACCTTTTTTGAGAAAATTGCGCGTTCAAAACGGCACCCTTTCGTAAAAGCCCATTATACGGCTGTATGTTTGGTTTGTCCAAGTATTTTATCAGGAAATTGTTGTTCATGTCTTTGATTGAATGTATCCCTAACTTTTCGGAGGGCAGACGCCCCGAAGTTTTGCAGGCAATTGTTTCTGCTATTCGTGCGCATGGGGCAGATGTGCTGGACTACAGCTTGGATGCCGACCACAACCGCTCAGTGGTGACCTTTGTCGGCAACCCCACGCAGGTAGAAGCCGCTGGCTTTGCGGCAATTGCTACGGCAAGCCAACTGATTAATTTGGAACAGCATGTCGGACAACACCCGCGGATTGGCGCAACGGATGTCTTTCCATTGGTAGAGCTAGGAGACACGCCCAAATGGGTAGCCGTTGAAGTGGCGATGCGTTTGGCGCGGCGCGTGGCAACCGAATTAGCCATTCCCACCTATCTATACGAATTTGCCCATCCAGAGCGGCGGAGTCTGCCGGAAATTCGGCAGGGCGGCTATGAATTGCTGAAAGAAGTGATTGCAACAGACCCACACCGCGCTCCCGACTTTGGTCCCCTGCACTTGGGTACAGCCGGCGCGACCGTAATCGGCGTGCGGAAATTTTTATTGGCGTATAACATCTTTTTGGCATCGGATGATGCCCGTCTTGCTCGCAAGATTGCCAAGTCAATTCGTCAGAGCAGTGGCGGCTTGCCGGGCGTGCGGGCATTGGGCTTGTTGGTACGCGGACGGGCGCAGGTGAGTATGAATATTGTGGATTTTTCCCAAACATCGCTTTGGCAAGTGCGTCAAGCCGTTCAGGTTGAAGCCGAAGCGCTGGGGGTGCAAGTTGCCGAAAGTGAATTGATTGGCATGCTCCCCGCCGAAGCCGTCATCCAAGCCGCGCGGCAGGCGTTGCAATTGCCGGAACTCACCGAACAACGGGTTTTGGAATTGACAATCCAACGGAATTCAAGGATAATTTGAAACTCGTTATAAAAAATTAACCCAATTCAACACGTTTCTCGCAATGGTTATGGATGTTTTTGGGGTTGTGCCAAAAATCCTTAGTTAATTTTGCGGCTGTGTTGGTTTAGTGTAAAAATTCATGATTAGAAAAACGTATTTGCTCGCATTGCTGGCAGGGTTAGCGCTGTTAGTAGGACTCACCAGCACGATAATTGCCTGCTCAATGACAGGTACTCAGCCCTTGGCGTTGTTTTTTACCGAAACTCCCACTCCCACTCGAACCCAGTTGCCTGCCCCGCAAATGGTGCTCTCGACCGCCACAGCTTTACCCGTTACGGATACTTTTACACCACTGCCCCCCAGCGAGACGCCTACCGCCACGCAAACGCCGTTGCCAGTCGCTACCCAAGCCGTCTTACTTGGCTTAACTTTGCCTGTCACCGCCACGTTTACCCCATCTCCCACCATTACCTGGACACCTTCACTTACCCTTTCGCCAACTAACACACTCTCGCCCACGCCCACGCTTACACCCACACTGACTCCTACGCCCACACTCACGCCGACTCCCACGCTTTCGCCCACCCCTTATCCCACCAAAGACCCAAAGGCGACCTTTACTCCTGTGCCGATTTACCCGAGCCTGAGCCAAGTTTCCCCGCATTTTATGTTTGTGCGCCCAATTGGTCAGGGGCATGGGAATTATGTTTCGCCCGGTTACCGCTACGGTGAGACCCAACAGGGCTTTTTTCCCACTCACTATGGGGTGGATATGCCGAACCCCGAAGGGATTCCGGTATTGGCAGGGGGGGATGGCGTGATTGTTCACGCGGGCAATGACTGGGAAGTGCAACTTGGACCTACTAAGTTTTTCTATGGAAATGCGGTTGTCATTCGCCATTATTTTGATTATCAAGGCGCACCCGTCTATACCTTATACGGACACCTTTCCCAAGTCAGTGTCAAGGTCGGAGATTCTGTTTCTGCTGGTCAGGTTATCGGCTTGGTAGGTGGTACAGGTGTGGCGGCAGGTGGTTCGCACCTGCATTTTGAAGTGCGGGTCGGTTACAACGATTATGACAGCACGCGCAACCCCGAATTGTGGCTAAAACCGTTTGCCAGTTGGGGCGCTATCGCCGGGCGGGTGACCGACGAACATGGCAAGCTTGTCTCGCGGGTAGATATCTCAGTGAATTCTATTAATTTAAAGAATCCTGCGGATGGTCCGGTGAATCGCTATGTCTTCACTTATGAACCGTCTACTGTCAACCCCGATGAAGGGTATGGTGAGAATTGGGCAATTACCGACTTGCCACCCGGTGAGTACAATGTGGTGGTGAAGTCGGGAAGTAAATCTACATCCATGAAAGTGACTGTGCCGGATAGTGGGCTGGGCTGGGCGGAATTTACCAGCGTTAAAGTGCCGCCCACTTGGACCCATACGCCGACACCCAGCGCCACACCCCGCCCATGAGAAAGATAATCCTGCTTTGTATTTGTGGCGTTTTGTTAACGCCGTTATTGGCATGTCGCCCGTTGGCTCGCCAANNATTTGCAAACGGCAACCTTCACCCCAAGCGTAACTCCCACCGTCACACCCAGCTTTACCCCGAGCCAAACCCCCAGTGTTACGCCGAGTCGCACGCCTACCGCTACTGCAACTCCCACTGCGACTTTCACACCCAGTATCACTCCCAGCCCAACCGAAGCGGGTACGCCCACACCAACCTATGTTTGGCAAAAGGCTGACCCTAGCCAGTTGCGCTTGCCACCAGCCGATTTCACCAATAACCCCCATCTGTGGTTTATTCCCCCTGTTCCGGCAGGCAATTCTAGCCCAGCTTCTGCCTATCGTTTTGGCATGACCTTTACCTTTGGGGCGCTTCGTCCGCATCACGGCATTGATTTAGCCAACCCTGCCGGGACGCCCGTCATTGCCATTGGGGATGGCACGGTTCTCTATGCGGGAAGTGACTTGGAAACTCTGTGGGGACCGTATAATGATTTTTACGGTAATGTAGTGGTGGTGCAAGCCCAACAGGCTTGGCTGGGTCAGCCGGTTTACTACCTTTTTGGACATTTGCAGGATGTGCTGGTGACGAGCGGGCAAGCGGTGGTGCAAGGGGAGAACGTGGCTACGGTGGGAAGCACCGGCATTGCTCCGGCGCCGCATTTGCATGTGGAAGTGCGGGTGGGGGGTAATCCTTATGACTACAATGCTGTACGCAATCCCGAATTGTGGATTAATCCGGGTGGCTATGCTATCTTGGCGGGGCGAGTGTTGGACGCTCGCGGGCGCTTTGTGCCCGGCAACACGGTGCTGTTAGAATGTCAAGATGCTGTCACGCGTGCGGTGGATACCTATTGGGAATATTCCACGCCACCCGATGATGAGTTGGTGGAAAATTTTGTGGTAAGCGGCATTCCTGCTGGCTATTGCGACCTGAGCACCGAAATCAATGGGGAAACAGTTGTGGCAAAGGATGTGTTTGTGAAAGGCGGCACGGTTTCAAATGTAACTTTACAGGCAGAATCAGCACAGCCGTAGCGGGCAGTGAGTTGCGCTAGGTTAGTTGCGGGTGATGAGTGGCGTATGACGTAGGGTTGTTAGATCCCCTGCGCCACAGCCAAACATGGCAATACGCAATTGCTGAATCGTTTCCTGCAAAGCGGTCACCACTTCTGCACTGGAAACATGTGCCGCTTTTAGGAAGGGACCTGCCATTCCACCCAAATCCGCACCCAAAGCAATACACTTGGCTATATCCAAGCCGGAACGTAAACCACCCGATGCAAAAATTGGCGCAGTGGGGTGGGCGGCACGTGCATTGCGAATTGCTTCGGCGGTGGGGATGCCCCAATCCACGAAGGTTGCGGCAATGCGGGCTTGGCTGGCGTTTTCGGCGCGGTACATCTCCACTTGGCTCCAAGAAGTGCCCCCAGCACCAGCCACATCAGGTGCCGAGACTCCGGCATTGTGCAAGTCCCGACAATTTTTTTGCGAAAAGCCCCAGCCCACTTCTTTGGCAATGACCGGGATATTGTGTTGCGACAAATAGCGACAGACTTGCTCCACCTTTGCCAGCAGACCGCCAAATTGCGTATCTCCTTCCGGTTGAACGGCTTCTTGCATTGGGTTAAAGTGCAGGTACAAAGCATCCGCTTGCACAGCTTCTACCAACTGCAAACAATGGGCGGGTGTGTAGCCGTAGTTCAATTGCACTGCCCCAAAATTGGCAATTAGTAAAATATCTGGCGCAACCTGTCGTACTTGAAAAGTTGCGGTTGTTTCGGGGCGTTCTATCATGGCACGCATTGAGCCTAGCCCCATGGCTATGCCCATCGCTTGCGCGGCTTCTGCCAAGCGCAGGTTTAGTAGCGCCGCATGGGGTGTCCCACCGGTCATGGAAGAAATGAGCAGGGGGCTGTGCAGGGTTTTGCCGAAGAGCGTGCTATCGGTACGTACGTCCTTCAAATTGATTTCGGGCAAAGCGGTGTGGGGTAAGGCGAGTTTTTCCAACCCAGTGGTAAGATTGTGGAAGTTCACATCTTTTTCCATATTGATGCGAATATGGTCATCTTTGCGGCTGAGTGTCGTAACTTCTGTCATAATGTGGGTTATATAGGGTGGAATTGTCGTGCTAATTAGCGACTGCCAGATACGCCTGACAATAATACCAGTAATCAGTGTTTACACTTTATTATTTTACCGCTAGAATTGCCGGGCGTGTTATTTTCGGCATACAGGAAAGTTGCATTTTTTTCATCAAGAAGAAAGGGCAATCTGACACGCGTGTCAAATAAACCGTGCTGAACATAAACCTGTAAAAAACACTGTGAAATTTAGCACAGTAACCTATTCAATCTCATTTATGGAGGATTTTTATAAAATCATGTCTGACACAGCAGAACGCATTACCCAAATTATTATCAACATTTTAGGCGTAGAAGAAGACAAAATTGTTCCTTCTGCCAACTTCCGTGAAGATTTGGATGCTGATTCTTTGGATCTTGTGGAATTGATTATGGCTTTCGAAGAAGAATTCGGTGGCGAAATCTCGGACGAAGAAGCCCAAAAGATCACCACTGTTGGCGAAGCCATCACCTATGTTGATACTCACATGCGTTAAGCGTTATATTCGACACGGATAGAAATCGTGCTTTTTTCCTTAAGAATAAAAGCACGACTCGCTGTTCGGCGCATGTGTCGAATAGTACCTATGTCGAATATGGCTCGTAAGGAGTAAATTGGGCATGCTTGAAAGTTGGCACTTTTCCGAATAAGTAGAAGATACCACTCTTAACCTTGCCGAATATTAAAAACGCACCAACAGTGCGTTTTTGGTTTAAGGCATCAGTTTCCCTTTACGTACTGAGTACGGGCACTATTTGGCATACGCCCCAAATAGCGAATGCGGGTATTTGTAGCTATCTTAAGTGCTAGTGATTGCAAGCCGCACAAACGGCACAATTCTGTGCGCTTCAAAATGGGTTTGCCGCAATCACCAATATCAGTTTCCCCGATGAAAAACCGCAACTTTCATTCGTGTCCGATATCGCTGGGCTTTAGGGTTAGTTTCTGAAATAGTTGGAACAGAGCAGTGTTGCTCAGCCATTCTCCGGCAAAACTGCCAACCCCACTAAGACTGCGTGCCATGCGCCAGCACACCCCGTTTTCGTCAGCAATAGCAATGGCAATCTCGGCAAATGCGGCACCATTTTCTTGTGGTGTCAGGCGCAACGCTCCTACCAAGCCCCAGCCGACACAATCTTGCGCCGCTTTGACCGCCAGCGATTCTGCCAAATCCAGTAAATCTGCCACATCTTCGGCGGGCGGTTGCAAGGCTATGCCAGCCAAGACGGCGCTCGCCTGCGGGTTGAGTGTAAGTTGTTGCCCAATTGCTCCACCAGTGCCCAATTCCACCACTTGCAAGCGGCTTTGGCGAGCTTGCAAGGCTTGCACCACACAGCTTGCCAGTGTTTCGGCGTCTGCCCCAAACACATTTTTTCCCAAGCGGGCGCGTGCGGCCGCTTCTACCGGCGCAATTAAGGCTTGGGCGGCGGCACTCGACTCGGCACGTGCTGTAATGCGGATGTGAACCACGCCAGCATGGGCGCTCAAGCCTACAATGGGGTTTTCCAACGCTTCCAAATCGCCTACTTGCTGGTCAATATCACTTTCACCCAAACCAGCTACATGCAAAACGCGCGTGAGAATGACATCGCGCAGGTCAAAACGTTGGCGTAAGTACGGCACAACCACGCTTTCTAAGTTGTAGGTCATTTCACGCGGCACGCCCGGCAGACAAACCACACTAACCGCCCCTTCTTCTACGATAAAGATGGGGGCAGTACCGACTGCGTTGGGGAAGGCAAGTGCGCCGCTTGGCACTTGCGCTTGGCGCAGGTTGTTTTCCGGCATGGGGCGGCGAAAACGGACGAACCAATCGCGTACACTCTCGGCGAGTTCGGGGCGGGTTTATAGTTCGCGGTGAAAGGCTTCGGCTACGGCTGGGCGGGTTTTGTCGTCAATGGTGGGTCCCAGCCCACCGGTAGTAAGTATCAGGTTTACGCGGCTGGCAGATTGGCGCAAACAATCCACAAACTGGGCGGTATCATCCCCAATGAGCGTGATGCGTTGCACCGAAATGCCCAAACCGGCAAGCGTGCGGGCGATAAAGGCGCTGTTGGTATCTACCGTTCCGCCTTGGATGAGTTCGTGACCGGTGGCAATAATTTCTGCATTCATGGGTTTTCTGTCAATGCTGGATCATTTGGTTGGGTGGGCGAAAGCGAACTTGCTAGCCCAACGAGTAGGAAAAAGACAAAAGCTAAATCAACAAACCAAAAACTGGCGTCTACCAGACCGTGCGTGAGCATATTGGCAAGTGCGCCCAGCAAGCCAACCGCAAGCGCCGCTTGCCAAGCTTGGGGCTTGTGGGCAATGGGGAGTAAGCGCATCAGCATCCAAACGACAATGGCAATAAAGAGTAACAAGCCGGGTAAACCCAAGCGCGTGGCGAAATCTAATAGCCAGTTGTGTGCGTGGCTGAGATTGGGGTCTTGCCAGGCGGCAGGTTGGATATACCAGCCACGATAGTAATACAAGAAATTATCGGGTCCGACGCCCACCAGCCAGTGGTCGCTAAACATTTGCAAAGCACTCTGCCACAAATTTAAGCGGAAGAAGGTAGGTCCGGTGGCGCGGTTAAACAATCCGGCAAAGCGTGGAAGTTGCATAGCCAGCCAGATTGCCACCCCGGTCAGGAACGCTCCCCCCCCCAATAGCCAGCCCCCCCAACGGCGTAAGCGTTTTGCCTGCCAATAACCCAACACAACCAACAGCGCGGCAGGCACACCCAACAAAATTGCCCCGCGAGATAGGCTAAGCCCGATGGTGAGCAAAAACAAGCCCGCTAGCAGTGCATAGCCCCAGCGCCGCCAACTGGGCAAATCTTTGCCCAGCAAGCTTAGGGCTAGCGCGATGGGCAAGAGCCGCCCCAAATACAAGCCGACATTGTTGGGCGAGCCGTACACACTGCGGATGCGTACTGCCCCTTCTAGCGTTACGATTAGGTCATTGCCACTCACATACTGCCACAACCCTACCACTGCTACAACAATCCCGCCTGCCAGCAGTCCATCCAGTGTAAAGAGCAGGTCTTGACGCGTCAGTTTTACACTGCGTATCAGCAAGTATAGCAAAGCTGGTTCCAAAATCATAATGCGAAATTCGGTGACTGCCACATTGCGATATTGCGCTTGGACAGTTGCTAGCACACCCCACAGCACAAAAGCTAGCACCCAACTGTCCAGCCAGTTCCACTGACGAGGGCAGGGGGTGGATTTGCACTGGTGCGCTCGCCAGCGTTTGAGCCACAACACAGCCAATGCGGGTAGGGTGAGCAGGCTGGCTACTTCCAGCAAGGTGATGGCGCGTTCCCAGAGTGGGCGCGGGAGCAGGTAGAGCGGAATCGAGCAGGCAATGACCGGTAGGGCGAGTGTTGGGCGTAGGATAAAGACAAATGCCAACATGGCTACCGCCAACACCACCCCTAGCGTCCAGGGTGAAAAGAAGAAGAGCGCAGTGGATGTGGCGGTTAGCACAAGCGGGAGCCAGTCGGCATGACGGCGCAAGAAGGTGTCAGCATAGTCGGAAAAAGCCAGCCAGCCGGTAAGCCACAGCAACAGGGTATTGGCGGCGGTGAACAGCCATTGCATCGGGGCGCTCCACGCCAAAAAGGTTTCTGCCCAGCCCGCCTGCCNNACGAGCAACTGCAAAGAGAAGCGCTAACAGTGTTGAGAGAATCGCCCAATTGCGGGTAGCGGTTGGTTGTTGGCTATTGTCGGCAATGGCATAACCGACCAACACCCACTGATCCCAGCCACGGAAGGGCGCCAATTCTAGCGTGTGCGTGCCCAGCGGCAGGTCTTTGGCAAGCCAGAGCAGTTCTTGGCTCGGTTGATGGTTTGTGCTGGTGAGTGTCAGAAAACATTGACCGGCGGTTTGTGGCAGTAAATTGGCGGGTTGCCCATCCACTCGCACGGTAAAATGGGCGCGGAAATTCCCGCGCCGCACCAGCAGTCCAATGTCCGTGCCGTAAAACCGCAAAACAGCCACGCCCCCATCTGCAGGCAAGTCGGCGCCGAGTACGGAAAGTTTCCATTTGCCCGTGTACTGCGCGGCGGGTGTTTCGGGCGGAAGCAAGCCGGGCAGTGCCACCTGATTCCAGTTGGGTAGTTGCGCTTGCAATGCCAACCAAGCCGGGCGGGGGCTACCATCCGCCGCTATCAGCGAAAATCCTTGCCAAGCGTCTTGCGGTGTGCTGTGCGTTTGGTACTCTTCTAAAAAGAAAACGCCCGCCCATGACCACTCTTGATGGACGCGTTGGTAAGCCTGCATTGTGTAGTCGGACTGTTGCGCTAAGGTGGTTTCCCCCCACAGGCTGGGTTCGCCTTGCCAATCGGCGGGCAAGGCATTCCAGCCAAATTGACTGCCCCATAGCAATTTGTCATTGTCGCCGTTTTGCACCATCACATCGTGAAGTAAGATACTGCGGGCAAAGTTGAGTGTGGCGGGGTCAGCGGGTGCGTTTGGCGGAAAGTCGAAACCATAGGGCTTGGCGGCAACTCCGTCGAAGTAAGGTGCGGCTCCAGCAGTGTATAGGCGTTGCAGGTAGGTGATGTCGCTGATATTGTTGGGACCTTGCTCAACAGTGGGGGCAAGTCCGCCAACCAAGATGACCGGATTGTCAAAATAGTGCCCGCTGGCGCCTTTGCGAATAGCAGCACTGGCGCTAGCCAATAATTGCGCATAGGCAATAGGGTCGGGGTATTGATTGCCCCAACCGCTTTGTAGGTTTGGTTCATCCCAAATTTGATAGGCGCGAATGTTGGGTCCGTAGCGATTGGCAAAATGATAGACAAAGTGGGCAAAATCATCCGAATTGCGGGGGGGAGCCGTGCGCTGATTGGGGTCGCTAGAAGCCCAAGCCGGGCTGTCGGTGATGACGGCGAGTAGGTTCAGTTGGTGGGTGCGGGTAATTTGCGTGATGAGTTCATCTGCCAGATGCCAGCGGTAATCTTCAGCAGTCGGCTGAAATTCTGCCCAAGAAAACTCTTGCCGTACCCAACCAAAGCCAGCTTGTTGAATGGCTTGTAGGGTAGTCTCGCGCTCGGCGGGGCTGGCGTGTACCAAGTCTATGTTGATGCCGAAGACACTGCTCGGACGTACTGGGCTTTTGGCAGAAAGTTTTTGTTGCCCGTGAACAGCTTGGCGGAAACTCTGCCAATTGGAGATACTAAGCGCACTGGCGGATAGGCAAAATAGCAGGCATACCAGTGGCAGGATGTGACGAAGGCGTGTTATGGGGGATGTGCTTACCATAAGTGGGGAGCATACCATAAAACGCACAATTGGTGTGGAGGGCGAGTAGGGTGGTGTATTGACTCAAGGCGGGTGTAAGTTTGGATGGGCAACCTTTGGCTTGGGTGAGCGTTGGGCTTTTCCCCCCTTTGAGAAAAGGGCTGGATGCTTATGGGTGTCGAATGCTAATTAATAGGTCCCCGTGAGTTTTTATTTGCCGTTTCAGGTTTAGCCGCTTTTTTGTGTTGCAACTGGTTTCTAACGTTAACCCAACGTCATTTGGAGTGGCGGCGTGCCTGATGTATCGGACAAGACCAGGCGAGAAATAACAAACCCGTTCCCATGTCGAGATTTGCCTAGTATTCATGGTTGACCTAAAAAACTTTTCTGAACTTTGAACTACGCCCGTAACGGACTACCAAGATGATTAGATGATTTAGGTGAAAATTGTGTTATTATTCGTGCTATGTCGAATTTATTCTGGAATTTTGAGAATTAGTTTTTACCACAGTTAGCAGATATGTCAAAAAATGTGCAATAATTTCACTACTTTATTCAATATAATGAATGTTATCATATCCGCTAGCGCGGTGTTTTCAGTAGTCATTGTTATTACAGCAGGGTACGTGTATATTACTGCCAATGGTGATGAAAGGAAAATCGAATTTTCAACTCGTGCAATTACCATTGCGATAGCCCTTCTTGTAGTAGCTATGGGGTTATTCCTTATTATTAGATTTATTGGCGATCGTTTGCCGATACTATGTGCATGAGTCAGGAAAAGTGCGAGAAAGATTTGGTTTTCTCGTAGCATCTCTTTTATACGGTTTTATCTCCCCCGCCCACCCAAATCGCGCAATGCCTGAGTTTGCGCTTGCAGGTTTTCGATAGGTGTTTCGTCCGGGATTTCACAACCGCCCGCGGATATCCAGCGCACGCCGCCTGTTCTGGCGTTTTCCAATACGCCGTTATACACCGCTTGGGGAGTTCCTTGCAAAAAGACGGAAACCGGGTCCAGATTGCCGCAAACTGCCAGCCCGTCCAACGCTTCAGAAGCTTTTTTCAAATCGTTCACCCAGTCCACATCCACAATTTGTGCGCCGCTTTGTGCCATGTCTTTATGAATATGCGCTGTTTTGCCGCAAATGTGTAGGCGCGGGATGGCACCTTTGGCTTTGACTGCATCAAAAATGCGCTGTTGGTAGGGCAAGGCGAACTCGCGGTACATGCGCGGAGAAATCAGCGAAGCGACAGCGTCTCCCAGCCCAATCATGTGCGCACCGGCATCCACTTGCGCACAGGCGAAAGCGATTTCCATTTCCACGCATTTTTCAAGTAGTTCTTTTAACCATTCCGGGCGTATATACAGGTCTGTCATAATTTCGGTTATGCCCCGCAAATCAGCGGCTTCGGCAAATGCGCCTTCCACCCAACCCATTACCGCAACTTCATCCCCCACCTGTTCTCGCATTGCGCGGATGCCTTCCAGGCGGTCGGTCATGCGTGCGCCAAAATTTTGCACCGGGAAGTGTAGCTTGGCAAGGTCTTCCGGCTCGCGGATGAGCAGGCTTTGGTGCATCGGCATTTCGTCAAACGGGAACTCCACTTCCAGCCCGACATCGCAGGCTTCCCGATACGGGTCAGAAATTGCTTGTACAATATCCAGGTCAAAGGCTTCCAACGCGGCGATGTTGACTTCGCACAACACCCGGTAGTCGAGATAATATTTTGACAGTGGGATGCCGAGATGATGTACTGCGCGAATCATGAAAACATCCAGATTCGGTGTGCGGTCAATCGGCTCGCCAGAGATGACATTTTTGATGCGTTGGAGTGAGTTCATGGGATTTGGAGTGGGGTGATAGGGGCAAGCGGCTGGGGGCTGTTTTGCGAAGGAGTGCCGCCACGTCTGTCACTGCACCCGCGATGGTGAAGGGTCGTTGTACTGCGTTCAGTATATTTCCTTACAAAGAAGAACGCAACCCTGAATTGTAACGAAAATAGAAAAAAGTCCTGTTTCAAACGTGCCGAGCATAATTTCAAGAGTTCTTTCTGTGCTTATGATACAATAAAATAGCGATCTTAATTGACTTGCCGCGCATGGTCATGGAAGGTTGCTTCTGTGTCAGTTTTTTTTCAGAGTGTTCGGTGCTTTACCTTGTATTTAGAATGGAGACTTTATGACTACATCCCCTGTAAACAATGCCGGTTGCCTTTCGTTTCTGCTCCCTTTCTTCAAAATCGTTCCCCATCAACACGTCATGGTAGTTGAAAGGCTTGGGCAATTCAATCGGGTTGCTGGACCTGGTATGAATATCCTCGTGCCGTTTATTGACAATGCCCGTCCTTTTATCTATCACTCGTTGATAGACCTGCCCGGTGGACTAACACGCCAAGTAGCGCAAAGTAGTACTTTCATTGACTTGCGTGAACGTTTACTCGACTTTCCCAAGCAATCGGTCATTACTGCCGATAACGTGGTGATTGAAATTAACGCCGTTTTGTACTATCGCATTACGGATGCGCAAAAGGCAGTTTACGCCATTGCCGACCTAAACGATGCAATGGAAAAACTGACGCAAACCACTTTACGCAACATCATCGGTGAACTGACTTTGGATGAAACGTTGAGCTCTCGTGACCAAATCAACCATCGCTTGCTCGACATTTTGGATGACGCCACCAATCGCTGGGGCGTAGATGTCACCCGTGTAGAATTGCAAGAAATTACCCCGCCGCCGGATGTGCGCCAAACAATGGAACTGCAAATGACCGCAGAACGCCGCCGCCGGGCGCAAATGCTCCAAGCGGAAGGCGACAAGCAAGCCGCCATTTTGACCGCCGAAGGGCAAGCCGAAGCCCGCCTGCGCGAAGCACAATCCAGCAAGCAAGCCTCTATCCTGAAAGCGGAAGGTGAAGCGGAAGCTTTGCGAGCGCGGGCTACAGCCGAAGCCAAGGCCCGCGAACTTGCCGCATTGGCAGAAGCCAACGCTTTGGAAGTTATTTCCACCAAAGTTGGACAAGTTGCCGCAGTGCAGTATTTGATTGGTGTGCGCTATCTCGAATCATTGCAAAAAATGGCAGATGGCAAATCTACCAAAACCTTCATCCCGTATGAAGCCGCTGGGGCGCTTGGCGCAGTCGGTGCATTACGTGAAGTTTTCCAACAAATTCCTGAAGAAGGTAAAAAGTAGCCGGAGTTTGCAAAAGGGGCGGCTAATACTGCCCCTTTTGCAAAGTTTTTTCTCCTGACGGTGATATTTGATACACTTGAGCGTCGCGTTTTTTTGAAGGGAAGTAGTGTATATTCGACATGGGTTATATTTATGTTCGGCACGAGTCGGATTTTCGCTTTTCCCTTAAAGAAAAAAAGAACAGTTTTCATCTGTGATGGATATAGCATCCCCGTCAAATATAATTGATAAATTTGTTAAGTACCAATATTCGGCGCGGTTTAGAATTGTCCAATATTGAATTGTATCCTTTTTCATAAGGGCAAACTGCAATTTTTACATGAGTCGAATATGAGATAAAATGAACGTTTCCTTAAATTATTTTATCTATGCTTCGCTCATATTGGGTGGGCTAGGAGCAATAACCCTTGCGGCTTTGTCTTTTCGCCGCCAAAATCCATCCGCTACTGTCTTCAGCCTATTGATGCTGGCAGTGGCAAATTGGATGCTAACTGATTTCATTTACCTGTCCATCCCTACACTTGCCCCCAAACTTTTTTGGTACAACGCGTCCGCAATCTCGTTTATTTTTGTGCCGTGTTTTTGGTTTTTATTTGCAGTTGTTTTTACCAGCCGCCCGGCTTGGTTGGTGACACTGGCATATTGGATGTTCTTGCCCGCCGCCGTTTTGCTGGCTTTGCTGTGGACCAATAACTTTCACCAACTGTATTACCAATCATTCCAACTCTATGACTTGGGACGGTTTTCTGCCTTAGTCTTTGACCAAGCGCCGTTGGCATGGTTTCAGATAGTCTATGGCTATGCCATGACGATGATAGGAACTTTGGTTATCTGGCAGGGTGGGCGAAATTTGCCCATCATGTACCAGCAACAATCGCGCATGTTGGCTTGGTTTGCCCTGCTACCGTGGTTTGCCAATCTACTTAGCATTACCAATCTTACCTTCATTCGCGGGCTAGACCTTACCCCACTGGGCTTTATTCTCAGTGGGATTCCTATTCTGCGGGCGCTGTGGCGTTTTCGTTTATTTGAAATGGTGCCAGTTGCCCGCGAACTGATTTTCGACAGTTTGAGCAATGCGGTTTTGGTTTTTGATAAATATTCAAACTTGGTGGATGTGAATTCAGCCGGTCTACGCTTTTTGGCGGGACCATTAGCAGAAGTCTTGGGCTTACCCGCGAAAGAAGCGCTTGCCAATTACCCGGAGATAGCCTTTTTCTCTCAACAACCGACTACTCTCCAAACCGAATTTGAAGTTTTGGCACAAGATGCAAGGGTGCATTTCCAAGTAACCTCCAAATCGCTTGCAGACACGAAGCACAATCTAACAGGCTACGTGGTGGTGGTGCAGGATGTTACCAGCCTAAGGGAGGCGGAAATTCGCGCAGTCGAAGCGCAAAACGCCGCTGAACAAGCCAACCGTGCCAAAAGTGCATTCTTGGCAAATATTAGCCACGAAATTCGTACACCCTTAAATGCGGTTCTCGGTTTGTCCGAGCTACTATTATTAGATACCAACCTTACTCCGAAGCAGACCGACTCGCTCTACCAGATTTACGCCAGTGGCAATACCCTGATTCGCTTGCTGAATGACTTGCTCGATATCTCCAAAATCGAATCCGGTAAGCTGGAATTGGAAAACACTTTGTATGACCCAGTGGAAGTATTGAGTAACACTTGCCAAATGTTTGCGGGCCGCGCCCNNCACGACCCGCCTGCAACAAATCTTGGGCAACCTGCTGAGCAATGCAATCAAGTTTACTCACTCCGGTAGCGTGACCACCACAGCACGTTTGATTTCCCAAACGCCAAATTATTTCATATTGGCGATTACGGTTGAAGATACTGGTATGGGCATTGACCCAACGCAACAACAAGCCATTTTTGACCCATTTATCCAAGCGTCCCGTTCCATCACGCGTGAGTATGGCGGCACTGGCTTAGGCTTAGCGATTTCTCGTCAACTGGTGCAAATGAGCGGTGGTGAAATGAAAGTGGAAAGCCGCCCAGGTTTTGGGAGCCGCTTCAGCTTTACCATTAAGCTCCAAACTGCACCCGAAGAAGTTCCCTCCGCCACCGGTCCCCTCCGTAGGAGTCCGAGCTTAGCTGGTTTGCGTGTGCTTGTAGCAGAAGACAACCCGATTAATCAAAAAGTGCTCCTGCAAATGTTGGAAAGGCAAGGCTGTTTGGTCACAATCGTGAGTAATGGGCGTACTGCCGTGTCGGTTTCTGCTCATCAAGATTTTGATGTTTTGTTGATGGATATTCAAATGCCAGAATTGGATGGGGTCAGTGCCACAAAGGAAATTCGCCTGCGAGAACAAAAAAGTGCTCAACATTTGCCGATTATCGCACTAACCGCCAATGCTATGGCAGGTGAGCGCGAGCGCTGTACCCGTGCGGGTATGGACGACTATCTGACTAAACCTTTGCAAACCAAATTGCTCTATGAAGCCTTACGCAGACTGACCGTGGTTGCGGGGGAGGATGAACCTGCCCAGCAAAACAATCCACCAAGCGGGTTTGTCGGCTTTCAATGGGAAGAACTGCTCAACCGTTGTGGGGATGATGCCGAATTGGCGATGGAACTGCTCGGTATGTTCCATGACCAATGGCAAGATACCTATACTCAATTGCAGGCATCTATCAATGAGCAAGACCCTACCACTTTGGAAGAAATTGCCCATAAACTAAAAGGTAGCGCCGCCACTTTGACGGCTAGCGAGATGGCACTCTATGCCGAAGCCTTGCAACAAATGGGACAGCATGCCGAATTGGAAAACGCCCAACAAACGCTAGATAAACTGGCACAAAGCTACGAACAACTCAAGCTTGAAATCGCTCGCCAGACAGCCGATATACCCGTCTAGTGCAAGGAAGCCCAATGACAAAGATGCCAGCCGACACAGACTTACTGCTCGTGGCAATCATGCCGGAGCCACGCGATTTTGAGATTGCCCGTTTGTTTGGATGGTATCGCATCCCAGAGAAGAAAGCCCCCAAAACCTTGTTGGTAGATTATCTTGCCTTTTATCAGCCAGCCAGCTTTGGCACGCAGGCACACGGCATTTATTGGTATGCGCCCTTGCTCGGGCATGAACTGACCACGCGTCGCCAACTTTTGCAAAATGAGCCGCACCATCCACGCGCAGACGATGCTTACTTTAAGCTACAAATTGGCGCACTACAAAAACGTGTCCCGCCCCTTCCTTCTGCTCGTTGGCGGCGTTTGAGCTTTTTCTACACTATCGGAGCATATTTCAACACTGCCCAAGACCTGACCGACTTGTTGGTGGGCAATGCCGAGCGTGAATTGCTTTGGCAGGCATTGCGTGAACGTGGTTACCAAGCCGAGAAAGCCTATACCGGAGATGCTCCTGCCTTAGAACTTTCGGTCTTGTGTGCATTGGGTAATTTGCAGATTCATCTTATCCCCGAAGAACAGCCCATCCCCACAACTGAAACTCCCTACCAACTTTACCTACCCCAAAGGCGCGTGCGAGAGCAACCCGAAGCCTGTTTGCTAACCGTCAGCGAACAAATTGCCCGCCTGGGTGGTAAGGCGGAATACATTTGACACGGGTTGTCTTCGGCATATGTGCCGCAGTCCGATTTGCGCTTTTTTCCTTATTGGACAAAGCGTAGGTTTCATCCGTTTCCAATATAGCCTTTATTCGCCCAAAATGGTTGCTTTAGGACGGGATTCTGTAGTCGCTGTAGGGTTGAAATCGCGATATGTGGGGTGGTTATTCCAGATATCGGGGGCAGGAGATTGTGGGCTGACGTAAGGGGGAGTAATAATGACCACTCTTTCCGCGGAGTTTGGAGGGGTTACTACAGGTTGGCTGGCTTTGCTTGGCTGGAGATGGCGTAAATACAGCCATGCCGTCAGCAGGCTTGCCGGGACGCTGGCGATACTACCTGCCAACACGCCCAACAAAACTGCTAGCGCGGTGGCAGACAGTTTGGCTACTATCCAATAGGCTAGCAGTGTGACAAACAGTAGAATACAAACCCAAAGAAAAATCTGCCAGCGTTTCATCCAAAATGGTTCCACTCCTGCATGGTAACGACTGCCGCCTGAAAGCGGGTTTGTCGCCCAGCATTGATTGCCACAAAATCACCTTGACCGTGCAAAAATTCTGCATTCGTGCCACCCATCCCACTTGCCATACGGGCGTCTTCCGCACTATTCACCTTGCCAACCAAACGCACCGGTAAATTTGCCTTCAAGGCGGAGCCTAGTAATGCACTGCTGGGTTGTTGTGTTGCTAGTAACAAGTGAATGCCAGCCTGTCTACCCCGTTGGGCAAGGCGCGTCAACGCCAGTAATGCCTGCTCCCCGCAGGTGTGTACTACTTCAGCCAGCTCGTCCACTGCCACCACAATGCGCGGCAGATGCTCTTGCAATCGGTCGCGCTTTTCCATCAGCGCCACCAACTTTTCAAGCAGGTTTTCAATATCGTTTGGGGCAACTGCGATGGGGCTACATAGGTTATGCGCATTGGTAAATGGCAGAAACCCGCGTTGTTTGGGGTCAACCAGTGCTAGTTGCAGGTGGGCTTGGCGATTGCAGGTGGCTAAACTCCACAGCATACTGCGCAAAAGCTCGCTTTTACCCGAACCGGTTGTGCCGGCAATCAAAACGTGGGCAGAATTCGGATTTTCCAAGCGCAAGAGTAGTGGGCGACCATCAGACATTTCCCCCAGACAAGCGGTTGCGCTTGGGATGGGTTCGGCATTTTTTAGCACATCGCGTACCAAAATTTGCTTGCGCTCCGGGTTGAGAATATCCAAAGTAAGTTGACCATTTTCGCGAGAAAACTGCACATTGGGAGTGTCAAGCGCTAAGGCGAGTTCATCACGCAGGTTGGTAACATCTCGTAGTTTGTGTTTCGGTGAAAGGCTGAGCGCGAATCGTAAAGTTCGTCCGTGCGCATTGCCAAATCGAACTTGGCTGTCCACATGGTGAGCGGCAAAAACAGCATTGATGCGTTGACTGTTTTGCGCAAGGGTTTGTTGGAGTTTTTGGTATTTCATAAGACCGAAAATAGAACCTATGTTCTAATTATCGGCAGAAATACTCAGCTTGTCAAGGGGCAAGGGTAAGATTTAATGTGCTGAGCGTGGGTACTATTCGGTATATGTGCCGAATATACTAAGCACGACCACAGGTTGTGGATTTTTGCTTTTTGACCAGAACGCAACAGTTCATTGCCAAGTAGCGGCTTTGTCATTTCGAATGAGCGAAGCGAGAGAGAAATCCTTTAGCACATTGGGCTGGATTTCTCCTTTCAGTCGAAATGACCGAAAATCAGACCGTCTTAAGTGATGGTCAGTGCTATGCAAAAGCGTAACTCCTATCCGTACCGAGTATAGTGAATTATGGAAAATTAAAGTACTGGTGGTTGCGAGCCGCACAAGCGATACAATGCCATGCTCTTCAAAATGGGTTTGCCGCAAT
>DKKK01000163.1 GCA_002455215.1 Anaerolineales bacterium UBA6668 | reverse complement strand
GAAACTTTGAACCGCACCCTTTTCGCTCATTTCAGAGTATAATTATATTCAATACGGGTACTATCCAGCACAGGTCAGATTTCGCACTTGGGCTTGCCCGCCACGTCAAACGGTACAAATTTTGAAGCGCATAGGATTGTTGCCACTTGTGCGGCTCGCAATCAATGGCGCCTTAGGTAGATACCCAGATCCGCAATTCTCATCTGTATAAACCAGACAAAAAATTATACTCCCAAATCCATATCATTTAAGATGACAAACGACCATCCCCACCGCCGTTACAACCCGCTAACGGGTGAATATGTACTTGTCTCACCCCACCGTATGAAACGCCCGTGGCAAGGGCAAGTGGAGAAAACGACTAGCGACCATCGTCCCGCCTATGACCCAACCTGTTACCTGTGCCCTGGCAATGAACGGGCTGGCGGAATTCGCAACCCGCAATACAGTGAGCCGTTTGTATTCACCAATGACTTCTCTGCCTTGCTCGCAGAATCACAGCCAACGCTTGCCACGACTCACCCACTATTGCAATCGCAACATGTGACCGGCACTTGCCGGGTGATGTGCTTTTCACCGCGCCACGACCTAACCATGCCCCAGATGAGCCTACCGGATATCCGGCTGGTGGTGGATGCTTGGGCAGAGCAAGTGAGCGATTTGGGGCAGAGCTATGCGTGGGTGCAAGTATTTGAGAACAAGGGGGCAGTGATGGGTTGTTCCAACCCGCACCCGCACGGGCAAATTTGGGGGCAGAGTGTACTCCCTAACGAAGTGGTAAAAGAAGACTTGATGCAAAGCCAGTATTGGCAGTCTCATGGGCGGCATTTGCTCTTGGACTATTTGCAAGTAGAGCTAGAACAAAAAGAACGCCTAGTGGTGGAAAACGAGCATTGGGTAGTAGTCGTACCGTATTGGGCTGTCTGGCCCTTTGAAACACTCTTGCTCCCGCGCCGCGCTGTCCAGCACTTGCCACAACTACAGGATGTGGAACGCACGGCATTGGCAGACATTCTCAAACGCCTGCTTTCACGTTATGACCAATTGTTCCAAGTCAGCTTTCCTTATTCGATGGGCTGGCATGGTGTCCCTTTCCTGCACGGACAGCCAGACCCTAGCAAAGAACACTGGCAATTGCACGCACACTTTTTGCCACCTTTGTTGCGCTCGGCAACCGTGAAAAAATTTTTAGTCGGTTATGAAATGCTGGCAGAAGCCCAACGCGACCTAACCGCCGAACAAGCCGCATCTCGTTTGCGCGATTTACCGGAAACCCCACTTTATGCAACAGCCTAACTCTGACGAACCATCTGACCCAACCGCCGCCAGCCTGTCCCCCCAACCCGCCAACACTCCCACCTACAAGCTCCATGCGCCGGAACCGGTTCACCCAATGGTCACGTATGTCTTGCTGGGGGTCACGCTAGCTGTCTATGGGATGCAATGGTTGAGTATCTGGATTTTGGGCAATGACTTCCCCGCCATTTTGGGGATGAAATACACACCCGCGATCCTTGCCGGGGAGTGGTGGCGCTTAATTACGCCGATATTCTTGCATAGCACTAGTGGGCTTTTACATATTGCCTCCAATATGTATTTCTTGTATTGGGTGGGACGGAGCTTGGAACAGCAAATTGGGCATTTGCGCTTCTTTGGGCTGTACCTGGTTGCAGGTTTGTCTGGCAATGTACTCTCGGCTATTCTCGCGCCAGAAACGCCGTCTCTCGGTGCTTCTACAGCTTTATATGGCATTATGATTGCCGAAGTGTTGTTGATTTGGCTGAATCGTGAAGTCTTTCGCAGTTGGAAAGCCAGGTTACAAAACGCCGCAATGGTAGTCGCTATCAACTTACTGATTACCTTTTTCGTAGCGCAAATTGACGCTTGGGGACACATCGGTGGGCTATTGGGCGGTTTGATGGTTTTCTGGCTAATTGCCCCACGTTACACCGTTCGTTATTTAAACCAAACGGATATACGCATTGAAGAGCAACCGCTCCGGCTTCCTGTTCTGGTTAGCATTGCGCTGAGTTTACTGGTATGGGTGGCTATGCTTGTGGTGTGGGCTGTGTGGATATACCGACCTTTAGAGCTATTCCTAATTCATAAATTTTTAACAGCTTAGGCTTGTTTGGCAAATGTACCGCCCGGGCTTCGGCAACCTACCACGATAATTGGATGATTGCGAAAAACCCATTTTGAAGAGCATAGGATTGTGCCGCTTGTACGGCTCNNGCCCAGTGTGCTATATTCGACACGGATGAAAACTTCGTTTTTTCCTTAAGAGAAAAACGCAAATCGGTATGATACCGAATCTAACGCGTGCCGAATATCAAGGATTTCTCTCTCACTTCGCTCATTCGAAATGACAAAGCCGTTACTTGGTAATGAAGCATTGCGTTCTGGTCAAAAGCAAAAATCCACAATCTGTGGCCGTGCTTAAGTATACGTGCTAAACACAGTACCTGTGTCGAATATCAACGATAACTTTGGCTCTATTGGGAGAGAACGCCACTCGAACTGAGCTTACTCTTTAGCCGCTCCGCCCGATGGGTAAACTGTGCTAGCGTTTCTTGCTTGCGCCAACCATCTGCCCACTTGCCAACCCCCGCAATGCCACAATTGCACCAGACGAGCGCTTGAGCATAATCCAATTGATGCCATTCATAAAATTTTGCCAACTCTGCAAAAGGAAGTGCATTCAGTGGTTCATACGCCGCCCAAAGTTCCCAATAGGAAACCGCTTCGGTACGGCGGTTATTTTGCTTCAGAAAATCGGCAAATGCCTGCAATGCGGCAATGTAAGCGGGTTGGGGTAAGGGGCGGTCTAGCGCGGCACGGAAGGCGACTTCGGCTTGGGCAGATTCGCCCTGCACATTCAGCCAGCCCGCCAAGCGCAAACAATCTTCCCCCGACAAATGACCATCGGTTGGGTCACCAAACATCTGCAAAACTTGTCCACTCAGCGCCGTCATGCTGAGAATATCTAGGCGATTGTGGTACAGCACGCGTTCCATTTGGCTGGTATCGCCGGTTTGCAGGTACTGCACATACAATTGCGGAATCAACCAGCCGGGCACATCTTCGCCGGTACGCTGAACCCACAAAATTTCGCGCTCAAGGGTACTCAGGCTACAATTGCTGGTGCGGTTACGCCATAGGCGGCGGGCAGGTGCAAGTAAGTCTAGGTGTGCCAAACGCATGAAAGGCGATGGCTTGCGAGCGAGTGTGTAACGTCCCGCAAGCAAAGGCAGGTCAAAGGTTTGCCCGTTGTAGGTGACAATGCCTTCGCAATCGGCAAGCAGTTCGGCAAGCGCCGACAGCATGGCACGTTCTTCGCTGGGGTTGCGCAAGAAAAACTGTATGAGACGGTAACGATCGGGCTGAGCCTGCCCTGCGCCGGTTTCAAATAGCCCCACCCCAACCATAAATGCCAAAGTTCCTGCCCCACCCGCCAAGCCAGTGGTTTCCGTATCCAAAAAAGCCAACCGTTGTAGAGAAATTTCGGCGGGGTTGCGGGCAAGGTTACGCGAGAGTTTGCCAAAGGTGGGCGCGGCAGAGTTGAGAATGCTCTGCAAATGCCCCCTACCGTGCGGAAACGGCAGGGGGTAACGCGTTTCGATGAAGTAGGTTACGCCATGTGGGGTGCTTTGCTCTTTGGGCGTGGATTGGGCAGATGGAACGCTTGGGACAAAGGCAGGGGATGCCGCTACCGGTGGCGGAGTCGGCGTAGCATTGCCTGTAGAAGGCGGCTTTGTCAGCTCATTGGCTGGTTGAACACCTGCACGGCGTAAACGTTGGCGTAGTTCGTTTAAGTCCATCGGCGCACTATCTCGCTACTGCGCTGGGCAAACATAGGCGATTGCCGCCATGATTAGTTCTTCGGGGGCGATGGTACCGATTTGTACATCGCCTAGTTTATGCGGCAAAGCAAAGTGTAAATTTACGCCTTGTTTTTTCTTGTCTCCTTGCATCAGGCGGCGCACCAGGGCATTGTCCAAGCCAACCGCACGGATGGGCAAGCCCACTTGTTGGAGTGTGCTCTCTAGGGTGGGCAGAATATTCTCAGCCATACCCAGTTTTTGTGCCAGCCACGCCGCCGCCACCATCCCCACCGCAATCGCTTCACCATGCAGGAGTTGGTACTGGCTGGCAGATTCAATGCCATGCCCAAAGGTATGCCCCAAGTTTAGCTTGGCGCGTTCTCCTTTTTCGTAAGGGTCACGCTGGATGATGTCTAGCTTTACCCGCACGCCACGTTGAACCAGCGCACGCCGTTGCCCCAAAAACTCCAATAAGCCCGGGTCGCCAATATAGGCATGTTTGATGACTTCTGCCAAACCGGAACGATATTCACGCTCTGGCAGGGTCGTGAGAAATTGTGGGTCACTCAACACCATGCTCGGTTGCCAGAATGCGCCAATTAGGTTCTTGCCTTGTGGTAAATCCACACCGGTTTTCCCCCCCACACTGGCATCTACCATTGCAAGCAAGGTGGTGGGTAAATTAACCCAGCGAATCCCACGCATGTAGGTGGCGGCGGCAAAACCAACCATGTCGCCAATGACGCCGCCCCCCAGGGCAAGCACGAGACTGTGGCGGTCTAAGCCGTGTTTCAAAAATGCTTGGTACAATTCGGAGACACTAGCAAGGGTTTTGTGCGCTTCACCGCTGGGCAGTTGTACAATGGGGATGCTCCAACGTTGTGCCAACGCTTCGCCCCACAGCGGACCGACAATGCTGTCTGTGACCAACAGTGACGGGCGAGGCAAGCCATTTTCTTTCAGCAGGTACGGCAAATACAGGCGGGCGCTCTCTCCCACTAGCAATGAATAGCCGTGCCCATCCGGAGTTTTGACATGCTCTTGCCAAGGCAGATAAGCTTGCACTTGTTGCGCCACCTGCTCAGCGGTTAGTCCATCTGTCCACAATTGGTTTTCAAAACTATCGTACAAGGCTTGGCGGCGGGCAAGCAAATCAAGCAATTGTTGACCTGCGTTTTGCATCAACAAAGGACGTCCCAAATCTTTGCCAACCCGTTTGAGCAGTGTTTCTGGGGTCGCACGCAAACACACCACCGGACCTTGTGCTTCTAACAGGGCACGATTTGCCGGATCCAAAAAAGCCCCCCCGCCCGGAGATACTACCAAACGCTCTTGTTGGGCAACTTCCGCAATGGTTTGGCTCTCCAATGCGCGAAAAGTCACTTCGCCTNNCTTCGCCTTGTTGTTCAAAAATTTCGCGGATAGCACCATATTGCAAGGCAATGAGTGCATCAATATCTACGAAACGCCAACCCAGTAAGTTGGCAAGGTATTGCCCGACAGTGGATTTGCCCACGCCCGGGGGTCCGTACAAGGTAATCAGCATAAGGATAGTCTCTTTTGTTTTAAATTAGTTTAAAATTATATGGTATTTTTCCTTAAGAATTAATAACTTTAAGGGAAAAATTGTGCGTTTTCGTGTAAGATAATTGTTGAGAACATGATAATGAAACAACGGTACTATTTTACACTTTTTCTGACAATCTGCGCCTTATTAAGTGCATGTGGTCCGGCGCCAATAGCAAGTTTAAACCCGACACCGGTCAGTAATGCTTGCATCTTGAATATTATTTTGTTTCCGAGCAAACCAGTCATAAAATTGGGAGACACGCAAAGAATTGAAGTAGCTGTCAAGGATAGCCATAACAATCTGATGGATGGACTTTCCGGCATTGTCTATTTGGCAAAGGCAAATGGCGAAGTGGTCACTCTGTCACTGCCGCAAACGCAAAATGGCTATGCAAAAATTGATTTCCCAATCGCTGGCACAGATACGCTCGGTGAGTATGGCTTTAATGTGCAGGTAACGGCTGGAAGTTGTGCAGGTTCGTCTAAGAATTCCTTTAAGGTCATCAACTAAAAATTGACGCGTCAGTTAACGGGTCGTATTCGCTAAGAGTTGCTCTTTGGGGGCTTCTCGCTTGAGTTGAAGCCATTCGTGCTTTCTGCTATACTCTGGCTATGGCATACTTAATTGATGGGCACAACCTTTTGGGCATTTTGTCGGATATCACCTTACAAAGTGCAGATAAAGAAGAAAAACTGGTACAAAAACTGCGCCCGTATTTTGCTTATTTGCGTCAAAACGCGCATGTTTTTTTTGATGGAGGGGTTGTCGGAAGCCGAGCCCAGCTAAAGCTAGGTAATATTCAAGTATTTTTTGCACGACAAGGGAGTTCGGCAGATGCGCTCATCGCACAACGTATTCGCACCCACCCAAACCCCAGCGAGTTGGTTTTGGTCAGCAATGACCGCCAGCTACTGCAGATTGCCCGCAATAACCGCGCCCGCTGGATGACCGCTAGCCAATTTGCCCAAGAACTCTCTAACTACAAACCCCAAAAGCAAGCCAACCCCACAAAACTAAGTTCGGAAGAAGTTACGGAATGGCTTACCCTGTTTGGGCAGGGTGATACTAGCGATTCGTAATCATCATTTGCATCCCGTTTGATGCCCGCAACATACCTGCAATTTCGAATTGCGGCAGGAAGCCGGATTTCAGCAAGGGGATAAAGTGCTTTGCTAAAATGGCAATGAGAATTTGCGATTCAAAAATCGAGAAATTGCCACCTAAGCAAGCGCGTTGCCCAGCGGCAAAACCATGAAATGCAAACGGGTGGAGTTTACTGTGTTGCTCCACCGTCCAGCGATTGGGGTCAAAATGCAGGGGGTCGTTCCAAAAAACCGGGTGACGATGGGTAAGATAGGGTGCAAGAAAAACACTCGTGCCCACCGGAATTTTTGCGCCAACCATTTCATCCTGCACAATACAATCACGTACATAGAAGGGCACAGCCGGATAGAGCCGCATGGTTTCCATAACCACTTGCGTGGTATAGGTCAAACTCTTGGCTTCGTCAATGGTAGGAGCAGAACCGCTCACTTTCTTGTCCAACTCTTGGCTGATAGCGCTTAAAACTTCTGGGTTTTGTGATACGGCATACCAAAAAAAGGTCAAAGTGCGAGCAGTCGTTTCGTGTCCGGCAAAGAATAAGGTTACCGCTTCGTCTCGCAACATTTGGTCGCTCATGCCCTGCCCTGTCTCTTCGTCTCGGGCATTCATCATGCGTGATAGTATGTCATCGGGCCAATCTGCTGGCGGCATCTGACGACGCTGTTGGATGGTCGCATTAATGAATTGGTCAACCAATTCCCGCGCTTGCCAATACTCGCGGTTTTTTCCAACTTTGACCCAAAGCGGTAGGGATAGACTCATCTCGCGCGTGGCGACAAAGCTGATCATTGTTTCTATGGCATTTTTCAATGCCAAAATATTTTCATTATGCTCCAAACTAAATAGCGCTTTCAGGATAATATTGGCTGTTACCAACATCATCTCATCGCCCATATCTACCGTTTTGCGCTGATTAACGATCCTTTCCCAACGTTGGGCAAACTGCAAACCTTCATCGGCAATGATGGGGTACATTTTGTCCAAGCCGGGACCATTAAAAATGGGGTTCATCAGTTTGCGCTGGTTGCGCCATTGGTTGCCATTGCTCGTCACCAAACCATTGCCAAGCAGTAATTTACGCACTGAGTCGTAGGTTTTACCTTTTTCGTAGTGCTCGCGGTTTGTGATGGTTACATGCTTTACATGTTCCGGATGCACGGCTAGCAAAACCAAATTATCATTGGGAAATTTCACCCAAGCCAAGTCTCCCTGCTCTTGCCAAAGACTTTCCCAAAATCCGATTAACCCTTTTTGGCGAATGCGCCAAAGTAAAGAAACAAAACGAAAGCCTGAGTAATCGTCCATCTTAGTTCAGTGAAATTAATAAACTTACAACAACTGTATATACCGGCAAAACTGTCTGCCATTTCTACTCGGCAGGTCAAGAATTGCCTATCTTCAAAGAAACGCATCTTTGCAATGTAGATTCGGCACAGGTTCTGTCCGGCACGTGTGCCGAATAGCAAGTTGCGCTTTTCTTCTTAAGGAAAAAGCGTTGTTTCCATCCGTGTCGAATATAACAAAGCATAAAGATGCAGTGACCCCTAAAACAACAAAGCGCGTATAAGGGGGGCATTCCCAGCCTTTTCTTGAAAATGCGTAAAAAAACATCATCAAAAAGGCGGGGTTTTAAACTTTGCTTTTGTCTTCAGTTTTCCCTATTCTCATTTCGTGTCTTAATATTGGGCACTATACACAATAAGAGTGAAAATAGTTCTTGTGTACTGTATATCACTCCAGAAAATTAATATCATTGATATATTGTACACCCGAAATCCTAAAATTATCATAATAAAAAGTAATGTTTAAGTTTTATATTCTTGTTTGAAAAAATAAGCTATTAAATCTAGGTGAATTTCAGACAAGCCAGTCTTTCTGATTCGCCAAATTTTCGGATGATTTGTTGTAAAATAGCAATTATGAGCAACGATGACCTATACAACAAAATCGCCACTTCCTTGCAAGCCGCGTATGACCAATCAGCGATGGACAGAAATCGTGGGGAGAAGAATTTTTGGAAATTGGCAGAACGCAAAGCTTTTTATGATTTATGCCATGTAGAAGGTAAAGCACGTTTGCTGGAGGTAGGTGCAGGCACGGGGCAAGATAGCCAATTCTTTCGTGAGCAGGGCTTACGAGTCACCGCCATTGATCTTTCTCCGGTCATGGTGCAGTTTTGCCAAGCACGCGGGTTGGACGCCTTCGTGATGAATGTTTTGGATATGCAATTTGAAAACAATAGTTTTGACGCAGTGTTCTCGCTCAATTGTTTGTTACACATCCCAAATGCTCAGCTTGGCAAAGCCCTTCACAACATTGCCCGCGTACTGACAGGTGGCGGGTTATTCTGGCTAGCGGTGTATGCAGGTGCAGACAGCGAAGGCATTCACGAACAAGACTGGCATGAACCGAAACGATTTTTCGCGCTCCGCTCTAAACAGACAATGGAAAGGTATTTGCAAGAAGAGTTTCAGATTCTAGCAAGCAAAGAAATCAGCGGAAAACGCTCTAACAGTTGGGATGCGCTCATTTTTGTGTGCCGCAAGCGCTTTTAGCCGCGAAGCATCTCAAAATAAATGTAGGCAATAAGCCCAATAATCGGTACAAATACAAATGTAATGTTGAGTACCCCATGCAAAAGTTCCAATCCACAGCCCAATGTGCCCGCATTTTGTGTTTCCCAAACCGTAATAGTATTCCCCAAGCCAATACCGCTCCGCTCGCTGATGCGCACACCTGTCACACGAGAGAGCCAGCGCCGGAGGGCAGGAAGCACATAATCAAACGCTACATACAGCCAAAAGAAGAAGGCCAACGTCCAGACGCCAACCACCCATAGCATAGTCCGATGCGCTTGGAATAGGGCGCGAAAGTTTTCATCTACCAGCCAACCGTATGCAAAGCCACCTGCCAAAGTCAACACGACTACAATTAGTAAGGGAAGTGAGCGTTTTATCATCTTTTTCAGCGTAGCCCCAAAGCACAATGTACGGGGGTGCGGTTCAGTTTTTCGG
>DKKK01000078.1:1267-17114 GCA_002455215.1 Anaerolineales bacterium UBA6668 | reverse complement strand
CCCAGCAAATCAGCGGCGCGACCCGGTCACACAAAAGCTACTTCCGACTGGCAATGCGCTCAATGCGGCAAGTGGCGCGAATACGAGCAGGCGATGGCGAAGTGGAACGCTGCCGCGTAACGGCGCGACCTGCGTGTCGCCAGCAACTGTGGCGCACAGCCCCCCCGCGAGACCCGGTCACAAAGAAGCTACTTCCGACTGGCAATGCGCTCCATGCGGCAAGTGGCGCGAATACGAGCAGGCGATGGCGAAGTGGAACGCTACCGTGCCAATAAGGGGCTAGCGACTGCTACCGTCATCACGCCACCACCACCGGTTGCCCCACCCCCCGTTAGCCCGGATGTGGCGCACAGCCGCAACCGCCGCGCGACCCGAACACACAGTAGCGACTTCCGACTGGCAATGCGCTCCATGCGGCAAGTGGCGCGAATATGAGCAGGCGATGGCGAAGTGGAACGCCTGCCGCGTAACGGCGCGACCTGCGTGTCGCCAGCAACTGTGGCGCACAGCCCCCCCGCGAGACCCGGTCACCCAAAAGCTTTCACTGATTGGGATTGGTGTAGTGCAGTACCGTAGATTATTCGCGCAACGGCGACCCAGACCCGGCGCGGGCGGGTGTTGCGGCGGTGAAAGCCAGCCCCGATACAGCAAATTCTACACAATAGATTTTGCCCTCCTTTTTGGCACATATCGCGCCGGAGTGGCACCCATTACAATCGCTACAAAAGAAGCACAATCTTCGGCTATAATGGAAAAGTTTCAGGCACAAACCTTTCCAAGCTATAATGCTACACTCGCATACCCTTATTTTGAGTACTATCAAACTTACGGAATTTACTAATGAAATTACCATCTTTTCGACTCAGGCTAGGTTTATTATTTATTTGTTTTCTACTTCAACTGACATACTTTGCGTATCTGACGAAACCAAGCAAACCAACTGAAACGCAAAGAACGAATCAGGAAATGTGGGCATCGTTGCGATTACTAGAAGAAATGCTAGATAATCATGATATTACATACACCCAACAAGGGACCGAGTTCAAGACTGAGCCGAAGACAGGTTGCATGTATGGGTACAGCTACATATTTCTGAAAGATTTTGGGTGGTACGATGAAGTACGCTTGGAACGGATCATGGCTGAATTTCAATGGCGCGTGCTGGAGAAGGGAGCCATTTCGACTTTTCATTACACACTTGAACCACAACCCGGTGAAAAAACGTCAACTCTAACACTTTATTTTGTTCACCCATCAGCTGGTTGCGCTGTTACGGAGGGAGGCATTATATGGAGATAAGGCATAACACCAATAAAATACTCAAATTTGTTTATTTTGCATTAATAGTATTGAATATTACAATCCTAATTTTTTTAATCAGATACAAAACCAATCTCGACCGTCAAAGACACTCATTGGAATATTCGAGCATTAACACCCAAAACCAACTATTATTTCCTGGATGGGCTACCTTAATATTTCATAACATACATGAAGTAGACGTTCCAAATAAATGTTCGCTTTATAGGCAAGAATATTATGTAACTTCACGGAGAAATTATCAGGAAATCTATCAATACTATACCGAAGTTTTCGCCAATTACGGTACAACAGAGCAGAAACTATACCAAGAAATCCAAAACAGAGATGTCGTTGATGGTCTCGATTTGACGACTTTTCAGATCCTATATCTTCCAGAAGACCCTACTGAGCGATTCTTCATTGCACTATCACCATATGGCTTAGTAGGTAATATTAGTAATATGGAGTTGCCACCGCTTGTAAGTGAATTTACATTGAGTTCAGGACCAATTGAAGGGTTTACAAAACTCCCTATTAATCATGAATATCCTTTTAGCATAGAAATAAGCAGAGCAACCCCAACCTTTAATGATTGCGAGTCGTATGAGTACATACCACTGGGTAGTAAATAATTGCGTATAAGCGCATGAGATTAGGTAGTAACCCCAACCCCCGCGCGACCCGGTCACACAGAAGCTACTTCCGACTGGCAATNNGCCACCACCGGTTGCCCCACCCCATCCAGCAAACACGCCCCAACACTGCACCATCTTTCACCACCAGCAGACTTTTGGGTAGATGAAAATTCCGCTTTTTGTCAGCAAGTGCTTTTCAATCGCCACCTTTTGTGCCATACTTAAAAGCTATCTGGAACCTAGTAGGATGGAACATGGCATGTTGACAATTCACAGTATATTGGCAGACCGCTATCGCATTTTGCAAGTGATTGCCCAAGGCGGGCAAGGACGAGTGTATCTTGCGGCAGATACGCGCCTTTCTGAGCGCCGCGTAGCGGTCAAAGAACTATTGATTAACGAAGCAACCCAAACCCGTGCCCAAGCGGCAATTAACTTCTTTAAAACAGAAGCCAGCATGTTGGCACAACTCCGCCACCCCAATCTGCCCGTCATTTTTGATTATTTCACCAGCGGCGAAAATACCTACCTAGTGATGGAGTACATTGAAGGCAAGACGCTGGCAAACTTGATGAGTGAGTCGCCATTGGGACTGCCAGAAAATCAGGTGCGTGACTGGGCAAACCAGTTGATAGACGTGATAAACTTTTTGCACGCTCAAAATCCGCCCATCATCTTCCGCGACCTGAAACCCGCCAATATTATGCTCGACAAACATGGGCACATCAAGCTAATTGATTTCGGCATTGCACGGGTATTCAAAGAAGTGCGCGGACCCTCGCAAGATACCATCATCGCGGGCACACCGGGCTATTTGCCACCCGAACAGTACGGCAATTCCCAAACCGATGCGCGTTCCGNNCGTTCCGACCTGTATGCCTTAGCCGTCACCCTTTTGGTGCTATTAACTGGCATTGAACCCGGTCATTACGGCTTTCAACTGCCGCCTGTACGCAGTTTACGCCCCGATGTTTCACAACAAATGGAGTCGGCACTTAATGGCGCATTGCGTTTTGACCCGGCACAACGCTTTTCAACCGTCCGCCATTTCGGCGAAATATTAAATGGGAATACCGCCCACGCATCCGCACAGCAAGCGCCTACCCAACTAGAACCAACTTACGCCACCAGCACGGTTGTACGCCCCAATTCCCCTGCTACTGAGCAACGTCCCTACACACCCACCCCAAAATCCACTAGCTGGCTATGGCTCGCCTTGCCGTTGGGCATTGCCGCAGTTGCCTGTGTCGGTATCTTGTATTTCGGCTTACCCACCTTGCAAGCCATGTTTGGCACAAACCCCGACTTAGGCACTCAGTTAGAAACTGCGGCGGCAATGACAGTAGAAGTGGCATTTGCCCAAACCAATCAGGCGCAACCCGAAGCGCAAGCTTCCACTCCGGCGCCACTCAGCAACCCAACAGCGACTCACACGCCCCTTCTGCCCAGCCCAACGCCGCCAACCCCCAGCGCTACGCCTAGCCCCACCGAAGATTTATCCTTGTCAGCCGTGCGGAATGGCTACATCGTTTTTGATGCAATTCGTGGTGGTGATGAAGACATTTACATTATGAACGGCGATGGCTCGGATGAGCGCCCTTTGGTCACGGAGCCGGGCAATCAGCAAGAAGCCGACATTTCCAGCAATGGCAAAGTGGTAGCATTTAATTGGCAGGTGGATAACGCTTGGGAAATTTGGACCATTGAAGTAGATGGCTCCAACCTGAACAAAGTACCCATCAGCCAACCGTCTCCCCGCCTGCCGGCATGGCATCCCAGCCAGCCCATACTGGCATTTGAAGCGGGTGGGCAGTTGTGGGTGTATGGGTCGCAAGGGGGCAATACCGCCCAACTGACCAATGGCAACCCGCACCGCGCCGCCAACTGGTCGCCGGACGGCAAAAAAATTGTCTGTATGACGCAAGTGGACGGTACTTGGCAAATTTCGGTGGTCAATGTAGAAACCGGTGTAGAAACCCTGATTACCACCGATGCGGGTGACAAACGCCACCCCAATTGGTCGCCGGATGGCAGATGGTTGGTGTATAACACCCTACGCCCAGATGGCAACCCTGACCAAATTTTCCGCATCCCTGCCGAAGGGGGCAAACCGGAACAAATGACCGCTGAAGGCTTAAATGGACGCCCCGTTTATGCGCCAAATGGCAAGCTGATTGTCTTTAATAGTGACCGAGATGGCTATTGGCTATTATACAGTATGCTTCCCGATGGTAGTAACCAGCAAAAACTGACCCGCCTGGGCAATACTCAGCGCCCAGATTGGGGGGTCGCACCTTGACGCGCATCCGACTGCCACAAGACCGCCGTTCCAGCCGCCAACCGAGTATCAAACAAGTAACCTTCGTCTTGGTCGGTTTGGGGGCGTTGGCGTTGGTGTTTGCTTTGTTTCTGACGGTACTTGCCTTTATCAATCGCCCCCAAAGTCAGGTTGATTCTGCCACACAGCAAACCGCGCATGCGCTAGCCGTCACCGCTACCCTACAATTACCGCCAACGTCAACCCAGCCGAGTGAGCCGTTGCCTAGCGCCACCCGCACGCCATCAGCCAGCCCCGCTGTGCCAACTGCCACCCAAGCGCTTGCTAGCTCGACCCCATTTTATTACGTAGTGCAAGAAGGTGACACCCTTTTGGCGATTGCCGATGGTTTTGGCATGACCAGCCAACAATTGTTGGCGGCAAACCCAAACATTGCCAACCCAGATGCACTGGCTATTGGGCAACAGCTACTCATTCCCAGCCTAAGCGAGCTCAGTTCTGCCACACAGAGCGGCGTTATCAGCACGCCCAGCCCCACCAATGCCACGTCTCTCAGCCCAGCCAGCCCAACCCCACCGCTGTTATCAGAGCCTGCCCCAGATTTACCGGACGGCGGCTCCCAACCGAACCATACCCCTGCCGAGCGCCCTGCTCCCCCAAACTGGTCTGCCAGTTTGCTTCCTACGGGTGGTAATGTCAGCGAAAACTACCCACTAACCACCAGCATTGGGCAAATTACCATTCATTACCAGCCGGACACCTACCCCGCCGCACATATTGACCCGCTGGCTCTCGAAATTAGCCAAATCTGGGATTTTGTGCAAGCCCAACTGGGTGGTACGGTGGAGCGCCCGATAGATGTTTATTTAGCTGGCACGTGGTTTGCCAATAGCCCGGCGCTACAAGGCACTACCTACTCCAACGATTACAAAACCTTCATTTTAGTGGATGGTGCTTACTCTGCTGGCGAAACCAGCTACATTTTGGCACACGAACTCACCCACATGGCGGCAACTCATCTCTTTGGTTTCCGCTCTTCCGTCATGTTGCACGAAGGGTTGGCAGTGGCAGTGCCGCAAAAATATCTGGAAAAACAGGGCTATTTACCCATGCAGGAGATGTGTGGGCTAATGGTGGGAACGCCTGCTTTTTCACCAGCTAGCCGACTGGTGCGTTTGGGCTACGGCGACACCACTTTTGGCGGGCATATCCGCACCTTTGCCAATTACGTTTTGTCGGGTTGTTTTGTCCAGTACCTGATGGATACCTACGGGATGCAAAGTTTGGCAAAAGTGTACAACACGGGTAATTATGATGTGGTGTACGGGCTTTCGTTGGATAGTTTGTCTGCCAACTGGCAAGCCACACTCACCAGCAGTAGCGGGCTGGATGGGAGCACCTTTGTCACGCGCCAGCAGGAAATTGCCCAAGCTTACGAAGTCTTTTTTGCCACCAGTGGCATTGCCCAATGGGACGCTTATCTGGACTTGGTGGCAAGGCGCACGGCTTTGAATCAGGGAAATTTTGCGCCATGATGCAGGTCATTGGGCATGAGTGGGCAGTACACAGCCTAGAAAGTTCGGCACAGCGCGAACAGTTGCGTAATGCCTATTTGTTCTGCGGGGTGCATGGCATTGGCAAGCGCACGCTCGCCCGTCAGTTTGCTCAGCGCCTGCTCTGCCAACAGCCCAACGCGCCTTGTGGTACATGCCGCACTTGCAAGTTGGTGGGGCTGGGGCGTCACCCAGATGTGCTGTGGGTAGAGCCGATTGTCAGCGGTAATTTGATTAAGAGCGCCAAAATTGGTATTGAAGCCATCCGTGAGCTAAATTATCAGCTAAGTTTGCGCCCGGTAGAGACTACACGCCGCATTGCCGTTCTTAGCCAGTTTGAAACTGCCAACGATGCCGCCGCCAATGCCCTGCTCAAAACACTGGAAGAACCGCCTGGCAATGCGCTTTTCTTGCTCACTGCCAGCGATGAACTGGCGCTCTTGCCCACCATTCTGTCCCGCTGTGAACGGCTGAACTTACGCCCCTTGCCTATCCGCACGGTACAATCCGCACTCGAAGAACACTGGCAAGCGCCAGCCGACCAAGCACAACTGTTGGCGCATCTCAGCGCAGGTAGGTTGGGTTGGGCGGTGCAGATGATGCAAAATCCCGAAGCGTTGCAAGTTCGCCAGCAAGCGTTGGATGATTTAAGCCAACAATTGTCCAACAGTTTGGCATTGCGCTTTGTTTACGCCGAGAAATTAAGCAAAGACCGCGAATTGTTGACGGTGACGCTTGACCATTGGCGCACTTGGTGGCGTGATGTGCTTTTGCTGGTCAGCGGGCAAGGAGAGCGGGTGGTAAATATCGACCGCTTGAGCGGATTCAAGTCTCTGCAACAGCGGGTAACCGCCCAGCAAGCGGCGCAAGCGCTGGAAGAGATAGAAACCGCCCTGCAACAGCTAGAACGCAACGCCAATGCCCGGCTGGTGCTGGAAAATTTACTCTTGGAATGGCCACGCCTGTTGGTGGCGGGGTAGGTAGGCTCGGCAGGGGTATGCTTAGAAATCGTCTCCAAAGCCGCCCGGCATACCAGCACCCATGCCACCGGCATCGCCCAGCCCCAAATCGGGGTGGTCTTTTTCAATTGCTTCCGGGTCTTCGCCAGATTCTAAACGCCCAACGACTTCATCAAATTCGCCACCCAGATCTTCACCCATTTCATTGCTCATACGGCGCATAAATTTGCCGATGCTTTTCGGGTCGTTTTCATCTACATCGCCAAAGCTGGTAGGGTCTGAGAGTGAATCCAAGCGTGCTTCTTCGGAACGTACCACTCGCACCCGGCTCACCAATCGGGTGAGTTGTTCACTACCGCAGTGCGAACATTGCTTTTTTGCGGTATCATATTCGGCATAACTTAAACGGAGTACCACATATTTGCGGCAGTTTTGGCAACGATATTCATAAATTGGCATAATTTTCAGGCTCCTAAACACTTATAACGTATGCCTGTAATTTTACAGCGAACTTGATTATTGACACAACCCCAGTTTCTGATTTTCTTTTTTTGGTAGTTTTTTATGACCACTTTCCAACTTCCTCCCCGTTACCCTTTGTTAATTGTCATTAGTGGACCTTCCGGCGTAGGCAAGGATAGCGCACTTTTGCGACTGAAAGAACGGGATTGCCCATTTCATTTTGTCGTCACTGCCACCACTCGCCCAGCCCGCAGTGGCGAAGTACACGGGGTAGATTATTTCTTCATCAGTTTGGACGAATTTGCCGAAATGATCGATGAAAATGAACTGCTCGAATATGCCAATGTATACGGCGATTACAAAGGGATTCCCAAACAGCAGGTGCGTGATGCGCTCGCAAGTGGCAAGGATGTGATTATGCGGCTGGATGTACAAGGCGCGGCAACTATCAAGACTATGTACCCATCTGCCGTCACCATCTTTTTGACTGCCGAAAGTGAAGCATCGCTAGAACAACGCCTACGTGAACGGCGTACCGAAACCGATGCCAGCTTAAAACTGCGCATTGCAACTGCGCGGAAGGAAATGCGCCGCATTCATGAGTTTGATTATTGCGTTGTGAACTATCAGGAAGATTTAGACCAAGCGGTAGATTTGATTCTAGGCATCATTAACACGGAGCATTTACGCGTGAACCCCCGCAAAATCACCTTGTAACCGAATTCGGTAAGCGCACTTTGCCAAACTGGGCGATTCCTGCTCGCACCAACAGTTTAGCCCTTGTTCACCGAAAACATTACTTGCTGTACCGATTCTAACAATTGCATCTTGGTAAATGGCTTCATCACAAAGCCATTTGCCCCCAACTGCATAGCCCGTTTGAGATATTGGTGGCGGTCTGCCGCTGTGATGATTAGAATGGGAATGCTGGCAGTTTTGGGGTTATTGCGTACTTTTTCAATCAAGGTAAAACCATCCATCACTGGCATCATTAAGTCAGTGCAGATGATATCAACCGCGCCATTTTCGGCTAGGCTAAGCGCCTGTTGCCCGTCATGTGCTTCTAAGACGACATGTTTGTCACTGCTCAGTAAAACTTGGAGCAGTCGCCGAACCACGAAGTCGTCTTCGACAACCAGTATGCGGTAAGCCATTAATACTCCTGCGCCATCGGTGCTAGGTGAACTGGCAACAATACGCGAAATTCTGTGCCGTGTTGAACAGTAGAAGCCATGTTTGTAAAACCACAGTGCGCTTCAAAAATCGTTTTGGCTAAATAAATATCTAAATTGTACTCGATATTTTCAGAGTTTTCAGGTTCTGCCCAACGATACTGCCCTTCCATAAAATTGCTTAATTCCGACTCGGAGAAGCATACGCCTTCTATCTGAATACGTAACTCGGCAAATGCGCCATCTATTGCGGTATGCACAGTTAGGAGAGTAGCTGGTGGAACCAACTGTAGTAATGCGGAAATACAATTGGCTATGGCACGCACCAATCGTTCTCTATCTGCCAATAAAGGCAATACCTGGGTAGAAAACTGCGCGTGGAATCGCTCTTTTGCAATGGCATAATTGGAAATCAGGTGCTGGACAGCACTTGCCGTCACTTCATTCAAATCACACAACGAAATATCCAAAGCCAAATTACCGTTATAAATACGGTCTAAGTCTTGGATATTTGCAACCATATCTAATAATTTTTTGGAATTTACCGTTAAATGCGAACTATTAGCGCCTAAATCATTACTTACGGGCTGTACTGCATGCTCAATTTCGACTGCAGAGTCGTAGATGGTTTGGGCAAAGCCCCGAACTTCTTTTTGAATAATTTGCAAGATGGCATGTTTTGTACGTTTGCTGTGTTCTAGTTCGGTGTTCACTTTTAGTAGGCGGTCTCGCACCAAACGTAATTCGTTACGTTCTTGGGTGAGCCGCTGTTGCACGATACCCGAATAGCTCTGGTCTTCTAACAAGAGTAACAAACCGGCGGAGGGGGTTGCCGCTGTGAGTGGAACGATGTATAAGGAAAAATATACCTTGATACTAAGTCCATCTCGCCAAATCACCCGTTCTATCTGATGTAACTGAAATTCCGGGCGCTCGCCGGAAGTAATCTGTAGCAGAACATCTTCCAAACCAATGAGTTCCCACAATGTGGATGAAATTGGCTGTCCAATGACTTCAGCGCTAGTGCTCGGTTCAGATAAAAATTCAGGGAAATTGTCAGAGTGCTGAACGACGCTTAGGTCGTTGGCAAGCTGGGCATAAGCAAATTGGTGGATTTGCCGATAAAACTGGGTGATGCGTGCTTCCAAAAGTGGCGTGACAACCGTAGGCATGGCATTTTAGCTCTTAACCAAAACTTCAACTAACAAACTAAAAGCGTTTTCTACATTTTCTCCGGTTTTGGCGCTTGTCAACAAGAAAGGAACACCAAATTCTTCTGAAATTGCCTGCAAAGTTTTGGTTTCTATGACTCGTGAATCATGCAAGTCTGCTTTATTCGCCAAAAGCACAATACCCGCATCAGGGCTGATTTCGCGTAGCTGGGTGACGTACTTTACAAACACGTTTAGGGTATCCGCTCGAGTTAAATCACAAACAAACATTGCCCCTGATGCGCCACGCAGATATCCCGAACGCGTATCGTTAAAATCATCGCCTCCTGCCAAATCCCAAATTAGCATATTCAAGGTATAGTCAGGGCGCTCCAACGTTTTACGCGTAATCTTGACACCAATGGAGCTCAAATAGCGGTCATCAAACCGCCCTTCTACAAAACGCCGAATTAGGCTAGTCTTTCCAACGGCAAAATCTCCAAGGAGGCAAATTTTTTTCTGGATATGCTTCATTATAAAAAATTACTTTCAACTAGCGAGTAAAATGTGTACAATTGTAAGATAAAGACCTTAGACTTAAGGACAGCCCGTAACCATGTACAAAATACTGTTTTGGGCATATTTGAAATTTACGCCTTTCCTTGAGATGGGTAAAAGCGCGATTCTCGATATCGTAAAATGTGAAATCAGATTGGTAATTATACATCATTTACGCAAGTTAATTATGGGATTTTTTCGTTTGTTCGAAGGTTTCAATAAGTCTCATAATACCCTTATTCCCATTTCTGTTGGGGTTCTGTAACTTCGCCATTAAGGGTGAAGGCTGAATGCCTAAAATATACTCAAAAATTGTTCAAGTCGCACAAGCAGTACAGGCTAGAGTTCTGGCAAAGCAACAATTGTGCGCAGGATAATTGTGCTACAATTAGGGCAATCTTCAAACAAAATAAATTGTTTGGCCAGGAAGCCTTGTTCATTGCATAATAACCTTGCAATGGTCAAGGCTTTTTATTTTGTGCAAGGCTTCCGGCTAAATAATTTTCAAAATTCAAAGGAGCATTCTAAAAATGGCTTTTTCTACCCCCCAAGATGTCATTAATTTTATCAAAGCGGAAGGCATCAAAGTAATCGATGTGCGTTTCTGCGACTTGTTCGGTCAATGGCAACATTTTAGTGTAAATGCCAAGGCATTCGATTTGGGCACATTTGAAGATGGCTTGGGCTTTGATGGTTCTTCCATTCGTGGCTTCCAATTCATCAACGACTCAGATATGCTCCTTTTGCCCGACCCCACCACTGCCTTCCGTGACCCAGTGTTGGAACTGCCCACTTTGGCAATTATCGCCGACATTTATGACCCCATCACCAAGCAACCTTATCAAAAAGACGTGCGCTTTGTTGCCAAAAAGGCAGAAGCCTACCTAAAGCAAACCGGCATTGGTGACACCGCCTTCTTTGGTCCAGAAGCCGAATTTTTCCTGTTTACTGACGTACGCTATGAATATACCGGACGTGGCGCCAGCTTTTATGTGGATGGACCGGAAGCTTGGTGGAACAGCGCCAGCAACGGTAAGGGCGGACAGTTGCAACCCAAGCGCGGTTATTACCCAGTTCCACCGGCAGACCAATACCAAGATGTGCGCACCCAAATGATGCTGGCTCTGGATGCCGCGGGTGTCATTCCGGAAATTCACCATCACGAAGTGGCAGTGCCCGGTCAATGCGAGTTTGGTATCCGCTTTGGCGCAATGCTAAATATGGCAGACCGCTTGATGGCTTATAAATATGTAATCAAGAACATGGCACGCAAGATGGGCTTAACCGCCACCTTTATGCCTAAGCCCATGTATGGCGATAACGGTAGCGGTATGCACTGTCACCAATCCATTTGGAAGGATGGTGTAAACCAAATGTATAGTGCGGACGGCTATGCCGGTTTGAGCGACACTGCCAAATATTACATCGGTGGTTTGCTCAAGCATGCACCCGCCCTGCTCGCCTTCTGCGCCCCAACCACCAACAGCTACCGCCGCTTGGTGCCAGGATTTGAAGCACCTGTCAACTTGGCATATAGCGCCCGCAATCGCTCTGCCATTTGCCGCATCCCCATGTACGCGCTCAGCCCGAAAGCCAAGCGTGTCGAATTCCGCGCACCCGACCCGACCGCAACCCCCTACCTAGCCTTTGCCGCCATGCTCATGGCTGGTTTGGATGGTATTCAAAACCGCATTGACCCAGGCGAACCCCAAGACAAGGACTTGTATGAATTACCCGCCGAAGAAATGGCGCTCATCCCACAAGTACCCGGTAGCTTGAGCGAAGTTTTGGATGCGCTCGATGCGGACAAGGACTTCTTACTGCAAGGCGATGTCTTCACCGAAGACCTAATTGACAGCTATGTCGGTATCAAGCGTGCCGAAGCCGATGCCGTGCGCCTACGCCCGCATCCGTACGAATATGTGATGTATTTTGACGCGTAATCCGGCTCTAGCTGGCAATCCCGACTTGATACGGTAAACAATGTACACTTTGGTGTACAATTCACGCATCAAAACGGGTTGACCCAAACTTTGTACTCAATATCCAAAGGGCGTGGCATGGCTACGCCCTTTCTATTTAGCAATTTCCCACACGCCCCCACTTTTTTTTATATAATCAACGCATTCTACCTTCTCACGTTTTGTCATGCCCACTTCTCTTGATGTTATCAGTGCCTTACGGCAAATCTCCAGTGCAATTAATGCCGCTTGGAATTTAGATACCACGCTTGATTTATTGGTAGAACGCACCACCAACGTGATGCAAGTTGATTCGTGTGCTGTGTACCTGCTCGATTCAGATGAATATACCCTGCGCCTGCGGGCAACCACTGGGCTGGCAAATGAATCGGTGGGGAAGGCAGTCTTGCATGTGGGGGAAGGCATGACCGGCAAAGCCGTTCAGCAAAACCGCGCTATTTTTGCCCGCGAAGCCCAACAACACCCCGCTTTCAAATTTGTTGCCGCCACCCAAGAAGGCGAGTTTCACTCTCTGTTGGCAGTACCACTCACTTTGCAAACCAACCGTGTGATTGGCGCTTTGAACGTGCAAACCCGCACCCCGCGTGATTTTTCCCCGGCTGAAGTGGAATTGCTCGCATTGATTGGCGCACTGGCATCGGGGGCAATTGCCAAAGCGGAGCTACTCGACCGCCAACAACGCCAATTGCAAGACTTAAATGCGCTGGTTAAGCTCTCCGAAGCAGTCACCAGTCCACAATATCTGGACGAAATGCTTCGGGTGGTGACGGAAATGGCGGTGCAGTTGATGAATGCCACCGTTTGCTCTATCTTTTTGCTAGATGACTCGCAAGAATGGCTGGTACTGCACGCCGCCGCCCGCAAAGGGGGCAGTGTTTACCGCCATCGCCCACCGCTTAAGGTCGGGCTGGGTGTCATTGGCAAGGTAGCCGAATCCGGTAAGCAAGCTTGGGTGTTGGACGTACGCTATAACGCCCAATATTTGCGCCCCGACCTTGCCAAGCAAGAAGGGTTGGTTTCTTTGTTGGCAGTCCCGCTAACCGTGCGCGGCAATGTAATTGGCGTTTTCAATTGTTACACATCCGAATTTCACGCCTTTAATCAGCAAGAAGTGGCACTGCTCACTACCCTTGCCAACCAAACTGCCTTGGCAATCGAAAATAGTCGCTTGGTCGCCAATGCCGCTATGGTGCGCGAAATGCACCACCGCATCAAAAACAATTTGCAAAACATCGTCATGCTCATGCAATTGCAATTGTTGGATAGCGCCAACCTAAACGCGCAAGACGTGCTCGAAACCAACATTCATCGTGTCCAAAGCATCGCTGTAGTCCACGAAGTGCTGTCTGAACGTGGTTTTCACAGCGTAGATGTGCTGGACGTACTGCAACGCGTGGTTTCCGTCACCAACGATGCGCTCATCGCCCCCACCCGCCAAATTCAGGTACATGTACAAGGACAATCTTTCAGCCTGCCTAGCCGCTCCGCCACATCGCTGGTATTGGTTGTAAACGAACTGCTACAAAATGCCCTAGAACATGCCTTTGCCGAACAAACGCAAGGCAATGTGTGGATTGTGCTAGAAAAAAGCCACACCCACTTGCAAGTACGGGTAGGCGATGACGGCAAGGGCTTGCCTGCTGGTACATCTGCCACAGAATTAAAAGGGCTCGGGTTGCAAATTGCCCGCACTCTGGTAACTGAAGAGTTACATGGACAGTTACAATTTTTGCCACAAGCACCGGGGCTTGAAATTGTGATTCAACTACCCTTATAAAATAGTGAATCGGTATTACCGCAGTTCACAGGAGTTCTGATGAGAATATTGGTTGCCGAAGACGAAGCAATCATGCGCATGGGTTTACAGACAATGCTCATTGCGCTGGGACATGAACCCATCCTAGCAGTAGACGGGCGCGATGCGCTTGCCAAAACCCGCCAGTATGTGCCAGAACTGGCAATTTTGGACATCAATATGCCGTTTATGGATGGGCTGGCAGTTGCCGATTAACTTGCCATTCATCAGCCTATGCCCATCATCGTACTTACCGCGCACAGCGACCCGCAAACAGTAGAACGTGCCAGTGAATTACCCATTCATGCCTACTTGGTCAAGCCGGTCAAGGCAAATGACCTGCCACCTGCGCTGTTAATCGCCCAAAAGCGCTTTGATGAGATGCGTACCTTGCAAAGCCAAACCCACAAATTAGAAGAAAAATTAAGCGCACGCAAATGGATTGATAGGGCAAAAGCACTATTAATAAAAAATGGTATGGACGAAGAACAAGCTTACCTGCACATTCAACACCTTGCCAGAGAAAGGCGGGTGGGCATGGGCGTGGTAGCCAAAGAACTGCTAGGGGAGTGATATACTATTGGTTATGTCTAGCCTTACCCAAACTGTCACCTTCACTGCCATGTCCTACGGTCCTGCCGCCATCGCCAAAAGCACCAACGGTAGACCCATCTTTGTCAATGGTGCGATTGTGGGGGAAACTGCACAAATCCGGCTGACAGATACTGAAAAAAAAGTACAATCCGGCGAAATTCTTACCCTACTCACACCTTCACCCGCACGAGTGCCCCACCCCTGCGGCACAGCTAGCGGGTGCGCCTGTAGCTACGGGCACATTGCCTACTCTGAGCAGGTGGCGATTAAGCAAACGGTCTTTGCCGACCAACTCGCCCGCCTTGCCAACCTGTCCGCGCCCGCTATGCCCGCCATCCTTGCCGACCCCAAACAAGCCAATCGCTGGCAATTGACGGTATCTGTGACGGAAGATGGATCTTTGCATCTCCCTTACCACCCAACCCAACCCATCCGCCACTGTGCGAGCCTACACCCGGCATTAAGCCAACTGCTTGCCGAGCTTCAACTCGCCCAACCTGCTCCACCACCCGCCGACAGCCCCTTGCGCCCTGCTGAACTAGACGATGAAACAGAGCCAATGCCTATCTCGCCGCAACCACTCTTGCGAGCGCTGACACTCGCCTGCAATGCCGATGGGGATTGCTTTTTACTGCTCCATCCAAGTGGGGAAAACCTGCCGGAGTTGCGGGTGGAAAGCGGAATTTCAGTGGTGGTGTATCGAGCAGACGGTAATTTGCTCTGCTTGGCAGGCGATGAACGGCTGGGGCTGTGGTTGGGTGAGCGCTGGTGGCAGGTATGCCCCGATAGCCAGTTTTTGCTACAACCCGGCAGTTGGCAAACACTTGCCCGGCAAATCGCGGCATGGTTTCAACCGACAAGTGCCGGGCGCTGGCTGGAAGTGGGCGCAGATGCTGGCTTGCTCACGGCTGAACTGGCTGGCGTGGCAAAGGAAGTGCTTGCCTTAGTCCAAAACCCAGCCTATGCACAAGATTTCATCACCAATTTGGATGCACTCGACAATGTGTCTTTATTTGAAGCAGACTACGCCGAAAGTTTGGCTTATTTGGCTGATGAGAAAAGCTTTTTCTCAGGGGCAGTGGTGCAAGTACCCGCCGATGGACTCACCACCAACGAGCTTCAACAGCTATACGCCATCCGCCCGCCGCAACTGGTGTTGTACAGTGCTCACATTGCCCGTCTAGCTCGTACAGCCCAAAGTTTTTGCCAAAACGGCTGGCAATTAGGCGCAACCCAAGTGCTGGATCACTTGCCAAACACCCATGAATTCGTTGGCATTCTATACCTGACATTGGCGCAATAGAATTATTTCACCCCAGCAGTCTCCTTGGGGTTGGTTTCCCCTATCTCACTTCCCACTTTCCACATCCCCCATCCCATATCCTTCCAGGGCAACCGCATGAAAA
>DKKK01000078.1:0-1181 GCA_002455215.1 Anaerolineales bacterium UBA6668 | reverse complement strand
TATGTACTATTTCGTCACCCAATCTTTCATGCGGTTGCCCTGCATATCCTTCTTCTCTCTTCCCCGATTTCGTCATTTTGTGATATGATTAGCGTGCGGCGGTAAGGCGTTGAAAGCCGGTCCTAACGCGGCCAGTCCCTGCAAAACTCTGCCAGGTTCGGAAGGAAGCAACAGTATGTGGACGACTGGGGTGCCGTTAGTCTGCTGGCTCGAGCCGAGCCGCCGTGGGATATTCAGCCTGTTGGTGAACCAGCAGGCTTTTTGATTTAATATTCGGGGCACGTGCAAAGCAAGCGATATTTAGCACAAATGAAAACTGCGCTCTTTTCTTTAAGAAGAAGCCCCACTGTTCAACCCGAGTCGAGTACAACTGCCTGCGCTTCAGCGGCACTTTCGGCGGGTACAGCTATCTGCAATTCGTTATCCAGCCGATATGCTGAACAGTACCCGAGCTACGGATAAGTCGGAGCCTGAGAAAGCTAGGTTCACTGGATAATGCGGGGGGAGCTAGCGGATTTTTCAAATTTCACTACAATATTTATCAGGACATACACACTCTACATGTCAAACGATTGGGCATTCCCAAAGCTCTCGCGAACTGTCGCTCACCCGTAGTCATTGAACCTTATGTCATCTAAACTCAACAATCCTGTAAAAGTCTCTTGCCAAAACGTTTGGAAAGTCTTCGGACCCACACCTGCCCAAATCGCCCGTTCAATCACGCCCGAAATGACGCGTGGCGAAGTCCTTTCCAAGACCGGGCATGTGCTGGCTGTGCGTGACGTCAGTTTTGATGTGCATGAAGGCGAAATCTTTTGCGTGATGGGGCTGTCGGGCAGTGGTAAATCTACACTCATCCGCTGTTTCTCGCGCTTGATTGACCCGACACTCGGCAAAATTGTGGTAAATGGTGAAGATGTAGTCACCATGAACGAAAATCGTTTGCGTGAATTACGCCGCCACACCATGAGCATGGTTTTCCAGAAATTCGGCTTGTTTAGCCACCAACGCGTACTAGACAACATCGCCTTTGGGCTGGAAGTGCAAGGAGTCGCCAAAGAAGAACGCCTAGCCAAAGCCCGCAAAATCTTGGAGTTGGTGGACTTAAAAGGCTGGGAAAACCACTACCCACATGAATTGAGTGGCGGGATGCAACAACGGGTGGGCTTGGCACGTGCATT